>CABVDR010000003.1 GCA_902497145.1 uncultured Oscillospiraceae bacterium
CGTTGGCGGGGCGGCCTATGGCACCCGCCTGCCGCAATCTGGCCTTTTCCGGCCCGCCGGGTACCGGTAAGAGCGTCACCGCCCGGCTGCTGGCCCAGATCCTCCGGGAGGAGGGGGTGGGCACCGGCCGGTTTGTGGAGGCGGGCCGGGAGCAGCTGGTAGGCACCTACCTGGGCCAGACTTCCCCAAAAGTGGCGGCCTTATTTGAAAAGGCCCGGGGCGGCGTGCTGTTTATCGACGAGGCGGGTGCCCTGCTCAGCAGCCGGGACGATGATGCCTATGTGGTGGAGGCGGTCAATGCCCTGGTGCGCCACATGGAGCTGCACCCGGAGACCCTGGTGATCTTTGCCACCTACCCCGGGGAGATGGAGCGGCTGCTCATCTCCAACCCCGGCCTGTCCAGCCGGGTGGCCCAGGTGCTGGACTTTCCCGGCTATGACGACGAGACCCTGTGGAAGATTTTGGGGCACCTGGCGCGGCAGGACGGGTTTGCCCTGCCGGAGGAGGGAAAAGCGGCCTGCCTGGATTTCTTTCAGCGGCTGCGCAGACAGAAGGGGGACTGCTTCGGCAATGGCCGGGAGGCCCGCCGCCTCTTTCAGGGAGCGGTGGAGGAGATGGCCCTGCGCACCGCTGCCGGGGAGGGAGAGGACATCCTGAACGCCTCTGATCTGGAGCAGGCGGCCCGGCGGCTGCTCCAGGGGGTGGAGAAAGAACCCCGGCGTACCATTGGCTTCTGATTGACATCAAAACAGGCACTTCCCCAGCAAGAGCTGAGGAAGTGCCTGTTTTTTGTGAATATGGAGGAGAATGTTCAGCTGGTTTTCCGGGTGACCAAGGTCCAGGGGGCTAAAAGAGATTTGCCGCTGTGGCCGTTGAAGAGGCTGACCAGCAGCTCGGCGGCCATGCGGCCCACATTGTAGTCCCCGTGGGACAGGGAGGTGATGGGCAGGATGGACAGCTCGCTGTATGGGCTGTTGTCGAAGCTGACCACGGCCACATCGTCCGGGATGCGCACCCCCTGGCTGAGCAGCAGGCTGACCAGGCGGGAGGCAATTTCATCGTTGTAGCAGACTACGGCAGTGCAGTTGTGCAGCACGTCGGCGGCCTGCTCCCAGGAGGTGTTGTCGGAGAGCAGATGCTCCTTGCTCTCGGTGTTATACCAAAAGACACGCTGATCCTCCAGGGGGAGACCTAAGTCCCGGAGCGCATCGGCGTAGCCGGCGTAGCGCTGCAGGCCCTGCTGGTCGTCGTTTTTAAAGATGCCGGCGATGAAGCGGTGCCCTTTTTTATATAAGTACTCCACCAGCTGGCGGCCGCCGCCGTAGTTGTCATCCAGCACCGACAGGCAGTCGGACAGCTCAGGATAGATGCCGTGCATAAAGACCATAGGTACGCCCCGGCTGATGAGCTTGCGGTACAGGTCCAGGTTGGGGTTGGGCAGGCCAGCCTTGGTACCCTCCACCAGGATGCCGTCTGGCAGCTCCCCGTCCAGCAGAGACTGAAGGATCCGCCGCTCGTTGGAGATCTGGTTCTGAGTGGCGTAGAGGGTGGGGGCGCTGTTGTTGGCGGACAGGACGTTCTCAATCTCCCGCAGGATGGAGGGGAAGATGTAATTACTAATATAAGTAGTAATGACCGCCACCGTGCGCCGGGGGGTATTGGGAGCTTCTTTGGTCTGGAGGATGTGGGAGCCGCTGCCCTGGCGGCGCTCAATCATGCCTTCGGAGGCCAGTACCGACAGCGCCTGACGCACGGTCTGGCGGCTGACATGAAAACGCTGACACAGAAGCTGCTCTGTGGGCAGGAGCATCCGCTTCTCGTACACGCCATCGAGAATATCGGTGCGAAGGGCGTCTGCCACTTGCTGGTATTTAGGCGCCATACTGTCTCCCCCTTTGCAAGGCGATCTGCCTGCTGGTTGACCTTAGCATAGCACACAGCGCAGGGGGATTTCAAGGAGAAAGTGCAAATTTGACATTTCCAACAATTTGTTCGTACTTATTTCGACAAAAAGGAAAAGTACAGAAACAGGGGAAATAGACGACGACATCTTTTAAGACAAATTTAAGGAAACAAAAGGAGAGAGAGGGTAAAAGTGTATTGTAAAAAACAACAAGAAACACCGGGGGAAAATTTGGGAAAAGTTGATGTTTTGTTCATTCTCACCATTGAGAAGAAAGGGATATTGTGAAGAAATAAGCTGAAATTTCAGTGAAAATGTTTTGAAATTAAGAGAAATAAAGGGAGAAATAGAACGATTGGGAAAGATATATAAAATTGTACTGTGTTTCATGCCGATATTTGACAAGATTTGTATTGTTTATACCGATAAAATTGAAATTCATACGTATATATTATTGACAATTGGACAAGTGCAGGGGTATACTCCAGACAAGAGGTTCCGGAAAGAGGATTCCGAACCGATTCAAATCTTATCAGAATGGAGCGATTTGAAATGAAAAAGAAATGGTTGGCACTGACTCTTAGCCTTGCAATGACCCTGTCCCTGGCCGCCTGCGGCAGCACCGGCGGTACTTCCACTTCCGGCTCTGGTTCCGGCAGCGGCAGCGGCTCCGGCTCCGGCAGCAGCTCCGACGGCGACCTGATCACCGTGGGCTTCGCTCAGGTGGGCCACGAGTCCGACTGGCGTACCGCTTCCACCGAGTCCGCCAAGGAAGTGTTCAGTGAGGAGAACGGCTATGAGCTGCTCTTCAGCGACGCCGACAACGACTCTGCCGTGCAGCTGGAGGCCATCCGCGGCTTCATCCAGCAGGGCGTGGACTACATCATCGTAGATCCCATCGTTTCCACCGGCTGGGACACCGTTCTGACCGAGTGTGAGGATGCCGGCATCCCCGTCATCGTCATTGACCGTACCATCGACGACTCCGACAAGTATGTGTCCTGGGTTGGCTCCGACTTTAAGACCGAGGGTCTCGCCTGCGGCGAGTGGCTGAAGGCTTACGCCGCTGCCAAGGGCATCAGCGAGATCAACGCCCTGGTCATCGAGGGCTCCACCGGTGCTTCCGCCACCATCGGCCGTACCGAGGGCTTCAAGGAAGTGGCTGACCGTGAGGGCTGGACCATCCTGGATTCCCAGAACGGCGACTTCACCGAGGCCGGCGGCCAGGAAGTCATGGAGTCCTACTGCCAGAGCTATGCTGGTCAGTTCAACGTGGTGATCTGCCAGAACGATAACGAGGCCTATGGCGCTATGACCGCTATGGATGCCGCCGGCGTGTCCTACGGCGTGGACGGCGACGTGATCATCGTCTCCTTCGACTCCAACAAGCCCGCTGTGCAGCACGTTCTGGACGGCAACATGAACGCTACCTTCGAGTGTAACCCCATGGCCGCTCCCTTCGTGGACGAGGTCATCAAGCAGCTGGAAGCCGGCGAGACTCCTGAGAAGGAGATCTACATGGAGGAGTCCTGGTTCGCCGCTGAGGATCTGGTGACTGAGATCACTGTGAACGGCGAGACCATGCCCATCATCCAGGTGACCCAGGAGGTTCTGGACGCCCGTCCCTACTAATTCCTCCCCAATCGTGTGAGGAGGCCTTTATAAGGACCCCACAGGGAGGACCCCATATCACACAACATGGGGTCCTCCCTATTTCATACCGAATTTCCGAAAAATGACAGAGGTGACGCGACATGGAAGACAACATTGTGCTGACGATGCGGGGAATCTGCATGACCTTTCCCGGTGTCAAGGCGCTGGACAATGTGGACTTCACCCTGCGAAAGGGCGAGATCCACGCCCTGATGGGGGAAAACGGCGCGGGCAAGTCCACCCTCATCAAGTGTCTCACCGGCATTAACGACTTTGAGGCCGGCGAGATCCGGGTGAACGGCATCGAGGGGCCGGTGAAAAACCACTCCACTCTGGACGCGCAGAAGGTGGGCATCTCTACTGTATATCAGGAGGTCAACCTGTGTCCCAATCTGAGCGTGGCGGAGAACTTGTTCATCGGCCGGGAGCCCATGACTCCATTCCACACCATCGACCGCCGGACGATGAACAAGAAAGCCGACGAGCTGGTCAAGCGGCTGGACATTAAGGTGGATGTGACCCAGAATCTGGAGAACTACTCCCTGGCCCTCCAGCAGATGATCGCCATCGCCCGGGCGGTGGACATGGACTGCAAGGCGCTGATTTTGGACGAGCCCACCTCCTCCCTGGACGACAGCGAGGTGGACAAGCTGTTCAAGATGATGCTCAGCCTGAAGGAGCATGGGGTAGGCATCGTGTTCGTCACCCACTTCCTGGAGCAGGTGTATGCCGTGTGCGACCGCATCACCGTGCTGCGCAACGGTACCCTGGTGGGCGAGTACCCTGTGGCGGAACTGCCCCGGGTGAAACTGGTGGCCGCCATGATGGGCAAGGACTTTGACGACCTGGCCTCCATCAAGCCCGAGGGCTTCTCCTATGACGCGGATGCTCCTCTGGAGATCTCCGCCCGGGGCCTGAGCCACAAAGGAACCATCAAGCCCTTTGACCTGGACATCCACAAGGGCGAGGTCATCGGCCTGACCGGCCTGCTGGGCTCCGGCCGCAGCGAGCTGGCCCGGTCCATCTACGGTGCCGACAAGGCCCAGACCGGCACCCTGAAGGTGGAGGGCAAGGAGGTCAAGATCAACCAGCCCATCGACGCCATGAACCTGGGCATGGGCCTGCTGCCAGACGACCGGAAGGCAGAGGGCATTATCGGCGACCTGTCCGTGCGGGAGAACATCATCCTGGCCCTCCAGGCCAAGCGGGGGATGTTCAAGCAGCTGTCCCGGGCTAAGCAGGAGGAGATCGCCGACCGCTACATCGATCTGCTCCAGATCAAGACCGCCAGCCGGGAGACCCCCATCAAGCAGCTCTCCGGCGGCAACCAGCAGAAGGCCATCCTGGCCCGGTGGCTGGCCACCGACCCCAACTTCCTGATCCTGGACGAGCCCACCCGCGGCATCGACATCGGGACCAAGACCGAGATCCAAAAACTGATTGTCCAGCTGGCCAGCGAGGGTAAGAGCATCATGTTCATCTCCTCTGAGATTGAGGAGATGCTCCGTACCTGCAACCGCATGGCCGTCCTCCGGGACGGCGCCAAGGTGGGCGAGCTGGACGGCGAGCTGACCCAGGAGCGGGTCATGGCCGCCATCGCGGGAGGTGCAAGCGAGAATGAGTAAACTGAAAAAACTCACCAAACAGCAGCTGTTCCTGCCCATCTTCTGTATGCTGCTGGTGCTGTGTGTCAACATCGTCTACGATGTGTCCCAGGGGCGGGACTTTTACGACTTCTTCAAGATCTACATCCAGAATGAAGCCCTCAACGGCCGTATCATCAACATCCTCAACCGCGGCAGCGAGGTGGCCATCCTGGCCATCGGCATGACCCTGGTGGTTTCCTCCTCGGCCGGTACGGATATCTCCGTGGGCTCCGTCATGGCCCTGAGCGCCGGCGTGTGCTGTACCCTGCTGGCCGGCGCCGCCGCCCCCCAGGCCACCGAGCTGGCCGTGCCCCTCATCGTGGGTGTGCTGGCTGCCCTGATCATGGGCTGCATCTGCGGCGCTTTCAACGGCGCCCTGGTGGCTTACCTAAATATCCAGCCCATGGTGGCAACTCTGATTTTGTGGACCGCCGCCCGAGCCATCGGCCTGCTGGTGTGCAACAACCTGATCGTCTATGTGCGCAACGATGCCTTTGCCGTGTTCGGCGGCTACATCGGCCCTGTGCCCACTCCCATCATCATCGCGGCCATCTGCATCGCCGTGATTACCGTTGTACTTAAGAAAAGCGCCATGGGTATGTACATCCAGTCCGTGGGCATCAACCGGAAGGCCAGCCGCATCGCCGGTCTGAACTCCCAGAAGATTATCTTCCTGTGCTATGTGCTGTGCGGCCTGTGCGCCGGCATCGCGGGCCTGGTGGCCTCCTCCCGGATCACCAGCGCCGACACCAACAACATCGGCCTGAACTATGAGCTGGACGCTATCCTGGCGGTGGCGCTGGGCGGCAACAGCCTGGCCGGCGGCCGCTTCAATCTGGCCGGTTCCATCATCGGCGCTTACACCATCCAGGCCATTACCACCACCATGTACAACCTGGGCGTGTCCAGCGCCGTCAACCCGGTGTTCAAAGCTGTCATCGTAATTATCATCGTGGCCGTCCAGGCGCCTCCCGTGAAGGCCTACTTTAAGAAGTTGTCTGCCAAGAAGCAGGCGGAGAAAGAGGTAAAGGGGGCGGTGAGCGTATGAAGGCGGCAAACGCGCTGAAAGAACGGAAAAAGATGAACAGCAACACCACCCTGCTGCTCATCACCATTGTACTGTTTGTGCTTCTGTACGCGGCGGGCTGTGTGGCCTACGCCAGCAAGGGCTTTACCACCGTACAGACCTTTTTGAACGTATTCCGCAGCAACGCGGGCCTCATCTGTGTGGCCTGCGGCATGACCTGCGTCATGCTCACTGGCGGCATCGACATCTCCGTGGGCTCTCTCATCGCCATGGACTGTATGATCATCGCCTTCGGTCTGAATAACTGGGGCTGGGCCAGCGCCCCCACCATCATCCTGCTGGTGCTGGCCATCGGCATTGTGTTCGGCCTGGTCCAGGGCTTCTGTGTGGGCTACCTGGAGATTCAGCCCTTCATCGTCACCATGGCGGGCATGTTCTTTGCCCGGGGCATGACGGCGGTCATCTCCACCGACCAGCTCTCCATCACCGCCGAGGCCGACCAGACCTTCTATGACATGGCCAACTACCGCATCTACCTGCCCTTCGGCGGCACCGTCAATAAGGCCGGCAAGCTGATCATGCCCTATGTGGGCATCGGCGTGGTCATCGCCCTGGTGGTGCTGGTAATCATCTTCCTGATGCTCCGCTACACCAAGTTTGGCCGGGCTTTGTACGCCGTGGGCGGCAGCGAGCAGTCCGCGGCCATGATGGGCCTGGACGTGAAGAAGACCAAGATGAAAGCCTATGTTCTCTCCTCCTTCCTGTGCTCCATCGGCGGCATCTGCTACTGCATGAACACCATGTCCGCCAGCGTAAACCAGGCCAGCGGCCTGGAGATGGACGCTATCGCCTCCTCCGTCATCGGCGGCACCCTGCTCACCGGCGGCGTGGGCAACGTGATCGGCACCCTGTTCGGCGTGCTCATCAACGGCACCATCTCCTCCATTGTCCAGTTCAACGGCAAGCTGGCCTCTTCCTGGCCCAATGTGCTCACCGCTGCCCTGCTGTGCTTCTTCATTATCCTGCAGAGCATCTTCGCCAAGATCAAGGATAAGAACAAATAAAGGAGGCCCATTTCCATGGAAATCAAGGAACAAATTGTCCGGGGACAGTGCTGCCTGGGCATCGAGCTGGGCTCCACCCGGATCAAGGCGGTGCTCATCGGTGCGGACCACGCCCCCATTGCCTCCGGCGACTACGGCTGGGAAAACCGGCTGGAGGGGGGTTACTGGACCTACCACATGGAGGACGTGTGGACCGGATTGCAGACGGCCTATGCCAATCTGAAAGAAGATGTCAAGAGCCGCTACGGCGTGGAGCTCACCGCCCTGAAGGCCATGGGCTTTTCCGCCATGATGCACGGCTACTTGCCTTTGGACGGGGCCGGGGAGCTGCTGGTCCCCTTCCGCACCTGGCGCAACACCACCACCGGCCAGGCGGCTGCGGCCCTCACGGAGTGCTTCTCCTTCAACATCCCCCAGCGCTGGTCCATTGCCCACCTCTACCAGGCCATGCTCAACGGGGAGGAGCATGTGAAGGACATTGTCTACCTCACTACCCTGGCCGGCTACGTCCACTATAAGCTCACCGGCCGCAAGGTGCTGGGCGTGGGCGAGGCCAGCGGCATGTTCCCCATCGACAGCAAGACCCGGGACTACGACCAGGGTATGATGGACTCCTTTGACGCTCTGGCGGCCCAGATGGGCTATCCCTGGAAGCTGCGGGACATCCTGCCCCAGGTGCTGTGTGCAGGAGAAGAGGCTGGCACCCTCACGGAGGAGGGGGCCAAGCTGCTGGATCCCACCGGTTCCCTAAAACCCGGCGTGCCTCTGGCACCTCCCGAGGGCGACGCGGGCACCGGCATGGCGGCCACCAACGCCGTGGCCATGCGCACCGGCAATGTGTCCGCCGGCACCAGCGTGTTTGCCATGATCGTGCTGGAAAAGCCCCTGTCCAAGGTCTACCCGGAGATCGACATGGTCACCACCCCCGACGGGGCTGCGGTGGCTATGGTCCACTGCAACAACTGCACCAATGAAATTAACGCCTGGGCTCAGGTGTTCAAGGGCTTTTTGGAGGCCCTGGGCCAGAAGCCCGACATGAACCAGATCTTTACCGCCATGTTCCAGTCGGCCCAGGCGGGGCAGGCGGACGGCGGCGGTCTGATGCTGTATAACTACCTGTCTGGCGAGCCCATCACCAACCTGGAGGAGGGACGGCCTCTGCTGGCCCGGACCCCGGAGGCGGTGCTGAACTTCCCCAACTTCATGCGGGTCCAGCTCTACTCCGCCCTGGCCACTTTAAAAATCGGCCTGGACATCCTCAGCCAGGAGCAGGTAAAGGTAGACCGGCTGCTGGGCCACGGGGGCTTCTTCAAGACCCCGGTGGTGGGCCAGAAGATCCTGGCCGCGGCGGCGGGCGCCCCGGTGTCCGTCATGAAGACCGCCGGCGAGGGCGGCCCCTGGGGCATGGCCCTGCTGTGTGCCTACATGGTTGGCCGGGACGAGGGCGAGAGCCTGGAGCACTATCTGGACCACAAGGTGTTTGCCGGCCAGGAGGTGTCCACCCAGGCCCCCGAGGCGGCGGACCAAGAGGGCTTTGCCCAGTTCCTCACCCACTATACCCAGGCTCTGGCCGTGGAGCGTTCCGCGGTGGAGCACCTGTAAAAACGAGACAACGCAGCGCCGCAAAGCGGCTTTGAGATGGAGGTAATTCTCATGAACATGCAAGATAAGGAATTCTGGTTTG
Organism: uncultured Oscillospiraceae bacterium; assembly: GCA_902497145.1. Lineage (GTDB taxonomy): Bacteria > Bacillota > Clostridia > Oscillospirales > Oscillospiraceae > Lawsonibacter. The sequence goes on from CABVDR010000003.1 coordinate 8,978, forward strand.
TAGTGGGCAGTCAGTTCCTGTACGGCCCCGAAGTGCTGGAGATCGTGGCCGCCCGGGCCGCTGAGATGGCCGACGCCCTGAACGCCTCCGGCAACCTGCCCTGTAAGCTGGTGTATAAGGTCACCGCCAAGACCAACAAGGAGATTGCCGACGTGGTCAAGGAGGCCAACTACGACGACAATTGCTGCGGCATCATCACCTGGTGCCACACCTTCTCCCCCTCCAAGATGTGGATCAACGGCTTTGTCAATCTCCAGAAGCCCTACTGCCACTTCGCCACCCAGTATAACCGAGAGATCCCCAACGAAGAGATCGACATGGACTTCATGAACCTGAACCAGGCCGCCCACGGCGACCGGGAGCACGGGTTTATCGCCGCCCGGCTGCGTATGCCCCGGAAGGTCATCGCCGGCTACTGGAAGGACGAGGACGTGCAGAAGCGTCTGGGCCGCTGGATGCGTACCGCCGTGGGCGTGGCTTACAGCAAGAGCCTGAAGGTCATGCGCTTTGGCGACAACATGCGGGAAGTGGCCGTCACCGAGGGCGACAAGGTGGAGGTCCAGGCCAAGCTGGGCTGGCAGGTAAATACCTGGGCCGTGGGCGACCTGGTAAAGGTAATGAACGAGGTCACCGACGCCGAGATCGACGAGCTGATGGAGACCTACAAGGCCTCCTATGACATCGCCACCGACAACCTGGAAGCCATCCGCTACCAGGCCCGGGAAGAGATCGCCATGAAGAAGATGATGGACGCCGAGGGCTGCAAGGCCTTCTCCAACACCTTCCAGGATCTGTACGGCATGGAGCAGCTGCCCGGCCTGGCCAGCCAGCACCTGATGGCGCAGGGCTACGGCTACGGCGGCGAGGGCGACTGGAAGGTGGCCGCCATGACCACCATCATGAAGGTGATGGGCGAGAACGGCAACGGCTCCTCCGGCTTTATGGAGGACTACACCTACCACCTGGTGCCCGGCCACGAGTACAGCCTGGGCGCCCACATGCTGGAGGTCTGCCCCTCTCTGGCCGCCGGAAAGCCCCGCATTGAGACCCACCACCTGGGCATCGGCATGAACGAGAAGGACCCTGCCCGTCTGGTGTTTGAGGGCAAGGAGGGCGACGCCATCGTGGTCAGCCTCATCGACATGGGCGGCCGCCTGCGCCTGGTGTGCCAGGACATCCACTGCGTCAAGCCCATTATGCCCATGCCCAACCTGCCTGTGGCCCGGGTCATGTGGCAGGCTCAGCCCAACCTGACCACCGGCGTGGAGTGCTGGATCACCGCCGGCGGCGCCCACCACACCGTCCTCAGCTACGACGTCACCGCCGAGCAGATGAAGGACTGGGCCAATATGATGGGTATTGAGTTTGTCCACATCAGCAAGGACACCACCGTGGAGGGTCTGGAGCAGCAGCTCTTCCTCAACGACATTGCCTGGAAGCTGAAGGGCATCTGAGAAGCCACGGAGGGCCGCCGGACCGTCTTTCCGGTCCGGCGGCCGTGGGAAAGGAGCAGCAAGTATGCTGGAAGAACTGAAAAAACAGGTCTGTGAGGCCAACCTTCTCCTGCCCAAGCACGGACTGGTCACCTTTACCTGGGGCAATGTGTCCGGCGTGGACCGGGAGAAGGGCCTGATGGTCATTAAGCCCTCCGGCGTGGAGTACGACGGGATGAAGCCGGAGGATATGGTGGTGGTCAGCCTGGAGACCGGCGAGCGGGTGGAGGGCAAGTATAAGCCCTCCAGCGACACCGACACCCATGTGGCCCTGTACAATGCCTTCCCCGCTCTGGGGGGCATCGTCCACACCCACAGCCGCTGGGCCACCTCCTTTGCCCAGGCAGGCAAGGGTGTGCCTGCCATGGGCACTACCCAGGGGGACTATTTCTACGGGGAGATCCCCTGCACCCGGAAGATGACCCCAGAGGAGATCGCCGGTCAGTATGAGCTGGAGACGGGCAACGTGATCATCGAGACCTTCCGCAAGCGGAACATCGACCCCGCCCAGGTTCCTGCGGTGCTGGTCCACAGCCACGGCCCCTTCACCTGGGGTACCGACCCCTTCAACGCGGTACATAACGCCGTGGTGCTGGAGGAGTGTGCCTTTATGGATTTCCACGCCATGGCCCTGACGCCGGGCCTGCCCCCCATGCAGCAGGAGCTGCTGGACAAGCATTATCTGCGCAAGCACGGCCCCGGAGCCTACTACGGCCAGGGCTGAGTGCATAATAAGAGGGAGAAAGAGAGAAGAAACGGCTTGCCGACCACCCTACGGTCGGCAGGCCGTTTCTACGTTATAAGGGAAAAGTGGGCAGAAATGTAATGAAGTCACAGAAGCGCCCGGCACCATCCCGTACAATAGCCTCAAACAACACCATCAGCAGAAAGGATGACGGATGATGAAGATTGTGATTGTGGGCGGCGTGGCGGGCGGCGCAACCGCCGCGGCCCGGATTCGGCGGCTGGATGAGCAGGCAGAGATCGTGGTGTTTGAGCGCTCGGGCTATGTGTCCTACGCCAACTGCGGCCTGCCCTACTACATCGGCGGGGTGATAGAGGACGGGGAGGAGCTGACTCTCCAGACCCCGGAGAGCTTCCGGGCGCGGTTCCAGGTGGACATGCGGGTACACCACGAGGTGACCGCCATCCACCCCCAGGAGAAGACGGTCTCGGTGCGGAATCTGGAGACCGGGGAGGCGTTTGAGGAGTCTTACGACAAGCTCCTGCTCTCCCCCGGAGCCCGGCCCACCCAGCCGCCCCTGCCCGGCATGGACATGGAGCAGCTGTTTACCCTGCGCACCGTGGAGGACACCTTCCGCATCAAAAACTATATCAATGAAAAGCACCCCAAGTCGGCGGTGCTGGCGGGGGGCGGCTTCATCGGCCTGGAGCTGGCGGAGAACCTGCGCCGCCTGGGGTTGGACGTGACCATCGTCCAGAAGCCCAAGCAGCTCATGAACCCCTTTGACCCGGATATGGCCGCCCTGCTGCACAGCGAGGTGCGCCGCCACGGGGTGAAGCTGGCCCTTGGCCACCTGGTGGAGGGCTTTGCGGAGCGGGACGGCGGCGTGGATGTGCTGCTGGAAAATGCCGCCCCTCTCCACGCGGACATGGTAGTGCTGGCCATCGGGGTCACTCCCGACTCCCACCTGGCCCGGGAGGCGGGGCTGGAGCTGGGAATCCGGGGCAGCATTCTGGTCAACGACCGGATGGAGACCTCGGTGCCAGACATCTACGCCGTGGGCGATGCGGTGCAGGTGAAGCACTTTGTCACCGGGCAGGACACTCTCATCGCCCTGGCCGGGCCTGCCAACAAGCAGGGGCGCATCGCCGCCGACAACATCTGCGGCGGGGACAGCCGCTACCACGGCTCTCAGGGCAGCAGCGTCATTCAGGTCTTCGACCTGACTGCCGCCGCCACCGGCCTGAACGAAAACGCCGCCAAGCAGGCGGGAATTGACGCAGACAAGGTGATCCTCTCCCCCATGAGCCACGCCGGGTACTACCCCGGCGGCAAGCTGATGACCATGAAGGTGATCTTTGAGAAGGGGAGCAACCGGCTGCTGGGGGCCCAGATCGTGGGCTATGAGGGAGTAGACAAGCGCATCGACGTGCTGGCCACTGCCATCCGGGCGGGGCTGAGCGCGGTGGAGCTCAAGGAGCTGGATCTGGCCTATGCGCCCCCCTACTCCTCCGCCAAGGACCCGGTGAACATGGCGGGCTTCATGATCGAAAACCTGGCCTTGGGGCTGGTGAAGCAGTTTTCCCTGGAAGAGATAGACGCCCTGCCCCGGGACGGCAGCGTGACCCTGCTGGACGTGCGCACGGAGGAGGAGTATGCCCAGCGGCACGTTCCGGGCTTTGTCAATATCCCGGTGGATGAGCTGAGGGACCGCCTGGACGAGGTGACCCCGGGCAAGCCGGTGTATGTCATGTGTCAGAGCGGCCTGCGCAGCTACCTGGCCTGCCGGATCCTCGCCGCCCGCGGCTACGAGTGTTTCAACTTTACCGGCGGTTTTCGCTACTATGAGACGGTCACCGACGACCGGGGCCTTATCGAGCAGGCCTTTGCCTGCGGGATGGATCGGGCCTGAGTGAGCTTAGAAAGGGACGGTTGCTCCGGCGCGGACCCCTATGTTATACTCAACCCAACAGTAGGAAACAATGGGAACAGAGTGTGCCACCCGCTGTGAACCACCCCAAGGAGATGCCGCCATGAAGCTTCCGTCTGGATTTTCCCTCAAAAAATTTCCCGTTGGGATGCGCACCCTCAAGACCGCCCTGGCGGTGACTTTGTCCCTGATGGCGGTAGAATACTACGGAGCCAGCCCTGCCAAGGTGGTGTTCGCCACCATCGGGGCCATCTCCGCCGTAGGCCCAACCTTTACCGCCTCCCTGCTGGCCTGCATGACCCAGATCTGCGGGGTGACGGTGGGGGCGTTGCTGGCCCTGGTATTCCTGGCCCTCCCCATCCCGCCTATTGTGGGGGTGGGTATCGGCATCATGGTCATCATCACCAGTTACCACCACCTGAAGCTGAAGCTGGTGCCGGTGCTGCCCTGCCTGGTGCTGGTCAATGCCTGTCTCAACCCGGAAATTCAGGCGCTCAGCTACTCCCTGGCCCGGATCTGGGACACCGCCATCGGTCTTGCCATCGGAATGCTGGTGAACACCCTGATCTTCCCCTATGACAACAGCAAAAAAATTCGGCAGATGATGGCCGGGCTGGACGAGGATCTGATCTGCATTCTGGAGGACCTGTTTGACGGGGACGACCACCTGCCCCAGGCGGACAGCCTGGAGAAGAAGATCGACGCTCTGGAGAGTCAGCTGGCTCTCTTTTCCCAGCAGCGGCTGCTCCGCCGCAAGCGGCAGAAGCGGGAGATCCAGCGCCTGTCCACCTGTGAGGACACGGCCCAGGCCCTGCGGGTGGAGCTGGCTGCCCTGTGTGCCATGCCGGCCGTGGGCCGCCTGAACCGGGAGAACCGCCAGGCCCTGCTGGCTCTGGGGGCCAAGGTGAGCCGGGAGGAGCCCGGCGGGACGGAGACGGTGGAGGATGTGGTGTCCAACTACCACGTCTCCCAGGTGCTGCGCCTGCGGCAGAAGCTGAAGGGACAGCTGGCCGGCCGCCGCCGATAACATACTTTTCCTAAAACAGACAAACGCCATGCCCCCGGTGCGGGGACATGGCGTTTATTGCTAGGAGTTCAGCTCCAGAAATTGCAGGGCGATGTAGAGCATGGCCGCGTCCTTGGGGCGGCGCAGGTCGTAGCCGGTGTACTGGGCCAGCTTGCCCATGCGGTAGCGGAAGGTGTTTTTGTGGACGTGGATGCTCTGGGCGGCCTGCTCCACGTTGCCGTCATGGCGGTAGTAGAGGACCAGGCACTCCAACAGCTCCTGCCGCTCCCCCTGGGGGATGGCGGAGAACACCGCCCGGCACACGTCGGCCTTGACCTTGGGCTCCAGATTTTGCAGCACAAAGTCCAGAGAGATGCCGCTGTACTCCAGGATGGTGCGGCTTTTGGCGGCGGCCCGGGCGGCGATCTTGGCCTCGTTGTAGCAGCGGCGGATCTCCTCCGGCCCCTGGGAGAGGGTGCTCAGTCCCCCGCTGAGGGAGACCTCGTAAAAGCTCTCCGCCGCCTGCTTGAACTGCTTGAGCAGGTCCAGGGCGTTCTGTTTTGGGCCGAATACCAGCAGCAGTCGGCGGTTGACCACCGCGCACAGGGTCTGTCCCCCCTGGACATAGCCCTGGGCCATCTGTAAAAGCCTCCCGCCGTGGAGCTCGGGGGGCTGAGCATCCCCCCGGGGCTCATACTCCAGAATGGCCAGGCGTTTGGGTTCCCGGATGTCCACATCCAGCAGCGCTCCCCGCTCGGCAAAGGCGGACCAGTCCAGGTCCCTGGCAAAGAGCCACTCCTCCAAAAACAGCCGCCGGGCCTGCTCCAGCAGCAGGGTCTGCTCCTGCTGCCGCATGGTGGACAGCATGATCTCCGTCATCTTTTTCACAATGGCTCCAAAGTCCCGCACCCCGTTAGGGGGGCCGGTGATGCCGATGACCCCCTCGCAGTTGCCATCTACATAGATGGGCAGGTTCACCCCCTGCTGTGCCCCGGGGCCCTCCTCCCCCGCGCCCACCTCCAGCACCGGCAGCTGCCGCTCCAGGATCTCCTTGGCGATGGTGTGCAGCTGACCGATCCGCTTGGGGTCGGTGCTGGCCAGAATGGTGCCGGTGCGGTCCATGATGTTTACGTCCCGGCCGATGGTCTGCTTGATCTCCTGCACGATCTGCATGCCGTTTTCCTTGGTCAAAAACACAGGGCGCCCCTCCTGTTCGGATTGTATTTTATATAAAAATTTTATCGCAACTTTGGCCCAAATACAAGGCTGGGTTTGCTATATTGGGGATAACAAAACAGCGAAATGAAACGAGGAGGTTTCATCATGAAAATTGTCGTTCTGGATGGATATACCGAAAACCCCGGCGATCTGAGCTGGGACGAGCTGGGCAAGCTGGGCGAGCTCACCGTGTATGACCGCACCTCCTATGTGGAGGCCCCCATCATTGCCGAGCGCATCGGCGACGCCGAGGTGGTCATCACCAACAAGACCCCCATCTCCAAAGAGACCATGGACAAGTGCCCCAACCTGAAGCTCATCGCCTTCCTGGCCACCGGCTACAACGTGGCCGACTACAACTACGCCAAGGAGAAGGGCATCCTGGTGTGCAACGTGCCCACCTACGGCACCGCCTGTGTGGGTCAGTACGCCATCGCCCTGCTGCTGGAGGTGTGTCACCACATCGGCCACCACGACAAGACCGTCCACGAGGGCAAGTGGGCCAGCCACATCGACTGGTGCTACTGGGACTACCCCCTCATCGAGCTGGACGGCAAGACCGCCGGCGTCATCGGCTTTGGCCGCATCGGCCAGACCACCGGCCGCATTGCCAAGGCTCTGGGCATGAAGGTGCTGGCCTACGACCTGTATCCCAACGACTCCGGCAAGGCTATCGCCGAGTATGTGGATCTGGACACCCTGCTGGCCCAGGCTGACGTCATCTTCCTGCACTGCAACCTGACTGCCGACAACGAGAAGATGATCAACAAGGCCAACATTGCCAAGATGAAGGACGGCGCGATCCTCATCAACAACTCCCGCGGCCAGCTCATCGACGAGCAGGACGTCACCGACGCCCTGAAGTCCGGCAAGCTGGCGGCCGCCGGTCTGGACGTGGTGTACACCGAGCCCATCAAGGCGGACAACCCCCTGCTCACTGCCCCCAACTGCATCATCACTCCTCACATGTCCTGGGGCGCCAAGGAAGCCCGTCAGCGCATCATGGACATCACCGTGGACAATGTGAAGGCCTATCAGGATGGCAAGCCCATCAACGTGGTAAACAAATAAACCGGGCGTTGTCTACTCTCTCCATCGCCTGGATTTCCTAACCTTTGTGAAAAGCGCCCCCTGTACCGTTTTGTCGGTACAGGGGGCGCGTCTTTGTGTTGTTTATCCTCTCTTCTGGAAGGCAAAAAACCGCTGGCCCACATAGTTCAGGCAGGTGAACAGCCCGTTGCCGGCGATCAGGGAGATCTGGCCCTGCCAGGTGACCCACCAGCCGCCCAGCTTGGGTACCACCCAGTTGACCAGGGGCTGGGCAATGCCATAGGCCACCAGGTAGCACACGGCGATGTTCAGGGCAAAGCGCACCGCATCCCCCGCCACGCTGCCCTGGCTGTGGAAGGAGTACTTGCGGTTAAAGTAGAAGCTGGAGACGCTGGCGATGCAGAAGGCCAGGGCGCTGGAGGGCCAGTACCCCAGCTTCACATAGGAGTACAGCACCAGCTGGATGGTCAGACTGAGCACGGTGTTTCCCAGGCCGATGAGGAGAAACCACCGCAGGCTGGGCTCCAGCAGCAGCTGCTTCAGCTTAGACATCCAGCCGCTCACGCTCTTTCTCCTCCGTCAGGCGGAACAGATTGAGCCACAGCTCAAAGTTCTGCCGGTCTTTTTTGATCACTGTGTCCAGGATAAGGCCGCAGCAGAAGGTAAGAAGGCCCCCCAGAAAGATAAAGCCGGCCACAATCAGAGTGGGAAAGCGGGCCACCAGCCCGGTCTCCAGGTACTCCCAAAATACCGGCACAAACAGCACCGCCGCAATGACGGTCAAAATGGCCGCCACCGTGGTAAAGAAGGCCAGGGGCTTGTAGTCCTTAACCAGGCGGAAGATAGTCATGAGCACCTTGGCCCCGTCGGTGTAGGTGTTCAGCTTGGACTGGCTGCCCTCCGGACGGTCCCGGTAGTCCACCGGCACGTTGACCAGGTAGAAATTTTTGTCCAGGGCGTGGATGGACATTTCCGTCTCAATTTCAAAGCCCCGGGACAGGGTGGGGTAGCTTTTGACGAACAGGCGGCTGAAGGCCCGGTAGCCCGTCATGATATCCACGATCTGGCCGTGGAAGAACCAGTTGACCAGCTTGCGCACCAGCACGTTGCCCACATTGTGGAAGGGCCGTTTGTTCTCGGTGAAGTAGGTGGAGGAGAGTCGGTCGCCCACCACCATGTCTGCGTGGTCTAGCAGCACCGCGTCGGCCATCTGCCGGGCGTACTCCGCCGGGTAGGTGTCGTCCCCGTCCACCATCAAATAGCACTGGGCGTCCACATCCCGGAACATGGTGCGGATCACATTGCCCTTGCCCTGGCGGTGCTCCTGACGCACCACCGCTCCCGCCTCCCGGGCGAGGACGGCGGTCTGGTCGGTGGAGTTGTTGTCGTAGACGTAGATCACTGCCTCCGGCAGGACCTCCCGGAAGTCCCGCACCACCTTGCCGATGGTGGAGGCCTCGTTGTAACAGGGGATCAAAACCGCGATCTTATCCATAAAACGGCGTGTCCTCCTTCATTTTTCTCTTTTTCAGCACATCCCAGGTGTAGAACAGCAGCAGCGGCATCACCGCCATAATGGGCAGCATGTAGCGCACCAGGCCGTTGACCGGGGAGATGCAGCAGATGCCCAGGGTCAGCCACACCGGCAAGGTGACCAGCAGGCCCACCCACTGCTTTTTCCGCAGCAGGGCAGCGGTACACAAGATGAGCAGCCAGGAGTGAGTGCCTGGGGCATTCAATAGCAGCAGACCGGGGGTGACGCTCCACAGGCGGCTGTAGGTATCCACTACCTCCACCTGATCCGGGTGGGCAAAGGAGGCTTCCACCCCGTAGGCGCTCTCCTGCATCATAAAGTAATTGCCGCCGTAGGTGCCGAACCGGTACCCCGGCAAAAAGTAGCCGAACATGCTGTTCAGGGTGGCCTCCACATACACGTCAGGCCGGTGCAGGCCGCACCGCACCCACAGGCGGAAGTAGTCCTTCAGGGCATCCCCGTCCCCGTGGTAGGTGTTTTTCACCGGGTCAGACACGCAGGGGTCGTATTCGTCCACCAGGGTCTGGTAATCCAGTACCTCGTTGATGACGTCGATGTCCTCCTGGAGGAGGTGGCCCTCATATTCATTGACATACCGGGCGGTCTGCTGGAAGGGGAGGCTGAGCATCTCCCGCACCGAGCCGGGGGCCACCCCCCAGGCGGGGAGGAGCACCTGGTTCCAGCACATGTACAGGCCCAAGACGGCAGCTGCTCCGGCGGCCAGAATCCCCCGCTTCTTCCAGGAGCGTACCGCCGTCACCAGCAGCAGAATGCTGGGGACAGCCACATAGAGACCGTTATTGCGTAAAAGAGCGCCCAGCAGGGCGAAGAGGAACATCCCTGCCCACACGCTCCAGTGGCAGCGTCCCTTCTGCTGTACAAAGCGCACCACACACAGGAAAAAGGCGGTGAACACCCCGTAAAACAGGGTGTCTTTTACAAACATCTGGGCGTAGGCTCCCCAGGTGGGCACCAGGGCGTAGTAGGCCAAGGTGAGTCCGGTCCACAGGCGGCTGCGGGTTTGCACCCACATCTGCCCGCACACTGCCCCAAAGGCGGCGGCGCACACGATGCTCTGGAACAGAACGTAGAGGAAGATGCCTACCTCCCACTTGCCAAGGCCCACGATCCAGCCCATGAGCAGGGTGGACAGCCAGGGGTGGTGGTTGGTGGCCTCGGTGGCGCCAAAGGCCTGTCCCAGCTGGTACATGCCGTCGTAGGTGACGCTGCCGGGGTAGCAGATAAGCAGGTAGGGAAGCCAGAACACCAGCACCACCAAAAAGCAGTCCAGATACACCCGGAAGATCTGCTTGCGCTTTCCCTGCCAGGGGCCCCACTCCGGCGCCTCCATCCGGTCCAGGCGGAGAAAGAGGGCGGCCACCAGGGCGTAGAAAAAGACCCAGTACCCTACCAGCATAATAAATGCCAGCAGCCGCTGATAGCCGTTATCAAACAGCAGGTCCCAGCTGTTGGCCGCCTCATAGCTCTGGCCAAAGACCAGAAACAGGGCGAACAGCAGGGCCACAATGGCAGCGCTGGGCAGGAAGGGGGGACGGGATTCCCATAACTTCCAGTATAGGCACCACAGGCCCACCAGCAGCACCAGAAAGACCACCCCGGTGCCGTTCCAGCTGCGCTCCAGCGCAGCCATCCACTCTGCCGCCCCCTCCAGAGCCTCGCTCTCCTCCAGGGGCACCGCCGTCAGGGAGACGGAGAGAGCCAAGGTGGTAAGGAAGGCCGCCAGGGCGCACAAAAAGCCCACGGGGAAGCGCTCCTGCCACGATGCGGGCTGGGGTCGCTCCTTGGACTGAATTCGCTTTGCTTTCTTCTGGGAGAACAAATCCGTTCCTCCCCTCTCTTTTTACAAGTTAAGGCGTATTTCCCGCCTGCCACGGACCGTAGGGCACAAAGACAAAGGACACGTCCCAGGGGGTCTCCCGGTAGACCTGGTAGGAGATGTCCCCCTTCCAGGGCTGCTCGTTGCGGGCAAAGCCGGGGAAGGGCACCAGGGGCAGGGTCACCTGCTCCGCGCCGCCCGCTGCCTGAGCCCGGGCATCGTCCAGCCGCTGCCGGTATACCAGGGCGTTGCAGGCGTACAGGAACACCAGCGCGCAGGCCGCCGCCAGGGCCGCCCACCGCAGCCAGGCAAACTCCCCCAGCCCCAGCTGCCTGGCCCGCTGGTAGAGAACCAGAGCCACCAGGGTAAGAACAGCATAGCCGGAGAAGAAGTTCCGGTTTCCGTTCAGGGAGATGACCAGCAGCGGGCCGCTTACCAGCACCAGGGCCGCTGCCAGCAGGACAACCCGCCCCTTGGTCCGTCCGCCCCGCCACAGGCACAGCATCACCAGCCACAGCAGGGCCAGGGCGGCTGCGGCGATGGTCTGGGGAACGGTGGGGGCCTCCAGCACCACGGTGTTCCCCGGGTCAAACAGGTCCATAAACCCGTCCCACAGACAGAACAGGTGGATGGGGATGGCCGGGATCATACACCCAAGCCAAGCCTTTCCTCCCTGCTGCCGCAGGTACCACAGAAGAAGGCCGGTGATCATCAGGGCGGCCACGGTGGGCCGCACCAGGGTGCCCACCAGGATCTTGGCCAGATTTACCCCCAGCATGGAAAAACCAAACTCCCGCAGGCCGTCCTCCCCCACCGTATGGTAGCCGGGAGCCAGGAACATCACTGCCGTGCCCGCCAGGCTGAAGAGCCACAGCACGGCGCAGGCGGGGGTGATCTTCCGGGTTTTAAACAGCTGCCACCCCAGAACCAGGGTGGAGGTCATACATAAAAATAAGGTGTTGGTCTCCATGAAGAGACAGGCGGCCAGGGCAGTGAGGGCAATGCCGGCTAGCCTCAAGACCTTGGGCTCCTCCACGGCCCTGCGCACCTGGAGAAGCAGCAGGAGCAGCAGCACCACTGGGGTCACGTAGTTCACATAGGCCGCGCCCCAGCTGTACACCTCCTGCCACAGCACCCGGGGGGCCAGCACCAGCAGGGCCAGCAGAAACCACATGCCCTCCCGGCGGCGGTCTTTAGGGCTCAGAACCCGGCTGCCAGCCCAGGCCAGCAAAAAGAATCCCCCGGCAAAGTAGACGATGCGCAGGGGGAAGAGGGGGGACTCGTAGCACTTGGCCAGGATGACCCCCAACAGATTACCCAGGTAGCGGCCGTTTTGGGGCACGCCCACAATTTTGGCGGACTGGGTGTCCGGCCGGGTAAGGAGGAAGTCCTTCAGGGAGTCAAACTTCCAGTAGAAAAAGTAGCAGTCGTCCGACTCCAATGTAAACAGGGCGGCCAGCACCAGCAGCGCCAGCACCAGGCCCAACTGGGCCCAGCGCGCCCTTCTTTGTCGTATCATGGCAGTAATCTCTCTCAAATGCAGCTTTTTTGCCGAAATTCGTCCTCCTAATACTACCACACCTCCCGGCAACTATCAACCCCGCCGCCCATTTCCGCCGCTTTGCTCTATCGCTGGAAAACATAGGCAGAAGGACAAAGCCGACAGGGCCTTTTTACCTTCATCTTTGGCATCCGCACCAAATCCAGCTGCCCTCCATTGACGGAAGAAACAGGGCCGCCGTATAATTTTTAAAAGGATACCGCATCAAAGTACCGGCATGGAGGACACACCATGAAGATTTTAGTGCTGAACGCCAGCCCCAAGGGGGGCTTTTCCGCCACCTTACAAACCGCCCTCTATCTCCAGGCCCTGCACCCGGAGCACGAGTTCACCTTCCTTCCCGTGGGCCGGAAGATCAAATCCTATGAGAAAAACTTTGCCCCGGCCCGCGCTGCACTGGAGGGAGCGGAGCTGATCCTCTTCTCCTACCCTGTCTACACCTTTATTGCGCCCTACCAGCTCCACCGTTTCATTGAGCTCATCAAGGCGGACGGGGTGGACCTGCGGGGCAAATTTGCCAGCCAGATCACCACCTCCAAGCACTTCTACGATGTGACCGCCCACCGGTATGTGGAGGAGAATTGCTTTGACCTGGGGATGAAGGTGATCCGGGGCCTGTCCGCCGACATGGAGGACCTTTTGAGTGACCAGGGCCAGAAGGAGGCCCGGATGTTCTTTGATCAGCTCATTTTCGCCTGTGAGCACAACATCCAGGTCACCCCGCCCCCCAAGCCTGCGGTACATGAGCGTCCTCCCTACCAGTCCTCCCTGCCCCAGGCGGCCAAGAGCCGGGACAAGGACGTGGTGGTGGTCACCAACTGCGCCCCAGAGGATACGGGGCTTGCCAACATGATTGCCGACTTCCGCGCCGCCCTGCCCTACGAGAGCCGGGTGGTCAACCTGCGGGAGTTCCCCTTTGACGGCGGGTGCCTGGGGTGCTTTGGCTGCGCCATTACAGGCAAGTGCGTCTACAAGGACGGCTTTGACGACTTTCTGCGCAACACCATCCAAACCGCCGACGGCTTTGTCTACGCCTTTGCCATCTCCGACCACTACACCCACTCCAGCTTTAAGTGCTTTGATGACCGGCAGTTCTGCAACGGCCACCGCACCGTCACCCACGGCACCCCCATCGCCTACCTCATCCGGGGGGACTACCAGTATGAGAGCAACCTGCGCATGATCGTAGAGGCCCGCTGTGAGGTGGGAGGCAACTACCTGTGCGGCGTGGCCACTGACGAGGGGGATACGGCCGCGGATATCCGCTCCCTGGCAGAAAACCTGGCCTTTGCCATGGAGAAGGGGCTCACCCGGCCCGCCAATTTCTACGGCGTGGGCGGCATGAAGATCTTCCGGGATCTCATCTATCTCATGCAGGGGCTTATGAAGGCGGACCATAGGTTTTATAAGGAGCACGGCATCTACGACTTCCCCCAGAAGCAGAGAAAGCGGATCTGGCAAATGAAGCTGGTGGGGGCCCTTATGGCGATTCCCTCCATGCAGAAAAAGGCCAAGGGCAAGATGGCCCAGTCCATGATTGCCCCCTACCAGAAGGTAGTGGAGGGGGCCAAGCAGTCCGAAAGCGAATCCGGCGGTAAGCGATAAACGACATGGAAGCGGATCCGCCGGCTGGATGCACTTGCTTTGTCCCTGTTTTTTGCAAAATGAATACAATCCAAACGGATTTCCCAAAAGATTTGACAGTTTCTTTACTTCATTTTCGACGGAAAACGTGCTTTAATACTAGCAGACGGTTTCCAATAAAACAGGCGGAGCCGGCCAAAAACTCAATGGGGCGCCTTGCGCCTCGGGCTGTGAGGCACGCCGGCAGATGAGGCCGTTTCCCAGGGAAACCGCCGAACCATTTACACCCAATCCCCACTGTTTCAGTGGGGATTCAACTTTGGAGAGAAAGAACGAAAGAAGCCATGACACGCAAGAGAGAAAACACAGCGACCCGGCCTGAGCTGGCCGTGGGAATTGACATCGGATCCACCACCACAAAGGTGGTAGTACTGGATCCATCCAAGGGGGACATCTTGTACTCCGACTACCGGCGGCACCACGCCGACCAGGTGAAGAGCGTGGAGTATGTGATGGAGCAGCTGGAGCAGCGGTTCCCGGACAAGCGGTTCCGCTTCTGCCTGACCGGCTCCGGCTCCAAGCCCATTGCTGAGGGCCTGGGCATCCCCTTTGTCCAGGAGGTGGCGGCCAACGCCGCCGCGTTGAAGCGCCGCTATGAGAAAGTGGGCAGCGCCATCGAGCTGGGCGGACAGGACGCCAAGATGATCTTCTTCCAGACTGACAAGGTCACCGGCGCCCTGAACGTGGCCGACATGCGGATGAACGGCAGCTGTGCCGGCGGCACCGGCGCCTTTATCGACGAGGTGGCCTCCATCTTAAAGGTGCCCATCCAGGAGTTTAACGCCCTGGCCCAGCAGGGTACCTGCGTCTATGACATCTCCGGCCGGTGCGGCGTGTACGCCAAGACCGACATCCAGCCCCTGCTCAATCAGGGGGTGGCAAAAGCAGATCTGGCCCTGTCGGCCTTCCACGCCATTGCCAAGCAGACCATCGGCGGCCTGGCCCAGGGCCTGGAGATCACCCGCCCCGTGGTCTTTGAGGGCGGGCCTCTCACCTTTAACCCGGTGCTCATCCAGGTGTTTGCCCAGCGGTTAGGGCTGAAGGAGGATGAGGTGCTCATCCCCGAACACCCGGAACTGATGGTGGCCCGGGGGGCGGCGGTGTCCATTGAGACCATGTTCGGCGGCAACAGCCCCCTGCTGTCTCCCGCCCAGCTGCTGGAAATTCTCCGCAGCGGGAAGCTCAAGTCCCACGAGGAGGGACAGGCGGCCAAGCCCTTTTTCGAGACCCCCGAGGAGCAGCAGGCCTTTGAGCAGCGCCACAAGAAGCCCTCTCTTCAGTGGAAAGAGCCCCAGAAAGGCGAGGAGGTTTACGCTTTCCTGGGCATCGACTCGGGCAGCACCACCACCAAGTTCGTGCTGATGGACGAGAACGAGGAGCTGCTGGGCACCTTCTACGCCCCCAACGAGGGCGAGCCTTTGAATGTGGCCAAGCGGGCTCTCATGGACATTCGGGACCGCTACCGGAAAGCCGGAGCCAAGCTGCACATCCGGGCCGCAGGCACCACCGGCTATGGTGAGATGCTCTTCTCCAAGGCCTTCCAGGCGGAGTACCACACCGTGGAGACGGTGGCCCACGCCCGGGCGGCCCAGAAGTATGTCCCCAACGCCACCTTTATTCTGGATATCGGCGGACAGGACATGAAGGCCATGTGGCTGGACAAGGGCATCATCACCAACATTCTGGTCAACGAGGCCTGCTCCTCCGGCTGCGGCTCCTTTTTGGAGAACTTCGCCTCCTCTCTGGGCATTGCCACCCGGGATATCGAGAAGGCGGCTTTCGCCTCCCAGCAGCCCGCCGTGCTGGGCAGCCGCTGCACGGTCTTTATGAACAGCAGCATCATTACTGAGCAGCGCAACGGCCGCAGCCCCGAGGACATCATGGCCGGCCTGTGCCGCTCCATCATTGCCAATGTCTTTACCAAGGTCATCCGCCTGTCCAATCTGGACTCCCTGGGCGACCGGATCGTGGTCCAGGGCGGCACCTTTGAAAATAACGCCGTCCTCCGGGCCATGGAGGAGTATACCGGACGGGAGGTCATCCGCGCCCCCTACCCTGGCCTGATGGGCGCCATCGGCATGGCCCTCATCACCAAGGAGCGGTATGCAGAGAATCCCGCCAACCAGACCTTTATCGACCTGGATGAGCTGGAGAACTTCTCCTACTATCAGGAGGACAACGCCCCCTGCCCCTTCTGCGCCAACCACTGCAAGCGCACCATCCTCCGCTTCTCCAACGGCAGCGCCTGGATCACCAACAACCGCTGCGAGCGGGGTGAAATTCTGGGCGACCCCAAGGACGAGCAGGTGCGCAAGCAGCTCCAGGACACCGTCCAGCGCACCGGCGCGGTGCCCAACCTGTTCCGGGAGCGGGAGAAGCTCCTCTTCCGGGACTATCCCCACCCCCAGCCCGCCCAGGACCGGGGCATCACCATCGGTATCCCCCGGGTGCTGTCCTTCTGGGACACCATGCCCTTCTGGGGCACCTTCCTGCGCACCCTGGGCTTCCAGGTGCAGCTGTCCGACCCCAGCACCCGCGCCCTCTATGAGCAGGGCATCTCCGCCGTCACCTCGGACACGGTGTGCTTCCCTGCCAAGCTGGTCCACGGCCACCTGCGGAATCTGGCCGCCAAGAAGGTGGACCGGATCTTTATGCCCGTGGTCACCACCGTGCCCTCGGAGAACACTGCCCAGACCAGCCAGTCCATGTGCGCCGTGGTGAAGGGCTACTCCCTGGTCATCGGCAACTCGGATAACCCGGAAAAGCTGTGGGGCATCCCCTATGACGCCCCCCTGTTCCACTGGTACTCCCAGGCCGACCAGGAAAAGCAGCTCAAGCAGTACATGAAGGACACCTTCCAGATCCCCGAGGAGGAGACGGCCGCCGCACTTCGCGCCGGCAACGAGGCCCAGCAGGCCTTCCACGACCAGCTCCAGAAGCGGGGCGCCCAGGTCCTGGCCCAGGTGGAGAAGGAGGGGAAATTTGCCGTGGTACTGGCCTCCCGGCCCTACCAGAACGACGCTCTGGTCAACCACGAGCTGCCCGACATCTTTACCGGCATGGGCATCCCGGTGCTCACCGCCGACTCCGTCCCCGGGGTGGAGGACCAGGATCTGAGCATGAGCCGCCTGGACATCGTCAACAACTTCCACGCCCGCATGCTCTCCTCCGCTATCATTACCGCCCGGAGCAAGAACCTGGAGTATGTCCAGCTGGTCAGCTTCGGCTGCGGCCACGACGCCTACCTCTCCGACGAGATCGTCCGCCTGATGAATGAAATTTCCGGCAAGACACCGCTGGTGCTGAAAGTAGACGAGAGCGATATCCAGGGTCCTCTGCGCATCCGGGTGCGCTCCTTCCTGGAGACGGTGTCCATGCGCCGCGCCCAGGGGGACGTCCGGGAGCCTGAGCCCCTCCGGGATCCCTACCCGGTGAAGTTTGAAAAGGCGGACAAGAAAAAGACTGTCCTCATTCCCAACACCTCCCACGCCTTCTGCCGGCTGCTGTCGGCGGTGTTCCGCACCCAGGGGGTCAACGCAGTGCCCCTGGAAATTGGCCGGGAGGACGCCATCGAGATGGGCAAGCGGTATGTCCACAACGACATCTGCTTCCCCGCCCAGATTGTCATTGGCGAGATTCTGGCCGCCCTGAAAAGCGGCAAGTACGATGTGGACAACACCGCCGTGGCCATGGCCAAGTACATCGGCGACTGCCGCCTCACCCATTACAGTGCCCTGCTGCGCAAGGCCATGGACGACGCCGGCTTTGCCCAGGTGCCTATTATGACCAACGACGACAAGGACAGCCACAACCTCCATCCCGGGTTCCGGCTCAACCTCCTCTCCTCCGCCCGCATCGCCTTCGGTCTGCCCATGATCGACACCCTGGAGGAGCTGCTGCGGAAGATCCGGCCCTATGAGCTGGAGAAGGGCAGCACCGACCTGGCCTTTGAGTGGGCCATGGACGAGGTGATCCACGGCATGGAGCACGGGGGCATCCACGGGGCGGCCCAGGGCTTCCGGAAGGCCATCGACATCATGAAGAATGTGAAGTATGACCGCTCGGAGCTGCGTCCCCAGGTGCTCATTGTGGGGGAGTATCTGCTCAACTTCCACCCCGGCGCCAACCGGGACATTGAGGCCTATCTCGAGAGAAATGGCTTTGAGATCATTGAGGCCCGGATGACCGATGTCATCCAAAAGACCTACTTCTATCAGGACTGCCAGGTGAAGGAGCAGCACGTCAGCCGCCCGGGGCAGCAGAAGCTGTGGTTCAGCGCGGCGGACCATATCTTCGATATGGCCCACGACCTCACCGACCGCATCGCCGCCGCCCATCCCCTCTACGAGAAGGCGGCACGGATCCAGGAGCTGGCGGAAAAGAGCAACCCCATCATCCCCCGCACCTTTGACGCCGGCGAGGGCATCCTCATCCCCGGCGAGATCATGCACCACGCAGAGAACGGCTGCCGGGCCTTTGTGATCCTCCAGCCCTTCGGGTGCCTGCCCAACCATGTGGTGGGCCGGGGCATCACCAAGAAGATCAAGGAGGTCTACCCCGACGCCCAGATCCTGCCCCTGGACTACGACCCGGACGTGAGCTTTGCCAACATTGAAAACCGGCTGCAAATGCTGGTAATGAATATGAAGTACGGCAAGCGCCGCTCTGCCCCCAAGGAAGAGCAGCCTCAGACCGCCCGGAACCGCAGAGAGAGCCTGCCGGTTCGGAACGTGCCGGGATACGCCGCCCGGTGATTCGCCGCCGCGTTGGTGAAATTGCAGCTTTTGTCAAGCTGCTATGCACCGGATTTTGGAGCCCCCTGGTTTTCTCTGGTAAATTTCTGCTCTTTGTTAGAAATTGCAGGGGAGATGCGGCGTTTCTTTGGAACTTCTGCAAGTTGATTTTTCCTTTCTCGCAATTTATAATGTGCACCATAGCAAGGGCGCTGGATACACTTCCAGCGCCCTCTTCTTTTTCTCCACATGGTGGAACAGGCCTGAAAAGAAACTGCTGAATTTGTCCCTGTAAAGGAGAGATGATCTATGTCTGAAGAACTGCTTACTTCGGTCAACAGCTTAGTATTCGGCGTCTGGTTTCTGATGGGCGCGGCCCTGGTCTTTTGGATGCAGGCCGGTTTTGCCATGGTGGAGGCCGGATTTACCCGAGCCAAGAATACCGGCAACATTTTGATGAAGAACCTGATGGATTTCTGTATCGGCACCCCCATGTTTGTGCTGATCGGGTTTAGTCTCCTGCTGGGTGAGGATATGATGGGCATCATCGGCAAGCCCGGCTTTGATATCTTCACCAGCTACGCCACATTCGACTGGTCCAACTTCGTGTTTAACCTGGTCTTCTGCGCCACCACCGCCACCATTGTCTCCGGCGCCATGGCCGAGCGCACCAAGTTTTTGTCCTACTGCATTTACTCCGCTGTCATCTCTGCGGTCATTTACCCCGTTGAGGCCCACTGGGTGTGGGGCGGCGGCTGGCTGTCTCAGCTGGGCTTCCACGATTTTGCCGGCTCCGCGGCCATCCACATGGTGGGCGGCCTGTGTGCCCTGGTGGGAGCGGCCATGCTGGGCCCCCGCATCGGCAAGTATGTCACCGATCAGGCGGGTAAGGTGGTGAAGGTCAACGCCTTCCCTGGCCACAACCTGCCGCTGGGCTGCCTAGGCTGTTTCATCCTGTGGCTGGGCTGGTACGGTTTTAACGGTGCCGCCGCCACCTCGGTGGAGCAGCTGGGCTCCATCTTCCTGACCACTACCATCGCCCCCTCCATTGCCACCGTGGTGTGCATGATCTTTACCTGGCTCAAGTACGGGAAACCCGACGTGTCCATGAGCCTCAACGCCTCCCTGGCCGGCTTGGTGGCCATCACCGCCGGTTGTGACGTCACCGATTGCCTGGGCGCTATCATCATCGGCGCGGTGGCCGGACTGCTGGTTTGCTTCGGCGTGTGGTTTTTAGACTACAAGCTGCGGGTAGACGACCCGGTGGGCGCGGTGGCTGTCCACTTCTGCAACGGTCTGTGGGGCACCATCGCGGTTGGCCTGTTTGCCACCACCTCCGCCCCGGGCAACGACTCCATTGTGGGCCTGTTCTACGGCGGCGGTACCCATCAGCTTCTGCTCCAGCTGCTGGGCATCCTGTCCATCTGTGTCTGGGCCGCGGTCACCATTACCATTGCGTTCCTGATTATCCGCGCCACCGTTGGCCTGCGGGTCACGGAGGAGGAAGAGATCCAGGGCCTGGACGCCTGCGAGCACGGCCTGCCCAGCGCCTACGCCGGCTTCAGCATCATGGATGTGTCCAACACCATGACCATGGATGTGAACGCCAACACCGATCTGGGCGTGGGCGAGGTGGTCCCCGGCGCCCCTGCCACCCACGTGGTCTCCTCCACTCCTGTTGAGACTCCTGCTTTGGCGACCGGCATTTATAAGGTCTCCATTATCTCTCGTCTGTCCCACTATGACCGCCTGAAAAAGGCGATGAATGACATCGGTGTGACCGGCATGACCGTCACCCAGGTGATGGGCTGCGGCATCCAGAAGGGTGCGGGCGAAAAGTACCGCGGCGTCGAAATGGACGCCACGCTGCTGCCCAAGGTCAAGGTTGAGGTCATCGTGGGCAACATCCCGGTGGAAAAGGTGATCCAGACGGCGAAAGAAGCCCTCTACACCGGCCACATCGGCGACGGCAAGATCTTCGTATACAGTGTGGATAAGGTTGTCAAAGTCCGCACCGGCGAGGAAAACCTGGCTGCCCTGAACGATGTGGAATAATCCACCCCTTACATTGCTTCCATTCTTTTCCTTCCCTTAATGTGTCAAAGCCCTCAGGCCGCCCGGCCCGGGGGCTTTGGCACGTTTGGGGGTCTTGGTAAAGCGGAGCACACCGGTGTTGATCGGTGGGAACGCAGGCAGAAAACTGCCCCGCCCGAATGCCCAGGCGGGGCAGTTTTCATGAAGTGCTTACAGGTAGGTGTAGCCCATCAGGTAGCGGTCCACCTCCCGGGCCGCGGCTCGGCCCTCCTCAATGGCCCACACCACCAGGGACTGGCCCCGGCGGGCATCCCCGGCGGCAAAGACACCGGGCACGTTGGTGGCGTAGTCCTCGGTCTTCAGGTTGGTGCGGCTGTCTACCTCCACGCCAAAGGCCTGGGACACATAGCTCTCCGGACCCTGGAAGCCGATGGCCACCAGCAGCAGCTGGCAGGGCAGCTCCTCCTTCGAGCCGGCCACCTCGGTCATAATGAGCTTGCCGGTTCTGGGGTCCCGCTTTTTCCCCTCCAGGCGGACGATCTTTACCCCACGCACCTTGCCCTCCTCATCCAGGAGGATCTCCTTGACGGTGGAGGCAAAGATCCGGGGGTCCTCACCGAAGTGGGCAATGGCCTCCTCGTGGCTGTAATCCAGGCGGTCCACCTTGGGCCACTCGGGCCAGCGATTGCCTGCGGGGCGGTGGTCGGGCTGGCGGGGGTACTTTACCATCTGGTGGATGGACCGGCAGCCCTGGCGCAGGGCCACGCCGATGCAGTCGTTGCCGGTGTCGCCGCCGCCCACCACGATCACGTCCTTATCTGCGGCGGAGAGGAAGTCCCCGTCCTTGAACTTGGAGTTTAAGTAGCTGCGGCCCACCGAAGTGAGGTACTCCATGGCCAGGTGCACCCCTTTGGCCTCCCGGCCTGGCACCTGGATGTCCCGGGCCTGACGGGCGCCGGTACACAGCAGCACCGCGTCAAAGTCGGAGAGCAGCTCCTGGGCGCTCTTGTCCCGGCCTACGTCTACGCCGGTGACAAAGGCGATGCCCTCCTGCTCCAGCAGCTCCACCCGGCGCTGAACGTACTTCTTCTCCAGCTTCATGGTAGGAATGCCGTAGGTGAGTAGGCCGCCGATGCGGTCGTCCCGCTCAAAGACGGTGACCTGGTGGCCCCGCTGGTTGAGCTGGTCGGCGGCGGCCAGACCGGCCGGGCCGGAGCCCACGATGGCCACCCGTTTGCCGGAGCGGTGGGCGGGAATGCGGGGCTGGATGAGCCCCCGGGCAAAGCCCTCTTCCACGATACCAAGCTCGTTGTCCTTCACCGTCACCGGAGAGCCGTGGAGGCCGCACACGCAGGCCGCCTCACACAGGGCGGGGCAGACCCGGCCGGTGAACTCGGGGAAGTTGTTGGTCTTGTGCAGACGCTCCAGGGCCTGGGGCAGGTTGCCGGTATACAATAGATCGTTCCACTCGGGCACCAGGTTGTGCAGGGGACAGCCGGTGTAGGCCCCGCCCAGCTGAATGCCGGACTGGCAGAAGGGCACGCCGCACTCCATGCACCGGGCCCCCTGCTGGCGACGGTCCGCCTCGGAGAGGCGGGGGTGGAACTCCTTCCAGTGTTCAATCCGATCCTGAGGCGCTTGGGCCGGGTTATTTTGCCGGGCGTAATCCAAAAATCCAGTGATCTTTCCCATGATAGTTCCTCCCCCTTATTCTTTCGTGCTGATGTAGAAGGCCTCGACCTCCGCCTGCTGGCGGTCCATGCCCTGGTCCACAAACTCATTGATGATGTTGGTCATCCGCTCGTAGTCCCGGGGGAGGATCTTCTTAAAGCAGGAGGCTTTCTGATCCAGACAGCTGAGGATCTCCTTGGCCTTGGGGGAACCGGTGGCCGCGATGTGCTCGGTGAGCATCTGGCGGATCTCGGCCACGTCGTGCTTCTCCGTCACCGGCTCCATGCTCACCAGCGTCTTGTTAAGGCGCAGGTACAGGTCCCGGTCCTCGTCCCACACGTAGGCGATACCGCCCGACATGCCGGCGGCGAAGTTCTTGCCCGTGGGACCCAGCACCATGACCCGGCCGCCGGTCATGTACTCGCAGCCGTGGTCGCCCACGCCCTCTACCACGGCCCAGGCGCCGGAGTTTCGCACCGCGAAGCGCTCACCCGCCATGCCGTTGATGAAGGCCTTGCCGCTGGTGGCGCCGTAGAGGGCCACATTGCCGATGATGATGTTCTCCTCGGGACGGTAGGCGGCATGTTTCGGGGGATAGACGATGATCTTACCGCCGGACAGGCCCTTGCCCATGTAGTCGTTGCAGTCGCCTTCCAGCTCCAGGGTCAGGCCCTTGGGGATGAAGGCGCCGAAGGACTGGCCTGCGCCGCCGCTGCACTTCACGGTGAGGGTATCCTCCTCCAGGGAGTTGCCGTGGAGGCGGGTGATATCGCTGCCCAGGATGGCGCCCAGGGTACGGTCGGTGGAGGTGACGGAGATGGACACCGTCTTTTTCTCCCCGGTGGCCAGAGCGTGCTTGAGCTTCTTGAGCAGCTTCATGTCGGTGGTCTTTTCCAGCTCAAAGTCATAGACGTCGGCGGGATCGAAGTGGCGCTTCACGCCGCTCTGCTGGTAAGGATTGTTGAGGATGGCGGACAGGTCCACGGTAGCCGCCCGCTGGTTCACCGCCCAGGGGCGCACCTTCAGCAGGTCGGTGCGGCCTACCAGCTCCTCTACGGTGCGCACGCCCAGCCGGGCCATGTGTTCCCGCAAGTCCTGGGCCACGTAGCGCATGAAGTTGATGACATACTCCGGCTTGCCCACGAACCGCTTGCGCAGCTCCGGATCCTGGGTGGCAATGCCCATGGGGCAGGTGCCCAGGTTGCACACCCGCATCATCACGCAGCCCATGGTGACCAGGGGGGCGGTGGCAAAGCCAAACTCCTCGGCCCCCAGCATACAGGCGATGGCCACATCCCGGCCGGTCATCAGCTTGCCGTCGGCTTCCAGGGCCACCCGGGAGCGCAGGCCGTTCATAATGAGAGTCTGGTGAGCCTCAGCCACGCCCAGCTCCCAGGGAACGCCCGCATTATGGATGGAGCTGCGGGGGGCGGCTCCGGTACCGCCGTCATAGCCGCAGATGAGTACCACCTGAGCGCCCGCCTTGGCCACACCGGCGGCAATGGTGCCCACGCCGGGTTCGGCACACAGCTTCACCGAGATCCGAGCCTGGCGGTTGGCGTTTTTCAGGTCGTAGATGAGCTGGGCCAGGTCCTCAATGGAGTAGATGTCGTGGTGGGGCGGGGGAGAGATCAGGGTGACGCCGGGGGTGGAGTGGCGGGTCTTGGCAACCTCGGGGGTGACCTTCTTGCCGGGCAGGTGGCCGCCCTCACCGGGCTTGGCCCCCTGGGCCATCTTGATTTGAATGTCCCGGGCGGACACCAGATACTCACTGGTGACGCCGAAGCGGCCGGAGGCCACCTGCTTGATGGCGGAGTTGGTAATGGTACCAAAGCGGGCGGGGTCCTCGCCGCCCTCGCCGGAGTTGGACATGCCGCCCAGGGTGTTCATGGCGATGGCCATGCACTCATGGGCCTCCTTGGAGATGGAGCCAAAGGACATGGCTCCCGTCTTAAAGCGCTTGACGATGGAGTCCACACTCTCCACCTCGTCCAGGGGGATGGGAGCGTCCAAATACTGCATCTCCATCAGACCCCGGAGGGTGTGGGGCTTGCCCGGGTCATCCACCAGGGCGGCGTACTGCTTGTAGAGATTGTAGTCCCCCTCCCATACCGCCTGCTGGAGCAGGTGGATGACCTTGGGGTTATACATATGGTCCTCCGCGCCCGCGCGCACCTTGTGTTCGCCCTCGCTGTCCAGGGTGGGGTCGCCTCCCAACCCCAGGGGGTCGAAGGCCCGGGAGTGGTGGGAGTCCACCAGCTGCTCGATTTCATGCAGTCCGATGCCGCCCACCCGGCTGAGTGTGCCAGTAAAGTACTCGTCCACCACGCTCTTGTCGATGCCTACCGCCTCAAAAATCTGGGCGGACTGGTAGGACTGGATGGTGGAGATGCCCATCTTGGAGGCGATCTTCACGATGCCGCTCAGGATAGCTTGATTGTAGTCCTTGACGGCGGTGTGGTAGTCCTTGTCCAGCAGGCCCTGGTCGATAAGCTCGCCGATGGTGTCGTGGGCCAGGTAGGGGTTCACTGCCCGGGCGCCGTAGCCCAGCAGAGCAGCAAAGTGCTGCACGTCCCGGGGCTCGGCGGACTCCAGTACAATGGAGATGGCGGAGGACTTTTTCGTCCGGATCAGGTAGCGCTCCACCGCCGACACCGCCAGCAGGGAGGGGATGGCCACGTGGTTCTCATCCACGCCCCGGTCGGAGAGGATGACGATGTTGGCTCCGTGGCGGTAGGCCCGGTCCACGGTGACAAACAGCCGGTCCAGGGCACGCTTCAAGGGGGTGTTCTTATAATAGAGGATGGACACCGTCTCCACCTGGAAGCCAGGCTTTTTCATAGCCTGAATTTTCATCAGCTCCACGCTGGTGAGAATGGGCTTGTGAATCTGGAGGGCGTGGGCGTTGTCCGCCGTCTCCTCCAGGAGATTACCGTCGTTGCCCAGATAGACGGTGGTGTCGGTGACCACCGCCTCCCGGATGGCGTCGATGGGCGGGTTGGTCACCTGGGCGAAGAGCTGCTTAAAGTAGTTGAACAGGGGCTGCTGGTGGTCGGAGAGGACAGCCAGGGGGATGTCGATGCCCATGGCGGCGGTGGGCTCGGAGCCGGTGCGGGCCATGGTCAAAATGGTGTTTTTCACGTCCTCATAGGAGTAGCCGAAGGCCTTCTGCAGCCGGGTAAGCTCCCCGTTGGAGTAGGACTGGACCTTCTTGTTGGGGATGGGAAGGTCCTGGAGGCGCACCAGTCCCCGGTCCAGCCACTCGCCGTAGGGCTGCTGGGCGGCGTAGTTCTCTTTCAGTTCCCCGTCGTCAATGATCCGGCCCTGGACTGTGTCCACCAGCAGCATTCTGCCGGGCTGGAGGCGGGACTTTTTCACAATATGGGCGGGGTCGGTGGGCAGGGCGCCCACCTCGGAGGAGAGGATGAGCCGGTCGTCGTCGGTGATGTAGTAGCGGGAGGGGCGCAGGCCGTTGCGGTCCAGCACTGCCCCTACCGTGTCGCCGTCGGAGAAGAGGATGGAGGCCGGGCCGTCCCAGGGCTCCATCATGATGGCATAATACTGGTAGAGGTCCCGCTTGGAGCGGGAGATGTTCTCGTCCTTCTGCCAGGGCTCGGGGATGGTGATCATCACCGCCTTGGGCAGCTCCATGCCGCTCATGACCAGAAATTCCAGGGTATTGTCCAGCATGGCCGAGTCGGAGCCGTCGCCGTTGATGACGGGGAACACCTTATCCATGTCGTCGTCGGACAGCGCCGCGCTGCGCAGCGTCTCCTCCCGGGAAAGCATCCGGTCCACGTTGCCCCGGATGGTGTTGATCTCACCGTTGTGGAGGATGAAGCGGTTGGGGTGGGCACGCTCCCAGGAGGGATTGGTGTTGGTAGAGAAGCGGGAGTGGACGCAGGCAATGGCACTTTGGTAGGCCCGATCCTGCAAATCCAAATAGAAACGGCGCAGCTCGCCCACCAGGAACATACCCTTATAAACCACCGTCCGGCTGGACAGGGAGGGGACGTAGGTGTTGTCGTTGGACTGCTCGAACACCCGGCGGGTGATGTACAGCTTGCGGTCGAAGGCCAGACCCCGCTCTACCCCTTCCGGACGGCGGATGAAGGCCTGCTGGATGTTGGGCATCTTGCTTAATGCCTTCTGCCCCAGCACCTCGGGGCACACCGGTACCTTCCGCCAGCCCAGAAACTCCATCCCCTCCTTGGCCACGATGATCTCAAACATCTTTTTGGCCTGGTTGCGCTGGAGGGTGTCCTGGGGGAAGAAAAACATGCCCACGCCGTAGTCTCGGGCCTCACCCAGCTGGAGCCCCAGCTTGGCGGCCTCCCGGGCAAAGAAATTGTGGGAGATCTGGAGCAGAATGCCCACGCCGTCGCCCGTCTTGCCCTGGGCATCCTTGCCCGCCCGGTGCTCCAGCTTTTCCACGATCTTGAGGGCGTCGTCCACCGTCTGGTAGCTCTGCCGCCCCTTGATGTCCACCACCACGCCGATGCCGCAGGCGTCGTGCTCAAACTGTGGGTAATACAGCCCTTGCTGGTGATAGCCCTCTTGTCTGTCTTGCTGCTTCATACGCGCTCCCCCGTTTCTCAATCTCCTTGCGCTTTGGCCAGCACTGCAAGTTCGTATTGGGGTATCCTGCGTTTTTTCGGCGACCGGCCTGCTGCGCGAGGGATAAAATTTCATTCATCATATCACGGATAATTTCAATCGGGCA
This sequence comes from uncultured Oscillospiraceae bacterium, assembly GCA_902497145.1. GTDB lineage: Bacteria > Bacillota > Clostridia > Oscillospirales > Oscillospiraceae > Lawsonibacter. The sequence goes on from CABVDR010000003.1 coordinate 36,097, forward strand.
ATGTAGCTCATGACAAAATATGCAGGATAAGATCAATGAAATTTCATATAGTTTGACGATTCACACCATAAAAGTGCTAAAGCGAACCGAGGGAGCGAACCGCTTTTCCTCAAAGTGTACAGAGTGTTGGAGCTATCCTGGAATGGAAAACATTTGGATTTTTTAGGAATACAAAAAGAATATGCGAGATTTTTGAGCAAAACTGTCAAGTGAGAGGGTAAAGGCGAAAGACTGGGGGTGGGAGGGGGTAAAAGGAGCGTCCAGTGGGAAAATGTGGTTTTCCACAGAGAAGCGGCAGAAAAAGCAGGCGATCTTTGGGCAAAATTCAGACTTGTGATTTTTTTGGCGATGCGCTATTGTAGAAACAGAATTTTTGTGCCCGCCCGGTGCGGGGCAAAGGCTCTGGATTGTGATGTAAGGCGACGGTGCCCGTTAAGGACACCGTCGCCTTTTTTTACATTCCAACCCAAACCAATGGAAAGGATGGGATTTCCTTATGAGTGGAACAATCTCTGAAATTTTTGGCGCCAACGTATTCAGCATGTCCGTCATGCGGGAGCGCCTGCCCAAGAAGGTATACGCCGAGGTCGTGGACGTGATGGAGCACGGCGGGAATATCAGCATGGCTACCGCCGACATCGTCGCCAACGCCATGAAGGACTGGGCGGTGGAGAAGGGTGCCACCCACTACACCCATTGGTTCCAGCCCCTCACCGGCGTGACCGCCGAGAAGCACGACTCCTTCCTCACGGCTCCCAAGGACAGCAAGACCCTGCTGCAGCTCACCGGCAAGCAGCTCATCATGGGCGAGCCCGACGCCTCCTCCTTCCCCTCCGGCGGCCTGCGTGCCACTCACTACGCCAGAGGCTACACCGCCTGGGACATGACCTCTCCCGCTTTCGTCAAGGAGATGTCCTGCGGCACCATCCTGTGCATCCCCACTATTTTCGTCTCCTACAACGGCGAGGCGCTGGATAAGAAGACCCCCCTGCTGCGCTCCATGGAGGCCATCAACACACAGGCCCTGCGTATTCTGCGCCTGTTCGGCAACGACCAGGCCACCCGGGTGACCCCCTCTGTCGGTCCTGAGCAGGAGTACTTCCTGGTGGACCGGGAGAAGTACCTGAAGCGCCGCGACCTCATCTACACCGGCCGCACCCTCTTCGGTGCTCCCGCCCCCAAGGGCCAGGAGCTGGATGATCAGTACTTCGGCGTCATCCGAGAGCGTGTGGGCGCCTTCATGGCCGACCTGAACCAGGAGCTGTGGAAGCTGGGCATCCCCGCCACCACCCAGCACAACGAGGTGGCCCCCGCTCAGCACGAGCTGGCCCCCATCTACACCATGTGCAACCTGGCCGTAGACCAGAACCAGCTGACCATGGAGACCATGAAGCGGGTCGCCACCCGCCACGGCCTGGTGTGCCTGCTCCATGAGAAGCCCTACGCCGGCGTCAACGGCTCCGGCAAGCACAACAACTGGTCCATCGGCACCGACACCGGGGAGAACCTGCTGGATCCCGGCGACACCCCCAACGAGAACCTCCAGTTCCTGCTGGTGCTGGCCTGTATTATGAAGGCGGTGGATGAGCACGCCGACCTGCTGCGCTGCTCCGCCTCCTGCGTGGGCAACGAGCACCGTCTGGGCGCTCAGGAGGCTCCTCCCGCCATTATCTCCATCTTCCTGGGTGACCAGCTGGACAACGTGGTCAGCCAGATCGTCTCCAGCGCCGACTCTATCCGGGTCATCGCCGCAGGCAAGCTGGACACCGGCGTGTCCACCGTCCCTGTCATCAAGAAGGACGCTACCGATCGCAACCGTACCTCTCCCTTCGCCTTCACCGGCAACAAGTTTGAGTTCCGTATGGTGGGTTCCTCCGATTCCATTGCCGACGCCAACATTACCCTGAACGCCATTGTGGCCCAGGCCTTTAGCGAGGCCGCCGACGTGCTGGAGAAGGCGGACGACTTTAACGCCGCCTGCACCAAGCTCATCCACGACTGGATGACTGAGCACCAGCGCATCGTCTTTAACGGCAACGGCTACTCCGATGCGTGGGTCCAGGAGGCCGCCCGCCGCGGGCTGCCCAACCTGCCCTCCATGGTGGACGCCGTCCCCTCCCTCACCACCCCCAAGGCGGAAGCTCTGTTTACCCAGTTTGGTGTGTACACCAAGCAGGAGCTGGAGTCCCGTGCCGAGATCATGTATGAGACCTACGCCAAGGTGCTGAAGATCGAGGCCAACACCATGATCCACATGGCCGGCAAGCACTACATCCCCGCCGCCATCCAGTATACCACCAGCCTGGCTCAGTCCATTGCCTCGGTGACCTCCGTGTCCCCCGCCGCCGACGTGTCGGTACAGAAGGAGCTGCTGGATGAGTGCAGCGGCCTGCTCTCCGATGCCTCCAAGGCCCTTAAGGAGCTGAAGGCCCTGCTGCCTGAGGTAGACGCCCTGGACGATGTGGCCGAGATGGCCCACGCCTACCACGACAAGGTGGTGCCCGCCATGGCCGCTCTTCGCCATCCTGTGGATGAGCTGGAACTTCTAGTGGACAAGGACATCTGGCCGGTGCCCACCTACGGCGACCTGATGTTCGAGGTCTGATTTTCCTTTGCTTCTTTTCATTCTCCTTTTTTCGTTATATTGGTGTGCTCCGGACCAGGCTTTGCCTGGTCCGGAGCGCTTTTTGCCCTTTTCTCCTTATTATAAAGGTAGCGCATCCTCCGGCTCCCAGCTCATGCGGCAGAAGCAGTCCATCAGCGCCTTGGCTGAGGCGGTCAAAAATTTATGCCTGTGCCAGATGATATGGTTCTCCCGCACGAAGGTTTCGTCCCGCAGCTCCTTGGTGGCCACCACCCCCGCCCGGACCGCTCCCTCCACCAACCGCTCCGGCAAGAAGGAGATGCCAAGCCCCAGGTGCACCGCCTGGACGATGGCCTGGGTGCTCACGCTCTCCATGGCGGGAACCAGGGGGATGTCGTGCAGGGCAAACACCCGCTCCAGAAATGCCCGGCCCACACTCCCTTTGTCCCGGAGCAGGAAGGTGTCCTGGGCCAGATCTTTTAATTCCAGGCCCTCCTGCCTGGCCCGGGGGTCGTCCGGGGGCAAAATGAGCACCAGCCGGTCCGGGGCGATGGCCCGCTTGGCCAGCTCCTCCCGGTCGGTGTTCCCCTCAATGACGGCAAAGTCCAGCTCGTTGTCCAGCAGGGCCTGCTGGAGGGCGGCCCCGTTGGAGATGGTGGAGCGTACCCGCAGCTGGGGGTAGTCCTGCTGAAAGCGCACCAGCACCCGGGGCAGCAGGTCGGTGCCGATGGCGATGCTGGTGCCCACCCGTAAAAGCCCCAGCTTGTCCCAGTCCCGCAGCCCCTTCTCCATCTGGTCGAAGGAGTCCACAATATGGACTGCGTAGGTGTAAAACACGTTGCCCATCTCGGTGATGTACAGCTTGCGGTTGATGCGCTCAAAGAGCCGGATGCCGTAGTAGGACTCGATCTCCTGGATGGCCCGGGTGACGGCGGGCTGGGTCATCTGCAGCTGCTGGGCGGCTCGGGTCATGTGCTGGGTCTGGTAGACGGCCAGAAAAATTTTCATGTGGCGCAGGGTCATAGGACTGCCCTCTTTTCATATCATTTTTGTTATGAAGCCGATAAAAAGATAGCATTTTACTCATTCTTTCCCGGCGGATATAATAGAGAAGAAAGGAGCGGGATGCTATGGCGCAGGAAGGGAAAAAGGGGACGCTGCTCAAGCTGTTTCTCAGTATGCTGTATATCAGCGCCTTCACCTTTGGGGGAGGCTTTGTCATCATTACCTTTATGAAGCGGAAGTTTGTGGATGAGCTGGGGTGGATCGACGAGCAGGAGATGCTGGATCTCACCGCCCTGGCCCAGTCCTCCCCGGGAGCTATCGCCGTCAACGCTGCCATCTTGGTGGGCTGGCGGGTGGGCGGCTTCCTGGGCATGGTGACCGCGGTGATCGGCACCGTGCTGCCCCCCATCACCATTTTGTCGGTGATCTCCCTCTTCTACGCGGCCTTTGCCGCCAACCCCTATGTGGCCCTGGTGCTCAAGGGCATGCAGGCGGGGGTAGCGGCTGTCATTCTGGATGTGGTGTGGGGCCTGGGAGCCAACGTGGTGAAAACCAAGTCCGCCATACACATGGTGGTGATGGCGGTCGCCTTTATCGCCACCTTTGTCTACGGCGTCAACGTGATCTATATTATTCTGGCCGCTGGACTGCTGGGTGTGGTGCTGGCCATGCTGGAGCGGAAGAAGGGAGGGCAGGCCCAATGATCTACTTGCAGCTCTTCTGGAGCTTCCTCCAGATCGGTCTCTTCTCCATCGGGGGCGGCTACGCCGCCATGCCCCTTATCCAGGCCCAGACGGTCCAGATCCACGGCTGGCTCACCATGAGCGAGTTTACCGACCTGGTCACCATTGCGGAGATGACCCCCGGCCCCATCGCCGTCAACTCGGCCACCTTTGTAGGTATCCGCATTGCCGGGCTGCCCGGGGCGCTCATTGCCACCTTTGGGTGCATTTTGCCGTCCCTGTTTATCGTCTCCCTGCTGGCGTTTATCTACTATCGGTATAAAAACCTCTCCATTCTCCAAAGTGTGTTGGCCAGCCTGCGTCCGGCGGTGGTGGCCCTCATTGCCTCGGCGGGACTGTCCATCCTGCTCCAGGTGGCCTTCGGCGGAGCGGAGATGGCTCTGGGGAACGCCAACTGGGTGGGGCTTGCCCTGTTTGCCGCCGCCTTTGCCGCCCTGCGGGGACTAAAGTGGAACCCCATTTTGGTCATGGTACTGTGCGGCGTGGGCAACCTGCTGATCGGCCTGGTACTGTGACCCCTTTGCGGAAACTTCCAGATCTGGTATACTAAGCAAAAGCCTCGGGGAGGGGAGAACGATGAAACAGCTCACCTTTTTGGTCAAACCGGCCTCCAGCCTGTGTGGGCTGCGCTGCCGTTACTGCTTTTATGAGGACGTCTCCCAGTGCCGGGAAACCCAGAGCATGGGGATCATGAAGCGGGAGACGGCGGAGCACCTGCTGCGGGCGGCCGCCCAGGCCTCCCAGCCGGGGGACATCATTCAGATCACCTTCCAGGGGGGCGAGCCCACCCTGTCGGGGCTGGACTTTTTCCGGGATTTCGTGGCCCTGGAGCGGGAGCTCATCCCCGCGGGGGTCACGGTGAGCCACTCCATCCAGACCAACGGCATGGCCGTCACGGAGGAGTGGGCAGAATTTTTTAAGGAAAATCACTTTTTAGTGGGCCTCTCCCTGGATGGAGCCCGGGACTTTCACGACGCTCTGCGGGTGGATCCCCAGGGCAAAGGCACCTGGAACCGGGCGGTGGCCGCGTTGGAGCGGCTGGATAAGGCCGGAGTGGAAACAAACCTTCTTTGTGTGGTCACCGGCCCCATGGCCCGCAGCCCCCAGAAGGTCTATCAGTCGCTGAACAAATTAGGAAACCACCCTCTCCAGTTTATCCCCTGTCTCGACCCCCTGGAGGCCCCCCGGGGCAGCATGCCCTACTCCCTCTCCCCCCAGCGCTACGGCCATTTCCTGTGCGGCCTGTTTGACTGCTGGTTCCGGGACTGGCAGGCGGGACGCTATGTAAGCATCCGTCTCTTTGATGACTACCTGCGCATTCTGGCCGGGATGCCCCCCAGCACCTGCGCGGCCTCGGGGGCCTGCGGCAGCTACCTGGTGGTGGAGGGGGACGGCAGCCTGTACCCCTGCGACTTTTTTGTGCTGGACGAGTGGTATCTGGGAAACATCCATGAGACCGGAGTGGCAGAGGCCATGAACAGCCCCCTGAGCCAGGAATTTTTGGCGCGGGGAAGCACCCGGCCGGAGGACTGCAAAAGCTGTCCCTATTTCGCTATCTGCCGGGGGGGCTGCCCCCGGGACTGGACAGCCTTCGGTCCCCAGGGGGAGAACTACTACTGCCCCGCCTTCCGGCAATTTTTTGACTACGCCCTGCCCCGCCTGCGTCAGGCGGCGGCAGCTATCCGATGAGCAAAAGCGCTGAGCGGTTCCAAGTGGGCCGCTCAGCGCTTTGTTACAAGGTTCGGATGGAGGTGCCCTCGTAGATTTTGGGCTTCATGACGTAGGTGTAGTTCTTATCCTCGCAGTCCCGGCGCTCAATCATGGTCATCAGCCGGGTGGCCACCAGCCGGCCCATCTGCTGCCCCTGGTGGACGGAGCAGGTGATGCCCTCCGATTCCCAGTCCTTTCCCGAGTAGTCGAAGCACACCAGAGAGCAGTCCTCCGGCACCCGCTTGCCCTGCTCCTCCAGCACCCGGCGCACCAGGCGGTAGATCATGTAGTTGCAGCACACAATGGCGGTGTACTTGGGCAGACCTTTTAAAAAGCGGTCGATGGAGCGGGCAAAGCGCTGGTCGTGGGCCTCGTTGGAGACGCACCACTTGATGTAGTCGTCCTGAAAGTCTACGCCCCGCTTCAGCATGGCGGCGGCGGTGCCCTGAAACTTCTCAATGCTCTGGTAATTGTCGTAGACAAAGATGCCCGCGATGTGCCGGTGGCCCCGCTCAATGAGCAGGCCGATGAGCCGGTCGGCGCACTCCATGTCGTTGACAATGACCCGGGGATAGCGCAGGTTTTTATAGTAGTTGTTATAGAAGATCACCGGGATGTGCCGCCGGTAGATCTCCTTATAACAGTCCAGGTTGGGGTTCAAGAGGCTGGCCTTTACTCCGTCGATGATGAAGCCCTGAAAGTTCTGGTGTACCACCGCCTGAAGGCAGCTGCGCTCGTTGGAGAACTTGTTGTCGGTAAAGAATACCCGCAGGTCCACTTGGTCGGCGGGGAGCACGCTTTTGATGCCCTCCAGCAGCTCGGAGTTGGCGTTGGTGTCCTGGCCCTGGAGGATGAGGCCGATTTTCAACGGGGCGGAGCCGGTGTCCAGCTCCCGGGACAGGGCGATCTCTTTATTGATGTAGGTGCCGCTGCCCTTGACCCGCTTCACCAGCCCCTCCTGGGCCATCCGGTCCAGGGCGGCGCGCACGGTCTCCCGGCTCATGTCCAACCGGCGGCACAATGCGTTTTCCGAGGGCAGCTTTAAGTTGCCGGAAAACTTGTTCTCGTCGATATAGGCCATCAGCCAGCGGTAAACTTCATCCGCCTTTTTGCCGGAGCCAGCCAAGCGCACCCTCTCCTCAGTCGATAATGGTGGGGCGGGTTCCCTCCGCCTTCTCGATCCAGTCCAGCAGACGTGCCCGCATGTCCGCCTTGGCCTGGGCGTAGGCCGGGTCAGCCACCACGTTGTTCAGCTGCCAGGGGTCGGCCTTCAGATCGTAGAGAAAATCGTCGGCGTAGGTGTCCGACGCGGCGGCCTCGCCGCCGTTGACGCCGGGGGCGTACACCGAGTAGAGGTAGTCCGGGGTGCGGACACAGCGGCCCACCCGGCTCTCCGAGATCTGGGCAAACACCTGATTAGGTCTATTATCCGTTCTTTTCTCCGCCACGTCAAGGAGATTCTCCCCGATCATGGCGTCGCCCACATCCACACCGGCCAGGGCCAGGATGGTCTTGGGCAGGCTCTCGGTGGAGACCAGCTCGTCCACCGCCACGCCGCCCTTGTAGGGGCCGCCGGCGATGACCAGGGGCACGTGAAGGGCGCCGTCGTGGCAGGTGCGCTTGTAGTCGTCGTAGCCGTTGAGGTGGCTGTCGGTGTTGCGGGTCTTGAAGTGGGAGCCGTGGTCGGAGGCGAAGATAATGACCGTGTTGTCGTACAGCTCCTCCTTCTTCAGCCGCTCCACCAGCCGACCCAGGTTCTCATCCAGGCTGGCGCACTGGCCCAGGTAGTCGGGGTACTCCTCAGCGGCGTTGCCCTTGAGCACCTCCAGGTCGTGGGGGAGGACGAAATTCTTGTACTTCTCCTTGGAACCCTCCGGCCCCTCGTAGTGATTGTGGTCGTTCTGGTGGTGGGGCTCAATCTGGGAGATGGTCATGAAGAAGGGTTTCTTTCCATCGTACTGGTCGAAGAAGTCCAGAGCCAGGTCGGTGATGCAGTCGGCCCGGTAGCCCTTAAAGTCGATGCGGTTGTTGTTCTCGTCGAAGACATAGCCGTCATAGCCGTGGGAGGTAAACTCCAGCACGTCGGCGGCCCGCCAGAAGCCGGTGTAGCCGCCCCGCAGCTCCTTGGGGATGGCGGTGATGGTGTGGTCGATGGTGGGTTTCTTCTCCAGCTCGCCGTCGCTGGCCAGGTGCCACTTGCCGATGTAGGCGGTCTCATAGCCCGCCTCCTCGATGTAGCTGCCCAGGGTCTTTACGCCCGCGGGCAGCATGATGTTGTTGCGGAAGCAGCCGGTCTCGGTGGGGTACTTGCCGGTCTGAAACAGGGCGCGGCAGGGGCCGCACACCGGCTGGGGGGAGAAGGCGTTGTTAAATTTGACGCCCTCCTGGGCCAGCTGGTCCAGGTTGGGGGTGATGTCCAGGGGCTGGCCAAAGCAACCGCAGGTGTCCCAGCGCTGCTGGTCGGTAAAATAAAAGATGATATTGTATGCCATATCAGTCGTTCTCCTTCTGAGCCGCGGCGGCAATCTTGGCGGCCTTTTGTTCCTTCAGCTTGCCGCGGACAATGGCAGCCACAGCAATGATGATGAGGGCCAGGAAGATCTTGCAGTAGATGCTTTGGAGGAAAATGGAGGGGTCTCCGTTGGAGATGAGCAGAGCCCGGCGGAAGTTGGTCTCAGTCATGCGGCCCAGCACCAGGCCCAGCAGGATGGGCACGGGGGGCAGGTCCAGCTTGCGCAGGATCCAGGCCAGAACGCCGAACACCAGGGCCACGGCTACGTCAAAGTAGTTCTCGTTGACGGAGTAGGCGCCGGCAAAGCAGAAGATGACGATGATGGGGGTCAAAATCTCCTGGGGGATGGAGACCACCTTGGCAAACAGGGTGGTGAGGAACCGGCCCTGGATAAACATGAAGAGGTTCACCAGGATCAGGCCCAGCATAATGGCGTACATAATGTCGCCGTCGGTGGTGAAGAGGGACAATCCAGGGTTCAGACCGTTGATCATCAGGGCGGAGAGCATGATGGCCACGGTGCCGTCGCCGGGGATGCCCAGGGTGAGCAGGGGAATGAGGGTGGCACCGGTGACGGCGTTGTTGGCCGACTCGGCGGCAGCAATGCCCTCCACGGAGCCGTTGCCAAACTCCTCGGGGTGCTTGGACAGGTTCTTGGCGGTGTTGTAGCTGAACCAGGAGGCCTCGGAGGCGCCGGTGCCGGGGATGATGCCCACCATCACGCCGATGATAGAGGACATGAGCACCGGGCGGATCATCCGTTTGTACTCCTGACGGGTGATCTTTCCGTCGTCATGCATCTTGGCGGTATCCAGACGCAGCTCGCCCAGCTTCTTTTCCGCCTTGGCCAGGATCTCCACCAGGGCAAACAGACCGATGAGGCACACGGCCAGATCCAGGCCTAAGTACAGCCGGGGGATGCCGAAGGTGAAGCGGTCATAGCTGGTCATGGGGTCGGTGCCGATGCAGGAGATGAGCAGGCCCAGGCAGGCGGAGACCAGGCCGCGGATGATGCTCTTGCCCGATACGCCGGCAATGATGGTCAGACCGAACACACAGACCATAAAGTACTCGGCGGTGCCCAACTGGGCGGCAATTTTGGCCACCTGGGGACCCAGGAACAGCAGCATCAGGGCGGAAAACACGCCGCCGAAGGTGGAAGCGTACAGGGCAATTTTCAGCGCCGCCTTGGTGCGGCCCTGACGGGACAGCGGGTGACCGTCCAGCATGGTGGCCGCCGCGTGGGGGGTGCCGGGGGTGTTGATGAGGATGGCGGACACGCTGCCGCCGTAGCCGCCGGCGCAGTAGATGCCCAGCAGGAACATCATACCGGGGATGGCGGTCATGGTGTAGGTGACCGGCAGGAACAAAATAACGCACAAAATGACGCTCAGTCCGGGAATGGCGGCAAACACCGAGCCTACAAACACGCCGATGTTGATCCAGAGGATGTTTTCCAGCGTGAAGAGAAGACCGGTAGCCGGTACGATATATTGCAGCATAAAATGGCCTCCTCCCTTTAAAAGTCTACATTCAGGACGAACCGGAAGGCCGCCCAGATGGCTACGGCGATGGTAATGGTAATCACATAGTACGAGGGCTTTTTACAGCGGAAATAGACCAAAAAGCCCAGGCAGCAGAAGATGGCGCCCACCACGAACAGGTCGGTGAAGCGGCTGAGCAGGTAGGTGACCACCAGGATCGCCAGGATCACCAGGGCCTTGATCTCGGTCTGGAGGTTGATGACCTTCCAGGCGAGGGGCCGCTTGGTGATGATTTTGTAGATCTCCTTGCCCACCAGCATGGCGCAGCAGATCATCATCACTACCATCAGCAGGGTGGGGAAGGCCCGTCCGTTGACGGTATCCTTCTCCGAGATGGCTACCTGCTGAGGCATCACAAACAGGATCGCCAGGGCAAACAGGAAAAATAGAATGCCTACGGTGAGATCCACCGGGATACGGAGTTCCTTTTTATGCAGGCTCTCCCCCCAGCGGTCCATCCGGGCGTGAAATGCACGAACCATTTCTTTCATTGGGAAACCTCCTTCACACACCAAAATTACAGAAAAAGGGGATGGGAGGGATTTTGACCCATCCCATCCCCCAATTTCATCCATTGGCAGGATCAGCCGGCAACGAGATCCTTGTACTCGTTGACGATGCTCTTCACGTTCTCAATGTGGGCGTCCACGTCCTCCTGGCTCATGGTGTCCACTTCCAGCAGCATGGTGTCCTGCAGCCAGGTCACCACTTCCTCGTCGGCCAGGATCTTGTCGTACAGGTCCTTGAGTTCCTTCACAGTGGCCTCGTCGGTGCCGGCCCGGGCCATGATGAAGCAGCGGTTGCGGAAGTAGGGGTAGCCCTTCTCGCCCACGCCCTCGACGCCGGCGAAGGGACCGTTCTCGATGGCCTTCTCATCAAAGGCGCACACCACGGTCACGCTGCCCTGCTGATAGGTCTCCTGGATCTGGGACTGGTGGGAGACGGCAAACTGGGTCTCGCCCTTGGCCACGGCCTGGGCGGCCTCGGCGGCGGACTGATAGGCCACCAGCTTCAGCTTGTCGCCGGCGCCCATCTTGCCGAACAGGGAGGCGGCCAGGAAGGCCTCGGAGCCGGTGGCGCCGTTAACGGCCACGCTGATCTCCTCACCCTTGGCCACATAGGCCTCCAGGTCGGCGATGGTCTTGATGTTCAGGTTCGCCTCGGCGGAGAGAACAAAGATAGAGGAGTACAGGTTCTCCACAAAGACAAAGTCATCCTCACTGAACTGCAGCTTGGAGGGGTCGATGATGGAGGTAATGGACAGCAGGCCTTCGCCTACGAAGACCAGCTCGGGGTCGTTGGCCTCGGTGTCCATGACCCAGGTGTTTACGGTGGCGGCGTCGCCGGCAATGGCCTCGGCCACCAGGGTGATCTTGTCGGAGTACTGGGTGGACTTGGCCGCCGCCTTCTGGCTTACCATGGCGGCTACGCCGGAGGGAGCCCAGGGGCAGGTGACTTTCCAGCTGGCGCTTTTGCCGGAGGTGGAGCCGCTGCCGCTTCCGCCGCCGCTGCTGTTACAGCCGGCCAGCAGGCCCACGGTCATAGCCAGAGCAAGAGATGCGCTGAGGATCCGCTTGTTCATGTTTCATTCTCCTTTTCAATTTGTATATTTTCTCCAGATAATAGGCCTTGTTCTTCGCCTGGTATATGTAATGTACCATTTCCTTCTGGTTTGGTTCAACAGATTTTTAAAAAAAGATGATAAAGTTGTACGGTTATAGTGGAATTTTTGAAATGCTGTATTTTATTTCTTGCATATTTGTGCAAGCTGCCTATTTTGCTGAAGCAAAATTATGCAAAGTCCCCGATGAATCAATTTTTGTAAGAAAACGGCAAAAATTGACGAATCTGGGGGTGTTTTAAACAAGAAAAAACCGGCCGCCAAGGGCAGCCGGCTGATAAGTTCTTTCAAAAACATGCAAAAGGCCGGCAGAGCTCTGCCGGCCTTTTGCAACTAGAAAAGGGAAGGGAAGAAAGCAAATTAAAGGAAGTTGCGGATGGCGATGCCCTCGGCCTCAAACTCCTTGCGGATGCGCTCCACAAAGGCAAGTGCCTTGGCGCCGTCGCCGTGGACGCACAGGGTGTCGCCCTGAATGGCGATCTCCTTGCCGGTGATGGCGGTGACCTTGTGCTCCTTGATCATCTTGATGCAGCGCTCCACCGCCAGATCCTCATCGGTGATCATGGAGCCGGGCTGCTTGCGGGGCACCAGGGACAGGTCCTCCATGTAGGCCCGGTCAGCAAAGATCTCGGCCGCAGTCTTCAGGCCCATCTTCTGAGCCTCCTGGCCCAGGACGGCGCCGGCACAGTAGAAGATGCGGATGGAGGGATCGATCTCATACACCGCCTCGCAGATGGCCTTGGACACCTCCCGGTCGTACTGGCACAGGTTGCCCAGGGCGCCGTGGGGGGCCACATGCTGCAGCTTCAGACCATAGCTCTGAGTGAAGGCCATGAGAGCGCCGATCTGATACTTCATGTAATTTTTGACCTCGTCGGTGGACAGCACCATCTTCCGGCGGCCAAAGCCCATCAGGTCGGGATAGCCGGGGTGCGCGCCAACAGCCACGCCCCGCTCTTTGGCCATGCGTACCACCTTGTCCATTACCATGGGGTCGCCGGCGTGGTAGCCGCAGGCCACGTTGGTGGAGGTAATATGCTGGATAATGCCCTCGTCGTTGCCGATGCGGTAAGCGCCGAAGCTTTCACCCATATCACTGTTCAAATCGATGGAATACATGAAACGCACCTCTTTCTGTTACTGGGAGACCACCTGGATGGAGGTCTCATAGACTTTTCCGTTGATGGTAATGCGGTAACGGCGCACAGGACCAGGCAGAGTGGTCTTGGGGTAAACGGGGGACTGATGTGCCTGGCCAGAAGGCTGGGCCTGAGGCGCCGGAGCATTCAGGGTTTGATCCAAGGTGTTGAGCCGGCTTTGCATCTCCCGCCACAGCTGGTGGGCCTGGGAGACGGGCACCGACTGGAAGCGGATGACATCGCCAGGACGGCACTGGCCGATGACGGGCAGGTCGGCGGTGATGACGGTGGCGATCTTGGTGTAGCCGCCCACAGTCTGGCGCTCGGCCAGCATAATGATAGGCAGGCCGGAGGTGGGCACCTGGATGGCGCCGGTGACCATGCCGTCGGAGATGATGTTGCCGTCTACTTTATGCTCAATGACCGCTCCGTCCAGACGGCAGCCCATGCGGTCAAAGTCGTTGGTGACATTGTAGGGTTGACCCAGGAAGGTGTCAATGCCCTTTTGGGTGAAGGCGTCATCCTGGGGGCCCATAATGACCCGGAGCACCCGCTCTTTTCCGGCGGGCATGGCGTGGTCCGTGCGGCGCTCCTCCATCCGGGGCAGAGCCGTCTTGGGGGCCAGGAAGCCGATCTCGTCGCCCTTGGCCAGCTTGCGGCCCTCCAGGCCGCCTACCTTATTCTGTACACCGGTGGCCCGGCTGCCCATGACCTCGGGGACGTCCAGTCCGCCGGCAAAGGCTACATAGGTCCGGCAGCCGGTGCGGGCGGCCCGCAGCTTCAGCACCGAGCCCGCCTTGACCAGAACCGCCTGGTTCATGGGCAGGGGCTTCTCGTCCAGCAGGGGCATCATGTCCCCGCCGGTGACCGCAATGATGTCATCCTGAGTAAAACGAAGGGTGGGGCCCAGCATGGTGGCCTCCAGAGCGCTCAGATCTCTGGGGTTGCCCACCAGAATGTTGGCGATCTGAAAGGACTCCTGGTCCATGGGGCCAGAGGGGGAGACGCCGAACTGCTCATAGCCGTACCGGCCGCCGTCCTGAACGGTGGTCAGGACCCCGGGATTTTCTACCACGATGCCCATGTTCAGCCCTCCTTTTCATAGGTCTTGGGCTGGTAGCAGCCCAGTTCCACTTGCCGCTTGATGTCCATAAATTCCGCCTTGTCCACGGGGACATGGTGGATCCACTGGCCCGCCTTCAGCAGGAAGGGGTTCTTCTTTCGGTAGTCGCAGGCCAGAATGGGGGTGGTGCCGATGATGTTCCAGCCGCAGGGCTGGTCAAAGGGGATGATATCGCTCAGCCCCAGCTGCACCACGATGCTGCCGCCGGGAATGCGGACCCGGGGGGTCTCCCGCCGCTTGAAGGAGAAGGGGTTCTCAAAGCGGGCGGTATAGGGGTGGCCGGGGGCAAAGCCCAGCATATACACATAATAATCGCTCTGACTGTGGATGCGGATGATCTCTTCCTCCGTCTTGCCCTCGATCCGGGCGATCTCCTCCAGATCCAGGGCGTACTCGCCCTCGTAGAGGACGGGGATTTCGGTGACAATGGACTTGGGGAGGCTGGAGAGATCCAGGTGCTTGACGCCCTGGTCAATGGCCTCTTTCAACTGGTCCAGATCCGCGGTAAGGGGGTCGTAGTGAATGACCAGAGAACGGTAGGTGGGGATGAGTTCTCCAATCCCGGGGAGCCGCCGCTCCTCCAGCGCACGCTTGAGGGCCACCACCTTCCGGTTGACCTCCATGCTGATCTCGTTTTCAAATTCCACCAACAGGGCCTGGTCGCCCACATCATGTAAGGTGTACATAGGCATTCCTCCGCTTGGCTGTCCGGCCGGCCCATGGGAAATGGACCGGCCGGATCGGTTGATATGTATTTGCTTAGGACCGGGCAAGGAAAATCAGCTGTTGTAGATCTCCTTGTCGAACTCCTTCTCGCTGGTGGAGACGATCACGGTGGTAGCCGCGTCGCCCACCACGTTCAGGGTGGTCAGGACCATCTCGCAGGGCTTGTTCATGGCAAGCACCAGAGAGTAGATGAGGGTACAAAGCTCGGTGTTGAACCCGGCGCCAGTGAGAACGGCGTACAGCATGACGGAGCCGGCAGCAGGGATGGCAGGAGTGCCCATGGAAGCGGCGATGGCCAGCAGGGTCATGGTCAGGTAGTTCATGGGGGTCACATCCAGGCCGGCGCAGGTGGCGATGAAGGCGGCGCCGATGATGTGCATGATGGCGGTACCGTTCATGTTAATGGTCATGCCTACGGGCAGAACGAAGTCGGTGATTTCCTCAGAGCAGCCCAGCTCCTTCACACAGGTCTCCCGGTTCAGAGGCAGAGCGGGGGCAGAGGCGGCGGCACCGAAGGCGATGATAGCCACCTTGACCATCTTCTTCATAAAGATGAAGGGGTTGCAGTGGGTGGAGGCGCCGATGGCAATGGGGTAGGCCACCAGCAGGTAGATGATCAGGGTGATGATGGTGACAAGGATGTAGGAGAAGATGTTGCTCACCTGGTCGATGCCGTAGATAGCGAAGGTGCGGGTGATCATGCAGAACACGGAGAAGGGGCTGCACACGATGATCAGGAAGTCCAGGAACTTCTGTACGATCTGGCTGCACTCGTCACAGAAGGTCTTAAAGACCGTAATCTTGTCTCCCATCGCGGCGATGCTCACGCCGATAATTACGGAGCAGGTGATGACCGCCAGCATCTTATTATTGTTGCCCAGGGCGGAGATCATATTGTCGGGTACTGCGTTGACGATGGTGACCAGAATGTTGCTGGTCTCGGCCTCGGTGACGTCGGCGGCCAGATTCTCCACCACGAACTCACGGTACAGGCCCATGTTGATGACCAGCTCAGAGACCACAGCGGCAAAGAAGCAGGCCACCAGGTAGAACAGAACAAAGGTGATGATGGTCTTGCCGGCGATGCGGCCCAGCTTTCTCATATCGTTCATGCCGCACACAGACATGATGATGGAGAAAAAGACCATGGGCACGATGGCCAGCTTCAGCGCGTTGGTAAAGACGGTTTGAACAATATAGAATAGGCCGATGGCGTTACGTCCCTCGCTGACGGTGATGTCCTGGAAGAAGAGTTTATTCAGGATGTTCCACACTTCCGGGGACATGGAAGGTTTTAGTAAGGAGATGACGATACCCACAATCACACCAAGGATGAGGGCTGTCACCATGCGCTTGACAAAGCTTTTCCGTTTCTTCTCAACCATGATTTCAACTCCCGTATACAACAGTTATCCCGTATCCCGCTCTTTTTGGGATGCGTGAAGGTTGGTCCGTCGGCAATTTTCCGGGTCACCGGTGTCGACAGGGGTTTCCTATCTTAATTGCCCAAAAAACAACTGACGTTCCGTCTGAAATAAGGATAACATCTCCAAAGTTTTTCGACAAATAAATAATACGAAATGAAGATATTTATAAAATAAATATTTAACCACTACAAAACATACAAAAAACGCACCAGGCACATTTTGGCATCGTTTTATCCAATTATCCGATATTTATATTATAGTATATTTAGTTTATAAATATATTTTTTGTGCACTAAAATCACTGCGGAAAGAAGATAAGAGGAAAAACACGGTAAATTACACAAAAACCGGGGGGTTTTACCGAAGAATAAACCAATACGAAACATACAAAAAGCCCGCGGAGAACACCCCCACGGGCTTTTATTGTATTTCTTAATAATTTTTATCGCCTATATTCATTTTACAAATATAACTTCTGTGCGCTATAATGGCGGCAGAAGCAGAAAAGAAGGAAAAATCCGCTGGATTACACAAAAAATCAAACTGGATATACAGGAAAGGAGAATCGGTATGTTTGAAACTGCCAAGCGCATGGAGATGCTCCCGTTTTCCGGCATCCGTGTCATGATGGAGCGGGCCACCCAGATGCAGAAGAAGGGGGAGGACGTGATCCACATGGAGATCGGCCGCCCTGACTTCGATACCCCTGAGGTCATTAAGGAGGCTGCTTACGACAGCATCCGCCGCGGCAACGTATTCTATACCTCTAATTATGGTACCCCCGAGCTTCGGAAGGCCATTGCCGAAAAGCTTAAGCGGGACAACAACGTGGACTACACCGCCGACGAGATCCTGGTGACCATCGGCGTGGGCGAGGGCACCTATGCCGCCGTGGCCGCCTTCCTCAACCCCGGCGACGAGGTTCTGGTTCCCGATCCCGTGTGGCTCAACTACATCCACGTGCCCAACTTCTTCGGCGCTGTTCCCGTCAGCTACAAGCTGCGGGAGGAGAACGACTTCCAGATCGACCTCAAGGAGCTGGAGAGCCTCATCACCGACAAGACCCGCATGCTGGTTATCAACACCCCCGGCAACCCCACCGGCGTGGTGCAGTCCTATGAGACCCTGAAGGGCCTGGCCGACATCGCCATCCGTCACGACCTGATCGTGGTCTCCGACGAGATCTACGAGAAGTTGGTCTACGGCGGCGAGAAGCACATCAGCATCGCCTCCCTGCCCGGTATGAAGGAGCGCACCATCACCCTGAACGGCTTCTCCAAGTGCTACTCCATGACCGGCTGGCGTCTGGGCTATGCCGCCGCTCCCGTGGACTTCATCAAGGCCATGGTCCGTGTCCACCAGTACATCAACACCTGCGCCGCTTCCTTCGTGCAGGAGGCCGGCATCACCGCCCTGGAGAAGGCCGAGCCCGACGTGCAGGAGATGGTGAAGGAGTACGCCCGCCGCAGAGACTACATGGTCTCCGCCATCAACAGCATGGACGGCGTGAGCTGCAAGACCCCCGGCGGCGCCTTCTATGTATTCATGAACATCAAGTCCTTCGGCATGACCTCCGCCGAGATGGCCAACTACCTGCTGGAGGAGGCCAAGATCGCCACCGTGCCCGGTTCCGCCTTTGGTTCTCAGGGTGAGGGCTACGTCCGCTTCTCCTACGCCTGCAGCTACGAGCGCATCGTGGAGGGCATGGAGCGCATGCGCAAGGCCCTGGCTAAGCTGCCCAAGAAGGGTTAAAAGCGCTGCCAGACCTGGCCAATGCGCAGGTCAAACTTTAAATTTTCCAGGTACTGGGTCAGATTTTTCTCAAAATAGTCCAGTGCCTTCTCCGTGGCAATAAGGGGCGTGCGGTGCTTGATCTTGTAGCAGCAGCGGTTGGGGGGAGGATTCTCCAGCCGGCTGACGTACAGGGCGTGGCTGCCGTACAGCTCATGGATCACCGATTCCGGTGCAATCATCCAGTACTGCTCTCTGGGATTCCACATCTTGGAGATCACCGTAATGGTGTCGGCGGACAGACAGGGGCGGGCGTAGTTGGTCAGCCACTGATCGTGCCATATCTGATAGGGATCGTCCCACTTTAAAAACAGCTCCTTGGCCGGGTCCAGCTCGTCGGTGTGAACCAGAGGCTTCTCCACCGCCGGGTTAGACGACTGAACCAGGTACATTTTCTCCTCAAAAACGCACTCACACAGCACGTTTTTGTAGTAGAGCTGGTAGAACACAAAGGCCAGGTCGATGTCGTGGGCATCCAGAATGCCGTACAGCTCAGAGGACTGGTGGGTACGGATGCTGAGATCCAGCACTGTCCCGCTGCGGATGAGCTGCTGATAGAAGGGGGCCAGCAGGGCCACATTCAAACTGTCGGCACAGCCGATGGTGAGCAGGGTCCGCTCCCGCCGCCCTTGAAGCAGACGGGTCTCCTTCCAAAGGGACATCATCCGTTCGGCGATAGGGATAAAGTCGGCCCCCTCCGGGGTGAGCTCGATCTGCTTAAACCCCTTGCTGCGCAAGATCAGGGAGCAGTTGAGTTCCTTCTCCAGCAGCTTGAGCCGGTGGCTCACCGTGGGCTGAGAGAGGAAGAGGGCATCGGCGGTTTTGGAAATGCTCTTTGTGCTGACGATGGAGAGAAACATCTCAATATCGGCCAGATCCATGCAAACGCCTCCTTACGTGCCTGAAGCAAAACACACAACATAGTACTGACAGTTTACCACACAATCCGCGGTTATTTCAATCGCCTGAAATCATTGGATCGAAAGAAGGATATTTATCATGGCAGTTGGATGCAGAATCAAGAAAAATATTGTCCGTCCCGACCGCAGCCTGGTGGAGGCCTTCCGGGGTATTCCCGTGGCCAACATTGACGACTGCATGAATCGTCTCTCCGCCGTCCAGGCTGAGCTGTGCCCCATGAACTCCTCTCCCCTGCTGGGCACCGCTTTCACCGTGAAGTGCCCCGCCGGCGACAACCTCATGTTCCACAAGGCCCTGGATCTGGCCCAGCCCGGCGACGTGCTGGTTATCGCGGCCGGCGGCAGCATGAGCCGCGCCCTGTGCGGTGAGATCATGGCCACCTATGCCCGCAGCCGCGGCATCGCCGGCTTCATCATCGACGGCTGTGTCCGTGACCGGGACGAGCTGGCTCAGTTTACCGACTTCCCTGTCTATGCCAAGGGCGTTATCCCCAACGGCCCCTATAAGAACGGCCCCGGCGAAATCAACTTCCCCGTCAGCGTGGGCGGCCAGGTCATCTGCCCGGGCGACATCCTGGTAGGCGACGGTGACAGCATCCTGGTGATCAAGCCTGAGGACGCCGAGGAGCTGGCCAAGGCCGCCAAGGCTGTTAAGGTGAAGGAGGAGGGCCAGCTGGAGGGCATCAAGACCGGCAAGGGCTTCCCCCGTCCCTTCGTAGACCAGATCCTGGAGCAGATCGGCGTGGAGTACGTCGACTGATTCTTTCCCCACCATGAAACCCCCGGCAGAGCGGGGCCGACTGTTGTCGGCCCCGCTCTGCGTTTTGTTTCATCAATAAGCTGGGCCCCGGAAGTTACTTCCGGGGCCCAGCTTGTTTGTATGATTGCGTGTGGTTAAAGGATCCCGACAGACCGCAGCAGCAAGATCCATAGGAACAAGGTGAACATACTCAATGCGGAGGTCCACACCACATATTGGCGGGCCAGCTCAGCGTCGCCGCCCATTTCCTCGGTCATTACTGCGCTGGCAACCGCCACCGGGGAGCCGAATAGCCCTACCAGGGCGCTGGCCACAGCGGGAGTTAAGGTGAGCAGGCCCCAAGATTGGGCCAGGAAAGCCATTCCAAAACCGGCCAGAGGAGCAAGAACCAGCCGCTGCAGTACGCCGCAGAAAACCTCTTTTTTCATGCTGCTGACCCTTCGCAGGTCCACCTGTGCGCCCAGCAGAATCAGAATCAAAGGAGAGGCCATGGAGGCTAAGCTGTCAATGGCGGAGTAGAGAAACGGCAGAGAACCGGATAGGGTAAAGATAGGCTGCCCACTTGCATCCAGGGGCATCAGCCCCCGAAGGATCAGGCAAGTCAAGCCGCCCACCTGCCCTAAAATCATAGGGTTGGTCATAATTTGGCGCAGTACCAACCAGGGGCTGATCTTTTGACCCGGGCGGTTGGAGTAAGTATTCAGACACAAAACCGCAGTGATGTTGAAGTAGATGATGGCAGGGGCCTGCATGCTGGCTGCCGCCGCTGCCCCGGCTTCTCCGCCCAAAGCGGAGGCGAGCGTAATTCCAATCACAGCGAAATTGCTGCGGAAGCTGTTTTGGATGATGACGCCCCGGCGGTCTCTGTGGGAGGTAAGAACCTGGGCCTCAATCCAGCCGATGGCGGTGAGAATCATGGAACTGGCCACCACAAAGACAAGAACCGGCAGCTGAATGGACCGGAGCGAGGGCAGGGTATAGATGCTGCGGAACATCATGGCGGAGATTCCGAAGCGGAAGGTAAAGGAGTTCATCTTTTTCAGCAGCAGGGAGTCAAAAAGGCCGATTCTGGCCAGATAAAACCCCAGCAGCATGAGAAGAAGCATGGGCACAATGGCCTGTGCCGCAAAAGAAAAAGTATCCAGCATAAAGGCCTCCTTTGAAATGCAGAAAGGGCTGTGCGGCAGATCAAAAACCAGCCGTACAGCCCTTGGTGCATGTGGGCGAACAGGGCAGCAGCGTCTGCAAAGGGGCTCTGGAGTCCAGGGACTTGCAAACGAAATCTGATTTCGTGTACATCAGCCGGTTTTCTGACATAAAGATCATGCAACCCCTATGCCAACTTTTTAGGGAAAAGGTGAGATCCAAAAAACGTTGGATGCTTAGCTCACAGAGGCGTTTGAGCAAAGAGACAGGAAGAAAATGGGCAGCGCAGAATGGTGCAGATGTGCAAAAGGGTGCAAGATTTCGCCCGCTTTGTGCATACATCCGGATTTTAGACCGCGCCCTCCTGCGCCAGCTGTTCCTTAATGCACTGGCAGGCCAGGGACAGATGGCGGGTGTTGATCTCCACCGCTTTTTCTACCTCCCCGGTAGCCAGTGCGGTAATCAGGTCCCGGTGCTCCAGCATGGAATCATGGAAGCGGTTGTGGCTGGAGAGGGAGCGGATGCGGAACTGTTGGTTCATGGAACGTACCCGATAGTACAGGTCATCCACCAAGCTGTTGCCCCCCAGCCGGATAATCAGTTTGTGCAGGTCATCGTCATCCGACACATACCCATCCAAGTCCTGCCGGCGGTAGTTTTCTTCCAGAGAGTGGAGAATGGTTAACAGCTGCGCACGCTGCCCGTCCGACATATACTGGGGGGAGCGGCGGATGGAGTAGCTTTCCAGCATCAGGCGCACATCAAAAATTTCATCGATGTCCTGTACGGTAAATTTTTTCACATAGACCCCCTTATTGGGGATCTCAATGACAAGTCCGTCGGAGACCAGCTGCTTGAGGGCTTCCCGGACAGGGCTGCGGCTGACGTGGAGGCGATTGGCCAATTCCACCTCCTGAAGACGTTGACCTGGGGTATATTCTCCCCGCCAGAGGGAGTTGCGGATGATTTTGTAAATTTGGTTTCGTATGGTCTGGACAGGCTGGTCAGCCATATCGAACACCTCCCTATCTCCTATTTAATACGGCTGGAAGGCAGAACATGCGCTCTGTCTTCCAGCCGTGATTTCTCTCTCAGGCGGGGTGGCCGAAGCTTATGGTAGGTCGGCCAGATCGCCTACGATCTCCGCCTCGCTGAACAGGGCGGTGGCTCCGCCGGTGTGTAGGTAGACCACCGTGCTGCCCTTGGGAACGCGCCCGTCCCGGATGTATTCCATCAAACCGTGGAAGCCCTTGCCGGAGTAGACAGGGTCCGTAAACAGTCCCTCGCTGCGGGCCAGATAACGGATGTCTTCGTTGGCGGCAGGGCTGGGGACCTCATAACCCGGGGCAAAGTAGTTGGGATCACAGATAAACTGGCTGGGATCTGTGCGCTCGGAGGCACCGATGTGGGCCAGCGCACCGTTGGCCAGTTCGGTCACGTGCTTGGGATAGCCGTCCGGGTCTTTGGGGCTGACCTGGATACCCACAATCTGAATGGGGCTGCCTAAAAGAGCCTTACCGGCGGAAAGACCGGCCAGAGTGCCGCCGGTCCCGGTGCTGGTGAAGAGAAAGTCGGCCTGGATATTCCGCTCCTGAAGCTGAGCGGTCAGCTCCACAAAGGAGTCCACGTATCCCGTCACACCCACAGGGGTGGAGCCGCCGGAGGGCATTTCATAGACCTTGTGTCCCTCCTTCTCCAACTGAGCGATGCGCTCATCCACCTGGCTGCGGCAGCGCACAAAGGTGTCGGCCATCAGCTCGCCAGGCAGGGTGGGCAAAATGTGCAGCTCAGCGCCCAGAATGGTGTCCAGCAGCAGGTTGGCCCGTACATCCTCTTTCTTGGGTTCCACCAGAGCAGCAAGAAACAGAATGGGATTCATGCCGCATTTCCGGGCGGCGGTTGCGGTCTCCATGGCGTGGTTGGACTGGGTAGCGCCGAAGGTAATCACGGTGTCACAGCCCTTGGCCCGGGCGTCGCCCAGCAGATACTCCAGCTTGCGGATCTTATTGCCGCCGAACAGGGTCATGCCGGAGAAGTCCTCCCGCTTGATCCATACATTGACTCCGGTATCCCGGCTGACCTTTTCCAGCTTATGGAGCGGGGTGGGGAAAAAGCCCAGATGGACACGCAGCTGAGGCTGAAGCAGGGCGCGGGCCTCCTGAATGGTTTTCATAGAAATTCCTCCTTCATCTTATAATATTCGCTCTCTGCCGTCAAGGGCGGACGGGCGGTAGAATCAAATGACCGGCCCCAGGCAGAAGATGTCCATGGAGCCAAAGTAGGAGAGGGCTTCATTCTTGGTCATTGCACCGGAGAGCACGCTCAGCAGCTGGGCAAACGCCTCTTCGCCTACCTCTTCAATGGTTTTCTCCCCGGTGATGATGCGCCCGGCGTTCAGATCCATGTCGTAGCTCATACGGGCATAGGTGTTGGGATTTCCGCAGATCTTGATCACCGGCATGGTTGGGAACCCCTGGGGCGCGCCCCGGCCGGTGGAAAACAGCATGCACTGGGCGCCGGTGGCGGCCATCCCGGTGAGAATCTCAGGCTCCCGCCCGGGAGAATCCTTGATCCACAGTCCCTTGCAGCCGTATGCGGACTCAGGATATTCCAAAACGCCTTGAATGGGACGGTGGCCGGATTTCATAATCGCCCCTAAGCTCTTCTCCTCAATAGAGGACAGCCCGCCTGCAATATTGCCGGGAGTGGGCTGGCCGCCCCGCATGTCCTCCCCCACCGATTCCGCTCTATGCTCCATGCGGGTGACGATGTCATAGATTTTCCGGCCCACCGGGCCGTCCGGACCGCCCACCGCCCGATTGGCCAGAATGTCCTCGCCGCCCAAAAATTCGGTGGTCTCGCCGAAGATCACGGTAGCGCCCAGATCCACCAGCTTATCGGCCACATAGCCCACCACACAGTTGGAGGCCATGCCGGAGGTGGTGTCTGACGCTCCGCACTTAATGGACATCACTACGTTGGAGACATCCACCGGCTCCCGCTGCAGACCGGAGATCTGGAGGACCAGCTTCTGCGCTGCGTCAATTCCGGCCTGAATGGCCCGGGAGGTGCCGCCCAGCTCCTGGATGCGGATGATCTCCACCGGCTTGCCGGTGGCCCGGAGTTCCGCCAGCATCCGCTCATGGTCGGTGCCCTCGCAGCCCAGGCTGACGATCAGGGAGGCGGCAACATTGGGGCTCTTGCCCAGATTAATCAGCGTATCAGTCACCCGGCGCAGATCCAACGGCAGCTGACAGCACCCCTGGTGATGAAAGAAGCCAGCCGTCCCCTGCACCTGTCGGCAGATTGCCTGGGCCACATCGTTGGCACAGATAACGCTGGGAATCACCGCCACCAGGTTTCTGGCCCCGTATTGGCCGTCCGGCCGCCGGTAGCCCTGAAATACCGTTTGCACTGCTTACCCCTCCTTATTTAAATCTCCGCGGCCCCGCAGAGCCTCCAGATTGTGGATGTGGACATATTCTCCAGCCTGGATTTCCCGGCTGGCCGCCCCGATCACGTGTCCATATTTGATGATAGAGGTCCCTTTAGGGATGTTCTCCAAGGCAATTTTGTGGCCGTAGGGGACGTCTCCGATCACAGTCAGGGTCTGGCTGTTTCCGGCAGAATCCCGTACCTCTACTGTGGTGCCATCTTTGATGTCGGAGGCAAAAATGGTGGCCACGTTGTCTGTGGAGTCCACTTTCAGCGCCAAGTTTAACGTCTGCATATCCATCCTCCTTTTATTCCTGCACGACCAGCACAGAGACGCCGTCAGGGATGACTACCACCTTGGCGTTCCGGCCCACCTGCTTATAGGCCAGCTCCAGGGCCTCGTCCGGGGTGGCGGCGGGAATCAGGTTGGCCTGCCGCACAAGCTGGGGATCCAGCTGGGAGACCAAAATTACCTGGTTTCGCCTTAAAATGCGGGCATAGATCTGGGCGCACCACTGCTCGGAGATAGACTGCTTGGGAGGAATTTTGGACAAGTATCCATCAATTTCCTCCGGCGTGCCCATGGTAATCAGCCGTTCAAAATTTTCTCCGCCCATACCGTCCCGGCAGGCACAGCACATGATAATGACGCCCCCTTCCCGGCAGCAGGCCTGGGCGGTGGCCACCGCTTTCGGACTTTGATACAGATTCTGGTCCAGAGGATAGCCGCCGTTGGAGGTGACGGCAATATCTCCACAGATTGGCTCACACTGGGCCAGGGAGCGGACAAACTGTACCCCCTGTGCGTGTGCCTGCTCCAGATCGCCGCAGAAGGCGGCAATAATTTTCTTCTCCCCGTTGAGCGCTACATTTAAAATGAACTGGGTGTTGACCTTCCGGGCGGCATACACCATATCCTCGTGGATGGGATTGCCCTGCAAAACTCCTGCGGCGGCCATGGGACTTGAAATGGCCCGGTAGGAGTGGTTTTCATTGACGGTGGCGGCGTTGCAGCTGCCGGGAAGGATGCTTTTGCGTCCGCCGGAAAATCCAGCAAAGAAATGGGGCTCAATAAATCCTTCGCATACCAGCAAGTCGCAGTGGACCACCTCTTTGTTGACCCAGAGCTCAGCGCCGGAGGGCAGCGGGCAAACAAACTCAAAGTCCTCCTGCTCAAACGCTTTGTTGACGACAATCCGCTCCCGGTCCACAATCTGGTCGCCGAACATCCTGCGCTGTTCCTCCGGGGTGGTGGGGCGGTGGAGTCCGGTAGCAATGAAAATGGTGATCTCTGCGGCGGGATTTCCCCGGCGGATTTCCTGGAGCAGCAGCGGCAGTGTGATCTTGCTGGGGACCGCGCGGGTGTGGTCGCTGGTGACAATGGTCACTTTCTGCTTACCTTGGGCCAACTGGGACAGGCGCGGCGTGCCGATGGGGTGCTCCAATGCCCTGCGCACCAGGTCCTGTTCTCCCAAGTCCGGTTGATACGCCTCGGTGCGGGCGGTCAAAATACCGAACAGATTTTCCTTTGACACGTGCAGATCCACGCAGGAGGTGTCATAGGGGATAGGGATGCGTTCCATACGGTTCCTCCTTACAAGAAAAGACTAAATGAATGATGTATACATTATACACATATAATATGGCACAGCGCCACGCTCCTGTCAAGAAGGGAGAGGAGGGATTTCGATTCCCCAGGCCAGACGGAGAGGAAAATCCGGCCTGGGGAAAGGAAGGCGTGTGTTAAGAGTCCTCCTCCTCGTAGGTACAGCGGGAGGAGATGTGATACTCCCGGATCTTATATTGGAGCTGACGGCGGGAAATCCCCAGATATTCCGCTGTTTTGGCCCGGTGGTTGTGGCAGATGTCCAGAGCGGCCAGAATATCCTCTTTAGTCAGTTTCCCGGAGCTGCGCTTGGTCGGCTTATGTACTTCAAATTCCGGTGCTTCGCCCGCCAGCATGCCGGAGGGGATACTGGCGATCTCTGTGGTGTTGTACGGGGTCATGACCACCATGCGTTCCACAAAGTTTCGAATTTCCCGCACATTGCCGGGCCAGTGGTAGTGCAGTACTTCCTCCAGCACTTGGGGGGAGAAGCTCTTTTTTAAATTGTATTTTTTGCAGAAATACTCCAGAAAGCTCAGACAGAGGGGAACAATGTCCTCTTGTCGGTTCCGCACCGGCGGGATCATCAGGGGGACGACATGCAGGCGGTAATAGAGATCGGCCCGGAAGGTGCCCTCCCGCACCATGGCGGCCAGATCCTGATTGGTGGCGGCAATCAGTCGAAAGTCGATCTTCTGGCTTTGGACAGAACCCACCCGCTGGACACTTTTCTCCTCGATCATCCGCAAAACCTTACCCTGTACCCCCAGAGGCAGAGAGTTGATCTCGTCCAGAAACAGTGTTCCGCCGTCGGCTGCCGCCACAAGGCCCTGCTTGCCCTCTTTATTGGCGCCGGTGAAGCTCCCCTTTTCGTAGCCGAAAAGCTCCGCTTCAATCAGGTTTTCCGGAAACGCCGCGCAGTTGGCGGTAATGAAGGGCTTGTCCTTACGCTTGCTGTGCTCGTAGATGTAGTGGGCAAGCACCTCTTTTCCGCTGCCTGATTCGCCGTAAAGCAAGACGGTGGTATCCAGAGGGGCCACGTTGTCAGCCACCGTCAGGATTTGACGGAAGGCAGAACTCTTGGCGACAATACCTTGCTTTTCCAGCTTGGGGGGGCTGGATTTGGAGCGAAGGATCTTATTTTCCTTGAGCAAGGTGCGGTATTGGGTTTGGAAATCCTCAATATCCTGGAGCATCGTGATGACATACTGGATATTTCCGAAGCTGTCAAAGATGGGAACCCCCGTGACCAGTCGGACCCGGGATGGTCCTCCAATTTTCTGGTAGTCCTGATAATACTGCAGTCGGCTTACCCGGCGCTTTTCCTGGCACACCAGGTCAAAGACGCAGACATCAATGACTTCGGTAAAATCGTGCACGTTCATTTTCAGGTAGTCCTGGCGGGGAATATTCCTCCAGTTGATCATGACCGTATTGGCAAAAACCACCTGGCCCGTCCGGTCATAGACCATGATCCCTGCGTCGATGTTGTCCAGGATCATGCTCACAGACAGCTGATCGTCCAGTTGACCAAAGGTTATGGAATCCACACGGTTCACCTCCCAGAGATAGAATGCTTCTTGTATACCACAAATCAGGTAAAATAAAAAGCCCCCGCCGGTGGAAATACCTGGCGGCCCCGCAAAAAACGAGTTGCTTCCAGCCCGTGTGACAAGGGCTGGAAGCAAATGAAATGGCTTAAATCATCTCACTGAAACTCTCAATCCGGGTGCGGATCTGCTCGTAGCTGGTATTCTGCTGGTCAATATCAATGGTGACACAAGGAATCCCGGCCTGGTGCAGAACTCGCTCGTAGTAGGGCTGATCATACTCCTCCGGATCGCAGAACTTCATCATGCAGGTGACAACGCCCTGGGCCCCGGTCTCTTTGCACATCTCAACCAGCATGGCGCCGCGAGGCTTACCCAGCTCATGGATCAGGCTGCAGCCGTGCCGGTTGTTCCACTGCAGAGCCAGCCGCTTCAGGCCGCCGCCCCCACGCTGGGGGATGTCCGTGCGGTATTGGCGGGACTCCTGGGCCAAATCGTCGGCCACCACGGCGATGTGGTTGTCCTGGAAGATATCCAACAGTGCCTTGGGCTCGCAGGTGATGCCGGCCAGGATGACCTTCTTGCCGGTCCACTGGTGCTCGGGGAGAGCATTCATAGCCTGAATCAGCTCCCGCACCAGGGCGGTATGTTCCTCTTTTTCAAAGAAGAAGGCGCTCTTGTGGACGGTGTGACGCACATCGGGAGTTACCAGATCCAGATGGCGGTTGGCAACCTGATCAAACTCCCGCATGACCTGGTTGTGGGCGTTATAGATGTCAATGGTCTGACAGAGGGCATTCTCGCTCATCATGTGACCGGTGATGGTGTAGAGCATGGTCAACACCGTCTCAAACTCGCTGATCAGATAGTCCACACTGGCGGGAGAGGTCCGGTTCTGGGGGTAGACGATAGGAATCATGGGGATGTCCTTCACCCCAAAACGCCAGTTCTGGGTCATGCAGCGCAGGGTGTCACACATGGCCGGGATGATTACGGCCGAGAGGCCCTGATAGGCGCCCATCAGCCCCAGCTCCATGTTGGACTGCATAATGGGGCAGGCAAAGGCCGGGAGATAGCTCTTGGCCAGCTTCAAATCCACGTGTCCGCCCCACAGGCCCATGGGGATCATGCCGCAGGCGTGAACTAATTCCTCCGGTGCGTAGGGGGCAAAACAACCTACCACCTGCTTGCCCTGGCTGAGGTAGTAGTCCAACTGCGCCTTCGGGTTGTCGCAGGCCTTCTGCAGCCGCTCCAGGCTCGCGTTCCAATCAGCCATTGCGTTTCGCCTCCTTGTTCTGCTTCATGATCTCCACAAGACCTTGAATCCGGGTCTCAAACTGGGCTTCACTGAAGTTGCGGTAGTCTGCCTGGTCTCCGTCGAAGGAGGTGAAGGGCACGCCGGCCTGCTGGGAGAGCTGGCGCTGAACCTCCATCATCTGGCAGTCCATGACCTTGCAGCTGCGGTTGACGTGGTAGATGGTGCCGTCGCAGTTAAAGCGCTGGAGGGCTTCCAGACGGCGGGAGAGCATGGTGGTGGCGTTGTCTCCGTTTGTAGAGGCAAAGCAGTAGGCCCTGGCCATGCCGTCCAGATCATCATATTGAATGGCCCACGCCTTGCCATAGCTGGAGGCCACCATGTTGATGCCGTACTTTTTCAGGGTGCGCAGATTGTGGCTCAGATAGGGCCAGCAGGCGATGCCGTCCCAGGACACCCGGTACTCCTGCTCCACCGGGAAGGTAGAGGTGCCTTGGCGGATATGTTCCTCCATCTCCGAGATGAGCTGCTCCAGGATGGCGGTGGTGGAGGGCTTTCCACGGTTGCACACCATGGCGGACATGTAGTTGAACAGTTCAAAGCCGCCGATGGGAGCAGGCTTGTGGTCCAGCAGGCCGTTGGCCTGCTCCCACAGGTCGCTGTTGCGCTGGGAAATGGTCATGACCTCCTGGAACCGCTTCTCATCCCAGGTCTTGCCGGTAAAGGCGCACAGGTCCTGGATGAGCTGGTCAATCTGGGCGCGGACATAGCGTACCCGGGTCTCGGTCACATAGTCCCAGGGGTTATAGCAGGTGTCAATGAAAAACACGGGGATATTCAGCTGATAGGCCAGGTTCTCATACCACTTGGTCAGCTGGTTGCAGATGTTGTTGGTGAGCAGCAGGAAGTCCGGCTTGACCATCTTGCCCCCGTCGGGCAGCTCCACATCGCTCTCGCCGTTGAGTACAGAGGCGTAGGCCAGGTTGACCTTTGCGTAGGCGCACAGGTCGTTGTTATAGCCCAGGGGCCCCTCGCACTCCTGAAGGAAGGGGTCGGCCTGGTGCCGGGCGGCAATGCCGGCGGCGTGGTTTTCCGGGTAGAGGACATTCAGGCCCAGAGTCTCGGCAATTTCCTGGGGGAAGATGGAGGCCGACCAGCCGACCTTTTCGCCCCGCTCCTTTGCCAGACGGGCGTTTTCAAACAGGGCGTTGGTCTGCTCCCCGATCATCAGCATGGACTTGGGCTTTGGACGTTTTGGTTTGGCGGCAGGCTGGGCTGCCTGAGTCTGAACAGCCCCCGAAGCGGAGGCCACTGTGGATTCGCTCATGAATTAGATCCCTCCTTGTTATGGATCAAAGACCTTACCGGATTTCCTTGTTTGCGTACATGGCATCAATAGTTTCCTGATCGTACCCCAGTTCCTGCAGCACCTGGGCGGTGTCCCGGCCGATGGGGCCGGAGATCTTGCAGGGAATCTCTGCGGGATCGATGGAAGCGAAGTGAACCGGTCCGTTGGAAAAGACCGTTTTTGTACCATCCTTATATTCGTAGGGGAACATGTAGTGGTTGGCCAGCACCTGAGGATCCTCAGGGACATCCTTGAAATGCCGGAGAATCTCGTGGGGGAGATCATGGGCCTCCAGCAGTTCGTGCCAGTAGGACACCGGGTGTTCCGCAAATTTTTTGTCAAAGATATGGGTCAGTTCCGCTTTGTTTTTATAATACGCATCCACTGTGCTGAACCGGGGATCGGAAGCGATTTCCGGCAGGCCGATCACCTGGCAGAACTCGGGGAAGCGGCGGTAATCGATGACCGCCAGGTAGAACCACTCGCCGTCGGACCCCTGGTAGGTATTGCTGCCTGCGTGGCCGCAGTCGTACCGATCCCGGGGAAGCTTGCGGCCGTTGAAGCCGTTGAGTACGCCGGTGCAGCCGATGAAAGTGGCCGACTGGAGCAGGGAGACATCTACCTTTTCCCCTGTTCCGGTGCGCTCCCGCTTAAACAGGGCGGCGGCAATGCCGCCGGCCAGAGCCACAGCCACGCTGTGGTCGCCCACACCGCCTACGGGGATCAGAGGAACGCCGCCAGCGGGAGCCAGGTCGGCCATTAAGCCGCTGCGGGCAAAGAAGGCGGTGTAGTCATAGCCGGGACGATCCTTGTCGGGGCCCTCGGAACCGTAGCCCAAAACGGAGGCGTGGATCAGGCGGGGGAAACGGTCCTTCACCTGGTCGTAAGCTAGCCCCATACCCTCCAGGGCCTGGACCCGGAAGTTGGTGAGCAGCACATCGGCCCGCTCCAACAGCTTCATCATGACCTCATGGCCAGACTGGGTGCGCATGTTCAAAGCGACAAAGCGCTTGTTCAGGTTCTGCATATCAAAATTGGGGTTGGCGTCCGGCGTACAGGGAGACATGGTGGTTCCGGCTTGCTTGCGCCAAGCATCTCCGTTCATGGTCTCAACCTTAATGACGTCAGCGCCCCACTCCGCCAGAATACGGCCGGTCATGGGGCCGGCCAGCATGGTGGACATGTCCACGACGCGAATTCCCTCCAAAGGTTTCATGTTATACCCTCCTATGAAAAATTGCTTATGCCGTGCGAAAGTAAACCAGGCTCAGCGGCCGGTAAAATGGGGCGTGCGCTTTTCCAAAAAGGCCGCCGTCCCCTCTTTCCGATCTTCGGTGCTCAAAGCCAGTGTCTGGGCCAGCCGTTCAATCATCAGTCCGGTGTTGATGTCGGTCTCAGTCCCGTAGTTGATTGCGATCTTTGCCAGCATGAGGGCCTTGGGGCCCTTGGACATAATTTGATGGGCCAGCTTTTCTGCTTCCGCCATCAAAGCCTCCCGGCTGTCCTCCGTGACCACATTGACCAGCCCAATGGCCTGAGCTTCCTCCGCGTTAATAATGCGTCCGGTATAGATCAGTTCCTTGGCTTTCCCGATGCCCACCAGTCTGGCCAGGCGCTGGGTGCCGCCGGCCCCGGGGATAATGCTCAGATTGATTTCCGGCTGGCCGAACTTGGAGCGGCGGGTGGCCACACGCAGGTCACAGGCCTGAGCCAGCTCGCAGCCGCCGCCCAGGGCATAACCGTTGATGGCGCAGATCACCGGCTTGTACAGCTCCTCCAGGTCGCGCAGCGCGGTGGTGGCAGTACCGACCATCTGCTCCATGTAATAGCGGTCGTGCAATTCCTGAATGTCTGCACCACTGGCCAAAGCCTTGTCTCCGGCGCCTGTGACGATGACCACCCGAACCTCATCGTCCAGCTTGGCTGCGTGGACCGCAGCGCTGATATCCCGCCACATTTCCGGGGTGAGTGCATTGCGCATTTCCGGCCGGTTCAGCGTCAAATATAAGATTCCGTTCTGAACTTCATAAAGTACGTTTTCAAATTTCATGTTTTGTCCACCGACTTTCTCTCCTTAGGCTGAACAGAATTGCAGTACGGATACTACATGCTTAATCAAGCATAATCCGTGCCAAGTTTTTAGCGGTTGGATTTGCAAAGATAAAAAATTTTTTGAAGTATAGATACTGCAAAAAACTGGAGCAGAGAAAGTCCGGGATTTCAAAGGGATGACATGAAAAAGCGTTGGAAAGGGAGAAAAATATGGAGGAAAATACATTCCAATTATGCAGGCAAAATACGACAATATATCATATATGACAAATTCCTTGTTTTAGAAGAATAGGGAAAACGGTTTGTTTGGAATTGTCAATTGTGTTTCCCAAAAGCCTGTGCTATGATGGCCACAACAGCAGCAAAGGGGCTAAAAAGAATGATTTCAGTCCCTTTGCTGCTTTTTAGTAACCATTTTTCGGACTTTGAGCGCAAAGCAGGAGACTCCGGTGAAAGAGAGGCGCTGCCATTGAGCGAATGTGAAATGTGCAAAAATGTGAGTCTGCACAAATTGTGCAATTGCACATTTGCACTTGCACATATGCACTTTTTGAACCGCCGACAAGAAACGACAAAGTTTGCAAGAGCGTCTTTTAGAAAAAGTTACACGAAGGGTTCCCGCAAGCTCTCCCCAGTATTTCCGGCATATTTGGGCTGGAGACAGGGTGGTGCAGAGAACTGATTTAAAAAGTTGGCACGCTTTATGCTTGTTAACAAAAGCAGAATTGGTTTTGCGCATTCGCAAGCTGCGAAGGGAGAAAAAACATGGAACAGATTTATCTAATGGGGGCGGTCCGTACCGCAATCGGAAAGTATGGCGGGTCGCTGAAGAGTGTGCCAGCCCACCAACTGGGGGCCCTGGTGATTAAGGAGTCCCTGGCCCGCGCCCATGTGGCAGGGGATCTGGTGGACGAAGTGATTCTGGGCGAGGTTCGCCAGAGCACCGAGGCATCCAATATTGCCCGCTGCGCCGCCCTGGAGGCGGGGCTGCCTGAGACCGTTCCTGGTTTTACCGTCAATCGGCTGTGTGCCTCTGCCATGCAGGCAATCCTCTGCGGCTGTCAGGAGATTTGGACGGGACAGGCTCAGACCATTGTGGCCGGAGGAACGGAGAATATGAGCCGCGCCCCGATCTATCTCCGGGGCACCCGGTGGGGCGGAAACAAGAACACGCTGGTGGACTCCAACATTGAGGCGGGCAGTACCGCTGCTCCGGCCAGCATCTACGGAGCCGAGCTGAGTATGACCCGCACGGCGGAAAATGTAGCCGAGCGGTTCCACATTACCCGGGAAGAGCAGGATGCCTTTGCGGTGGAGAGCCAGCGCCGGGCGCTGGCCGCAATCCAGGCCGGGTATTTTAAAGACGAGATTGTCCCCGTGGAGGTAAACGAAAAGAAACGTTCCTTTGTTTTTGATACCGATGAGTTCCCCCGCCCCGGCACCACCATGGAAGTGCTTGCCAAGCTGCGCTCCATCGTAAAGCCGGGAGGCACCGTCACTGCGGGCAACTCCTGCGGACTGAACGATGGAGCTGCGGCTGTGGTCCTCATGGGGGAGAGCAAGGTGCGGGAGACTGGCCTGAAGCCTCAGGCGCGGATCCTTGATATTACCACTGCCGCACTGGATCCCACCATTATGGGCTATGGTCCCTATTACGCGACCAAAAAGATTTTGGAGCGTACCGGCATGACGCTGGATCAGATTGATCTGGTGGAACTCAATGAGGCGTTTGCCTCTCAGTCGGTGGCCTGTATCCGGGATCTGGGTCTGGACCCCAACAAGGTGAACATTAACGGCGGCGCCATTGCACTGGGGCATCCCCTGGGATGTACGGGTGCGCGGCTGATTGTCACGCTGCTGCACAATCTGAAGCGGACGGGCGGACGGTATGGTCTTGCTACTTTGTGTATTGGCGGCGGACAGGCCATGGCGGCTTTGATTGAAAATCTGGACGGATAATGAAAGGTGTTTCAAAAAAGAAAGGTGCATCAAGATGAACATTGAGCAGTTAAAAACCATCGTCGTGGTTGGTGCAGGCGCAATGGGCCAGCAGATTGCAATGAATGCCGCACTGAACGGACGCAAGCAGAACTACAAAGTGATCCTCTGCGACTCCTTTCCCAATGCCCTGGAAAAGGCGGAAAAATGGGCGGAGGAGTATCTGATCGGCCGAGTGAAAAAGGGGCGTATTACCCAGGAGGAGGCGGATCAGGTTAAGGGAAACCTCACCTTCTCTCAGGATGTGGACCACGCCGTGGAGCCCGCCGATCTGGTCATTGAGGCAATTATTGAGGATCTGCAGGCCAAGCGGGATCTGTTCCAGAAGATCAGCCGGATTGTCAAGCCGGACGCCGTGCTGGGTACCAATAGCTCCAACCTGGTCAGCTCCAAACTGGCGGATGTGACGGAGCACCCGGAGCGCCTGCTCAATATCCACTACTTCAATCCGGCGCTGGTGATGAAGCTGGTGGAGATCGTCCGGGGTCCCCATACCGGAGAAGAAGCCATCCAGGTGGCCCGGGAATTTGCCATCCGAACTGGAAAGAGCCCCATTATTATTCAAAAGGAAATTGCCGGCTTTGTTGCCAACCGCATCAATGCCGCTGTGACCCGGGAGGCGTGCAACCTTCTGGAAAAGGGGATCGCCACGGTGGAGGATATTGATACGGCCTGTGAGAAGGGGCTGGGCTATCCTATGGGGCCCTTCCGTCTGATGGATCTTACCGGCATCGACGTGAACTACTACGTGCGCCGGGACCGCTATGCGGAGAGCGGCGATGAGAACGATAAACCCAGTCCTCTGGTGATTGAAAAGTTCAAAAAGGGCGAGTACGGCCGGAAAACCGGAAAAGGCTGGTATGACTACACCAACGGGGACGACAAAACAAAGTAACAGGAAAGGAGGCCAACGGCATGAAATTTGTTTTGACCCATGCACTCAGCCAAGCGGGTATGGATGTGCTGGAAGAGAGCGGCGCGGAAATTTATGTGGCCAATTCCGCTCAGCCGGAGACCTACCTGGACCAGCTTCAGGATGCGGATGGCTTTATTATCCGGGTCGGCCTGTGCCCCGCGGAACTGATTGACTGCTGCCCCAATTTGAAAGTCATTGGGCGCACCGGAGTGGGGTATGACAATGTGGATGTAAAGCATGCCGCGCAGCGGGGGATCCCCGTGGTGTTTACACCAGGGGCCAACAATCGCTCCGTTGCAGAGCACGCGGTGGCATCCATGTTTGCACTGGCAAAAAATATGCTGGAGGCCGATGCCCAGCTCCGAAAGGGCGATTGGAAAATCCGGGATGCGGGCAAGGCCTTTGAGCTTCAGGGCAAGAAGGTGGGCATCATTGGTGTGGGAGCCATTGGGCGCATTGTGGCCCAGCTGTGCCAGGCCATCGGGATGGAGACGGCAGGATTCAGCCACTCCCACAACCGGGAGAAGGTGGAGGCCGCCGGCTGCCAGTACTACGAGGAAATGGATGACCTGCTGAGAGAGTGTGACATTATCACCATCCACAATCCCTTGACACCGGAGACGAAAGATATGATCTCCGCCCGGGAGCTGTCCCTGATGAAACCCACGGCGCTTCTGATCAATAGCAGCCGTGGTCCGATCGTCAACGAAAAGGATCTGGCGGACGCGCTCAACCAGGGTGTGATTGCCGGGGCGGCGGTAGATGTGTACAGCGTGGAGCCGGCGGAGATGAATAACCCGGTTTTTGAAGCAAAAAATCTGATCTGCACTCCCCACTCTGCCGCCTTGACCCGGGAGGCGAAGGACCGCATGGCGGTCCAGTGTGCAAAGGGATGCGTTGCTGTATGCCGGGGCGAGCAGTGGCCTGATGTGGTTGACCGGAGCGTTTATAAGAAATAAAGAAGGTGGCGGGCAGTGTACAGCCTGTGACAGAAAGGAGCATTTCCATGGTAGATTCTTATGATTTGAGCGTAGGCGCCAAGCGGCTGGAAAAGGTAGAGGCCTCCCCCATCCGCACCATCCTGGACCGCGCGGCAGTGCTTCGGAGCGAGGGAAAACCAGTGATCCCCTTCAGCGCCGGTGAGCCGGACTTCAATACGCCTACCGATATCAAAGAGGCCACCATTCGGGCCATCACCAATAACCAGACCAAGTACACCTCCAACCGGGGCTATCCCGGGCTGAGAAAGGTACTGAAGGATTACATCCAGCGGGAGACCGGTGTGGAGTACGATCCGGAGACCGAGATTCTGGTAACCAGCAGTGCGGCTGAGGCACTGAATAATACCATCATGAGCTTTGTGGATGATGGGGACGAGGTCATTGTGCTGACCCCCGCCTTTATCTCCTATAAGTGCCTGGTCAATATGTGCGGCGCCAAGTACATTGATATCCCCATGGATCCGGAAAAGGGCTTCCAGGTGGATCTGGACCAAATCAAGGCGGCCATTACCGACAAGACCAAGATGCTGATTTTAAATAACCCCAGCAATCCCACCGGAGCGGTATTCAGTAAGGAGAGCCTGGCGGAAATCTGCAAGCTGGCGGTGGAAAAGAATTTCCTGGTTCTGGCGGATGAGATTTACAGCCGTCTGGTGTATGACGGAGCGGAGTTCCACTCTGTGGCTTCCTTCCCCGGGATGCGGGATCACGCCATTGTAATCAGCGGTTTTTCCAAGACCTTTGCCATGACCGGCTGGCGTGTGGGCTACATTGCTACCGACGCCAAGCTGGCTGCCCGCATTCTTCGCACCCACCAGTACTCCACCACCTGCTCTCCCACCTTTATTCAGGTGGCTCTGGCAGAAACCATGGATACGCCCAGAACCCGCAAGCAGGTGGAGGAGATGATCGAGGCCTTTGCCAACCGCCGCAAGCTGATCATGAGCCTGCTGGATGAGATCCCCGGACTGTCCTATGTCAAGCCTTACGGCGCATTCTACATCATGGTAGACGTGTCCGGCCTGGGAATGACCAGCACGGAGTTTGCCCAGAAGCTGCTGGAGGAGAAATATGTGGCCACCGTGCCTGCGGTGGGTCTGGACGATAAAACAAGCAAATTTGTCCGCTTCTCCTACGCCACCTCCGAGGAGAATATCCAGGAAGGCCTGCGGCGGGTTAAGGAACTGGTGCAGGAGCTGAAGAAGTAAGGGCCCTTCCCCAAGCGGCTGACAGAGCGGATGTAGAAAGTATGCTTCAAAATTTGTGGGGAACGTCAATTTTGTAGGAACATAATTGTTTCGGCTTGACAGCCCCTAGGTTGCATGCCATAATTCATACAGTATTATGTATAATGTATACATTACAAAGGTGCTGGATGGAGGGCAACATGGACATCACATATTACAACAGCTACCTGGACATCGATCTGGACGTAATTGGTGAAAATATCGCAAAGATTCAGCGGTATACCGGCGGGCTGACTGTCCTTCCTGTAATTAAGAGCAATGCCTATGGGTTTGGGACAGCGGCAATCGCCAATTACCTGGTTCGAGAATGCGGGATTCGTTTTCTGGCTGTGGCCCGGATCTTTGAAGCGGCTCAGATACAGGATTCCGGCTGCAGGACCCCTGAGATCATGGTCCTCGGCCCGGTTCCGGCCTACTCCATTCCCCACGCGGTGGAGCGGGGAATTCAGATTCCCTTGTTTTTAAAGCGGGATGCGGAGCTGCTCAGCCAGGAAGCCAAGCGCCATAATCTCCCCTATGTCAAGGCACATCTCAAGATTGAGACGGGGATGAACCGAATCGGCGTAAAACCCGGCCAGGAGCTGGAAGACCTTCTCTCTTATATTAAGAGCTTGGGCAATATCGTGATTGACGGTGTGTTTACCCATTTTGCCACAGCAGATGTGGCGGAGCATGGAGCGGGCAACGACTTTACCCGCCTCCAGTTCCAGCGCTTCCAAACGGCGTTGGATCAGATTAAAGCCTCAGGTATTACGCCCCGGTTGATCCATTGTTGCAACACCGGAGCCACAACCTGGCTCAAGGAGGCCTATCCCGTGTGTACTCATGTTCGGGTCGGCAGCCTCTACTTAGGATATTCCTCCGTTCAGGATGACTGGAACCCCATTGGTGTGAAGGAGCCGGCCAGCTGGAGAACCAGAATTGTCAATCTGCGCACCATTCAGCCCGGTGAGAGCGTAGGTTACGGCCGAGTATTTCAACCCAAGTTTCCCGCCAAGGTAGCCACCATCGGCATCGGTTATGGAGACGGTTATCTTCGCAGCTTTGCCATGAAGGGAGCGCCGGTGCTCATCTCCGGAAAGCGGTGCCCCTTTGTGGGGACGGCCATGGATCAAAGCTTCGTGGATGTGACCGGCGTGGAGTGCGAAATCGGAGATGAAGTCACACTGTTTGGAGAAGACAAGCTGGGCAACCGAATTTCCGGATTGGAGATCGGTCATCTCATGGGCGAGACCCGTTTGGCCATGTTTACCCATATTACACAGCGTGTGGCCCGGGTTTACCATAGCAAAGAAAAGCAAGACTTTTAAATTGAGCAAAACGCTTTCATAAAAAGGAGGGAACAATACGAGCGGGAAATGGGCACATATTGGTTTTAATTGGGGGGTGGCATACTAAAGTAATTGCAACAGAGGCACAAAAAAATGGTGCATCAACTATGTTGTGAGAATGAGTAAAGAAAGGAGATATATCCTGATGTCTGGGAACGAAAAACAGAAGGGCTTCTTCTATACAATTGAACGAGTGGGCAATAAAATTCCTCATCCAGTGTATTTGTTTATTTGGCTGTGGATTATTGCACTGGTTTGTTCCATGATTTTATCCATGCTGGGGGTTTCAGTTATTAATCCTACCAACGGAGAAACGGTGCAGGTTGTCAACATGATGACCTCTTCCGCTTGGGGAAGTTTTCTGCAGAACATGGGTTCTACTTGGATGTCCTTTGCGCCGATGCTGACGGTTCCTTTGTGTACGTTAGGTATGGCAGTTTCCACCCATAGTGGAATGTTGAATGCAACATTAAAGTCTGCCGGTGCATCAGAGAGCAACTGGAAAATGGCTCTGGTCGTTGCGTTTATCGGCGTGCTGGCTAATTTGGCCGGTGACGCGGCGTTTATTGTGTTCCCTCCGCTGGTAGCCATGCTTTACGCCTCCACAAATCGCAATCCTTTGGACGGCATGTTCCTTGCTTATGGATCCGTGGCCGTTGGCTTTGGAGCAAATCTGCTGCCGGGTTCTGCAGATGCTTCTTTGGCAGCAATGACAGAGGCTGGTGCCACGACCATTGACCCAACTTATGTTGCCAATCCTATGATGGGCTGGTACTACATGTTTGCGTCGACCTTTATCCTTACATTCCTGCTGGCACTGATTAGTCTTAAGTTTGTAGAACCCAGACTGCGCAAAGAGTCGCTGGGCACCTCCGGCATTAATCTGGGTCAGGAATATGTTCCCCTTACTCCTACTGAAAAGAAGGGCCTTCGGGCGGCGCTGCTGGCTGTGATCGGCGTTTTGGTAGTCTGCGGAGTCCTTTGCTTGCCCGGCCTGCCCTTTGCAGCTCCAGAGGGCGGAACAATCATGACTGGATTGCTCTTCAAATGTATTCCCACCATCATTTTTGCTCTGTTCTTTGCTGCTGGCTATGCATACGGAAAAGTGACAGGGTCTATTAAGAAATTTGGGGACACAATCCCCATGATGCAGAAAGAACTGGGCACTCTGGCAAGCTTCTTCCTGATTTGCTTCTTTGCCTCTCAGTTTATTTCTATTTTTGGAACCAGCAATATTGCTACCATTATTGCCGTGGTGTGCGGAAGCGGATTGAACGCGCTCCATCTGCCTCCGGCTATCTTGATGGGCGTATTTGTCTGTGTGGTCGCATTTATCAATTTGTTTATGGGTTCTGCCAACGGTAAATGGGCCCTCCTTGCCTCCATTTTTGTTCCTATGTTCATGATTGCTGGTGTCAATCCGGCTTCTGTACAGGTGGCTTATCGTATGGGTGATGGTTTGACGAACAACATTACTCCCACCCTTCCTTACCTGGCGATTTTGCTCGGATATGCTCAGCAGTATGAGCCCAAGGCGAAAACGGGAACGGTTATTGCCTATCAGCTGCCGTATACACTGATCGGCGGTGTCGTGTGGATTGTGTTCCTGATGATTTGGATTGCATTGGGCATTCCTATGGGTCCCGGTTACGCTCCGACGATTTAAAATCTTTTTGCTTCCTTAATGTTCCCGCCCTGTAAGGGCGGGAACATTAAGGAAAATTTTTAAACCACAAAAAGAAAGACACAACTTTAAATGAACTTCATTTTTGGAATTGGCACAGCAATAGGATCTTGTATAATGAAGAAAATGGCCTGGGAGGTAAATAATGATAGATTACGTTGCGGAATCCAAAGCGATTTTTGATTCAGTAGTAAATTGCCGCCGAGATTTTCACCAACATCCAGAAATCGGGTCCCAGGAGGTCCGTACTTCTGAAATTGTGGCCAAAACACTAGAGGCACTTGGTATGGAAGTAAAGCGTGGAGTGGGAAA
Organism: uncultured Oscillospiraceae bacterium; assembly: GCA_902497145.1. Taxonomy (GTDB): domain Bacteria; phylum Bacillota; class Clostridia; order Oscillospirales; family Oscillospiraceae; genus Lawsonibacter. Next base: position 76,583 of record CABVDR010000003.1, read on the forward strand.
ACCCTATCCAGGCGTTACAGGACTTCTAAGAGGAGGAAAACCTGGTGCAACAGTGGCGTTGCGGGCTGATATGGATGCATTGCCTGTTACAGAAATTAAAGATTTACCATATAAGTCTTTAAATCCAGGCGTTATGCATGCATGTGGACATGATGCGCATACAGCCATGTTATTGGGTGCAGCTCAGATTTTGGCCAACCATCGTGAAGAGCTGTCAGGAAATGTGAAGTTTATCTTTGAGCCCAACGAGGAACGTGAGGGCGGATCTTTACCGATGATTGCGGATGGCGCATTAGATGGAGTAGACGCAATCTTTGGTATTCATGTAGATCCGGATTTTCCGACTGGCATGGTAGTAACAAAGCCTCAGGCGGTCATGGCTTCTTCGGACTGGCTAATGATTGATATTTGCGGCGTTGGTTCTCATGGAGCATATCCTCATCGAGGGGTCGATGCGATTGTAATTACGGGGCAGTTTTTGTCTGCGGTACAGTCATTGATCTCCAGAAATTTGGATCCAACTGAATCAGCGGTAATTACTTTCGGGGCAATTAATGGTGGTACGACCCGCAATGTAATCTGCGACAAGGTGCATCTAGAAGGAATCCTGCGTACGCTTCATCCAGAGGTACGTAAAAATATGTTGGCTCGAATTCGGGAAATGCTGGACGGCATTACCAAGGCTTACGGCGGATCCTTTGTTTTCAATCGAAAGGACAGTCAGGCTGTAACATTTAACGATGCTAAGATGGAGGCACTTGTAGAGAATACTGCCAAAGCGCTGTTTGGAGATCAGGGGTTTATGCCATTACCGGCAGCACGGTTAGGCTGTGAGACCTTTGCACGTTATATGGAACATGTGCCTGGAACCTACTACTTTTTGGGTACCGGAAATGCGGAAAAGGATACAAAACATCCTTGGCACAGTGCTAATTTTAATATTGACGAAGATGCAATGATCAATGGTGTGGCAATGCATGCTGCGGTAGCCTATCGGTATTTGGAGAGCTGCGCGCATAATCCGTAAATCATTTTTGTTCTGAGAAACATGCCGCATTGGTGAGTGCAGGAAATTGTTTACTCAAAAGAGAAAGGAGGGCTTAACGACATGTGGGACCTGGTTATCAAAAATGCAAAGATAATTGATGGAACAGGGAACCCCTATTATTGGGGCGATGTTGCTGTGCAAAACGGTAAAATAGCAGCAATCGGGAAACATCTAAAGAACGGCCTGCGGGAAATTGATGCAAGAGGAATGGTGCTCGCGCCTGGATTTATTAACTCCCATAGTCATGGAGATATGATGGCTGATATGGATCATACCTTCTACCAAGAAGTAGAGCAGGGGGTTACAACTCAAATTGCTGGCATGTGTGGCATCTCAGCAGCGCCATTCTCACCGGAACACCTGGACAGTGATGAGGAAATTGCACTTACTGTAACTCCGTATGATTTTCGTCCTACCGCAGAAAGCCGCTTTCGTTATACCGATTATCTGCGCCAAATGGAAAAGCCGCAAGGAAATAATATGGGGCTTTTTGTAGGGCATGGAACTTTACGGGCAACAATAATGGGAATGGAAAATCGATGCCCGACTTCCGAAGAGTTAGAAAAAATGAAAGCTTTACTGCGCAGCTGTCTAGAAGCCGGTGCGCTAGGGCTCTCCTATGGGTTAGCTTATCCACCTGGTTCTTTTGCGGAGATTCCAGAACTGATTGCACTGTCCTCCGTTGTGGCGCAATTCAACGGTGTCATTTCAGTACACCTGCGAAATGAAGGAGATCATTTGGTGGAGTCAGTTGAGGAAATGCTTCAAGTAGCGCGAGAAACAGGTTGCCGGCTTGTGTTGTCCCATCATAAGTCAATTAATGAGCCAAATTGGGGAAAGACCATAGAAACGATTGCGCTCATAGAAAAAGCAAACTCAGAAGGCATAGATGTTTACTGTGACCAATATCCGTATACAGCATCCTCTACCGGACTGAAATCCAGGATCCCTCAGCATATGCATTCTCTTGGCGAGAAGCGACTGTTGGAAATGCTGTCTTCGCCTGCTGAACGTCCAGGTCTAAGGGAGGCAATGCTTCTAAATATGACTCCTGAACAAAGATTTGGTACGACCATGTTTGGTGCCTCTCCTTCCCACCCTGAGTATACAGGACGAATGGTACTGGATGTGGCCAAGGAGCGAAAGCAGGATCCGTGTTATCTTGTTATGGATGTCCTCTATGACGATCGCTTGGCCACAAACGGGATCTATTTCTGTATGCAGGATGAGGATGTTGAACGAGTCTTGCGGTATCCTCGGACAATGATAGGAGCGGATGGTATTTACTATCAAGGGTGCTCCGGGGCACATCCACGGGCGTTTGGGACTTTTTCACGTGTTTTGGGACGGTATGTGCGGGAAAAAGGTGTTTTAACCCTAGAAGATGCCATACGGCGTATGACTTCACTGCCCGCAACAGTATATGGATTACACGGAAAAGGCCTATTGCAAATTGGGTTTGATGCAGATATGGTTCTTTTTGATGAAAATACAATTTTGGACCGGGCAACCTTTACAGATTTCCAAGCTCCAGGGGATGGTGTTAAATATGTGTTTCTTGAGGGAAAGACAGTTGTTGAACAAGGACACTTTAATGGCTGCTGTCAGGGACACTTAATTCGCAGAACCGCTTCCTTGCTTTGATGTCTATGTTAGAAGGCGAAGAAATATCTGTATCTATGGGGCAGTTGCCCATCAATGAAGAAAGAGCTTAATGTTGGGTTTCCCTACTACCTACATATAAGCCATAATCACCAATCACTCCCGTGGAAAAGCCACCGTCCTGTCAGACGACAGGGACGGTGGCTTTTCCTATGATCTGGGTGTGGGCAGTGGGAGGAGGATGGAGCTGTTAAGTGGAAAAGAAAGGTTGCGGTACGCTACAAAGTGTATTATGATAGCAATATATTAATATATGGATTTGTGCTGTGGACCTTTTCAGGGAAAGGAGACCAATATGGATCCCATCACACAATATTTTCACCTGGCCGCCAGGCGGCCGGAGCTCTTTGCTCCTTCCGACCAGATCCCCCTGTGTATGGACGAGGAAACCCTGCGTCACTATTCCGCTTCCACTGGCCGTCCGGTTGGGGTGGTGTATGACAACCTGCCCTATTATCTGGTGCTGGCTGACTTGTGCGTGCGGGAGAGTGGGGAGTTTTATACCTATGCCAGGGTGGTCTATCCCCACAAGAGCAACGGCGTGGTGGTCATTCCCTGCCGGAACGGCCGTTTTGGCCTGCTGTCCATCTTTCGCCACCCGCCCCGGGTAGAAAGCGGCGGTGAGTTTCCCCGCGGCTTTGGGGAGGATCTGACCCCGGCGGAAAACGGTGCCAAGGAGCTGTGGGAGGAGCTGGGTGTGCGTATCGCTCCGGAGGAGCTGGAGTTTTTGGGGGAGATCCAGACCGACACCGGCATCAGCGCAGGCAAGGTGCAGGTATTCTGTGCTCAGGTAGGGGAGGTGGACATCCCTACCGACAATGGAGAGGGCATCCACGGCCTGCGGTGGGTTACCCCAGAGGAAATGGCCCGGCAGGTGGCCGACGGGACCATCACCGACGGTATCACACTAGGGGCTTATTTGCAGTATTTGTGCCGGAAGAGCGGAGCCTAGTTCTGCCAGCTTTAGAGACGTTAGAAAAGGAAAATGTATTTGATTAGCAGGAAAAATGAGGTACAGTAATGCCAAGAGAATTTGGAAACCAGTCTCTAGTTCTGATATAAACCTTATGGGAGGAGAGAGTAAAAATGAAACGGATAAACCGGTGGCTTGGAGTGCTTTTGTCGCTGATCCTGATTCTGCCTGTGATTCCTAGTGCCTTTGCAGCCGATATCCAGCCACAGCAGGCTGCTGACGCCCTGTATTCTCTGGGGCTGTTTGGCGGGACAGGAGTCAATAGTGACGGTACGCCAATCTATGACTTAGAGCGTGTGCCTACCCGCAATGAGGCCATTACCATGCTAGTGGCACTGATCGGAAAGACAGAGCAGGCGAAAGCGGGAAATTGGTCCATTCCCTTTACCGACGTAGAGCCTTGGGCCAGACCCTATGTGGGCTATGCCTACACCCATCAGCTGACGTCTGGCATTTCAGATACTACTTATGGCGGCAGCCAGCCAGTTACTGCATCACAGTATTTGACCTTTGTACTGAAAGCGCTGGGCTATGAGAGCGGCACCGACTTTCAGTGGGATCGGGCTTGGGTTCTGACGGACGAACTGGGCATCACTGGGGGACGCTATGCCTCCCAGAATGCCTCGTTTCTGCGGGGAGATGTGGCACTGGTGTCTTGGGCGGCCCTCTCCGCCAAAGAGAACGGAAAAGACAGCACTTTGGCTCAAAAATTGATCAATGAGGGTGTTTTTACTTCGGCGCAATATGAGGCGGTCAGCCAGAACTCCGGTGGCCAGAGCGGCGGAGACAGTCAGCAGCCTGTGAAAAAGGAAGGAACCTTTGTGGGCAGCTTAGAGTCGGATAAGTATCATGACCCCAGCTGTCGCTTTGCAGAAAAGATTTTGAAAGAAAATGAGATCTGGTTTGATACAGCGGAAGAGGCACAGAGAGCCGGATATTCCCCCTGCGGAGTGTGTCATCCGGGATAATTCATTAAAGTGCATCCTGGTGTCTCTTGGAGGGGCGGCAAATAGCCCCTTACAAAATCAGCGGGAGCGGCCGATAACATAAGTGGAGCCATTGGCTATCTTTGCCGAAAGGAGTGACCGCTATGGTGGAGGCTGTGATGGGCATGCAGACCGCCCAGATCCAGAGCGCATACAGCACTGCGTTGATGAAGCGCACCATGGATGACGCGGAGAGCCAGGCTGTCTCCCTAATCAACGACATGATTGCTTCTGTGCCCGCACCGGCCCAGTACAGCTTTGATGTCCGGGCCTGAGCACAGGCCACAGATCCTGGAAAGGTCAACGTGCAAGAACGCCCAGAGTATCCCGGTGGGATGTTCTGGGCGTGTTTTTATGAAATTGTACAAGTCAAATACCCTTTTTTGTCAATAAATAAACTCCTATTTATGCGGATTATCCAAAGCAGCCACAGAAAATACGGCAAGACGCTGAAATTATGCTTGCCCTCTTGACTTTTCAGAAAAAGAGGAATACCATTAGCTCAGAATTTGGATACATTATCATATATTAAATATCTGTGATAATGTACAGAGACAGAGGAGGAACCCCATGAGTCCAAGCACCATTACCCTTCTTTTCCTGGTGTTCGCCATTGTGATGTTCGTCTGGGAAAAGATCCCCCTGGGCCTGACTGCCATGATCTGTGCCATCGGCCTGGCCCTCACCGGCGTTCTGGATGTATCCGATGCCTACGCCGGATTTGTTAACAGCAACGTGATTTTGTGCGTAGCCATGTTCGTTGTGGGACAGGCCCTGTTTGAGACGGGCATGGCCAACAAGATCGGCGGTCTGGTTACCCGCTTTGCCAAGACGGAGCGGCAGCTCATCATCGCCATCATGGTCATCGTAGGCGTGATGTCCGGATTTTTGTCCAACACTGGTACCGCCGCCGTGCTGATCCCTGTGGTCATCGGCATCGCGGCCCAGTCTGGCTACTCCCGAGGCAAGCTGCTCATGCCCCTGGTGTTTGCCGCTGCTCTGGGCGGAAACCTGTCCATTATCGGTGCTCCCGGCAACCTGATGGGGGTCAACGCCCTCAATGAGTTGGGCATCAAGACCGGCTTCTTTGAGTACATCGGTGTAGGCCTGCCTATGCTGGTGGCCGGTATCCTGTATTTTGCAGTCATCGGCTACAAGCTGCTGCCCGACGGCAACAACCTGGGCGACGTAGAGGATGACCAGTTTGCCGCCAGAGACTTCAGCAGCGTGCCCAAGTGGAAGCAGATCACCTCTCTGGTGGTACTTATTGTCACCATTATCGCCATGATCTTTGAGGAGCAGATCGGTATTGCCCTTCAGGTCTCCGCCAGCGTGGCCGCCCTCTTCCTGATCCTTACCGGAGTGATCAGTGAAAAGCAGGCTCTGCGTTCCATCGACCTGAAGACCGTGTTCCTGTTTGCCGGTTCTCTGGCTCTGGCTGACGCTCTGGAGTCCAGCGGCGCGGGCAGCATCATTGCCGATACTATTATCAACCTGCTGGGCAGCAACCCTTCGCCCATCTTCATGCTGCTGGTCATCTTTGTGGTCACCTGTACTCTGACCAACTTCATGTCCAACACCGCCACCACCGCCCTGATGGTCCCCATCGCCGTGTCCCTGGCCCAGGGCCTGGGCGCTGATCCCCGGGCTGTTGTGGTCGCCACCGTGATCGCCGGCTCCTGTGCCTACGCCACCCCCATCGGCATGCCTGCCAACACCATGGTGGTTGGCATCGGCGGCTATCACTTCCGGGACTATGTGAAAGCCGGCCTGCCCCTGATCCTGGTTTCCTTTGTAATCTGTATGGTGCTGCTGCCCATCCTGTTCCCCTTCTATCCCTGATTGAATTTGTAAAAGGAGGTAATCGACTATGACCAAAGAAGAAAGCGTCCAGCTTATGACGGACAAAATGGCCAAGTTTGTGGCCTATGTGGGCAAGAAGCTGCCCGACGACGTGGAGGCTAAACTGGCTCAGCTGCGTGAGCAGGAGACCAGCCAGCTGGCTACCACCATTTACGACACCATGTTCCGCAACCAGAAGCTGGCCATGGAACTGGATCGCCCCTGCTGCCAGGATACCGGCGTGCTCCAGTTCTGGGTCAAGTGCGGCGCCAACTTCCCCCTGATTGGGGAGCTGGAGGCCCTGCTGAAGGAGGCGGTGGTGAAGGCCACCTTCGCCGCCCCCCTGCGCCACAACAGCGTGGAGACCTTTGATGAGTACAACACCAAGAAGAACGTGGGCAAGGGCACTCCCACCGTGTTCTGGGATATCGTGCCCAACGATGACCACTGCGAGATCTACACCTACATGGCCGGCGGCGGCTGCACCCTGCCCGGCAAGGCCATGGTGCTGATGCCTGGCGCCGGATATGAGGGAGTCACCAAGTTTGTGATGGACCAGATGACCAGCTACGGCCTGAACGCCTGCCCGCCCCTGCTGGTGGGCGTGGGTGTGGCCACCAGCGTGGAGACGGCGGCTCTGCTGTCCAAAAAGGCGCTGATGCGGCCTCTGGGTACCCACAACCCCAACGAGCGGGCCGCCGCCATGGAGAAGATGCTGGAGGACGGCATCAATTCCATCGGTCTGGGTCCCCAGGGTATGAGCGGAAACTTCTCCGTTATGGGAGTGCACATTGAGAACACGGCCCGCCACCCTTCCACCATCGGTGTGGCGGTCAACGTGGGCTGCTGGTCCCACCGCCGGGGCCACGTCATCTTTGACAAGGACCTCAACGCCACAGTAACAACGCATTCGGGGGTGAATCTGTAATGGTAGAGCTGAGAGACGGAAAGAAAGTATTGGTTACGCCGGTGACGGCGGAGGACCTGGCCGATATCCACATCGGCGACATCGTGTATTTGGACGGCGATCTGGTGACCTGCCGGGACGTGGCCCACCGCCGCCTCATTGAGGGCAAGCGGGAGCTGCCTGTGGATCTGAAGGGCAAGGCTATTTTCCACGCCGGTCCCATCGTGCGCCCCATTCCTGGTCAGGAGGATGCCTACGAGATGGTGTCCGTTGGCCCCACCACCTCCATGCGCATGGAGAAGTTTGAGAAGGAATTTGTGGAGCAGACCGGAGTGAAGGTCATCGTGGGCAAGGGCGGCATGGGTCCTAACACCGAGTACGCCTGCAAGAACTTTAAGGCCATCCACTGTGTGTTCCCCGCCGGCTGCGCCGTCGTGGCCGCCACCGAGGTGGAGCGCATTGCCGAGCACCACTGGGATGAGCTGGGCATGCCTGAGACCCTCTGGTGCTGCAAGGTAAAGGAGTTTGGTCCCCTCATCGTGTCCATTGACACCGAGGGCCGGAACATGTTCGAGGAGAACAAGGTTGCCTTCAACCAGAAGAAGGACGCTGCGGTGGAGGAAATCTGCAAGCACGTCAGCTTTATTAAATAAATCATACAAACACAAAAGCACGGGGATCGCTGCTTGGCGATCCCCGTGCTTTTTGTCTTGATATCACATTTTTTCCAGAATGTGATATAATCAAAAGGAAAAGAATGCTGTGCCCCCTTTTCTTTCCTGGGCAAGTTCGGTATAATAACAAATTATCAAGGCTTAACAGGGGAGAGCCCCAAAAGAAACGAGGTGCCGCCATGAACAGCCCCATGGGCAGTCAGACACTGCGGGATGAGATTGCCGCTCAGCTGCGCCGGGAGATTGCCTGCGGCCGTCTGGCCGACGGCGAGGAACTGACCCAGGAGCGGGTGTCGGCCGCCTTGGAAGTGTCGCGCATCCCGGTGCGTGAGGCCTTCCTGCAACTGGAAAATGAAGGAGTACTGCGCCGCCTTCCAAACCGCCATATACAGGTGGTAGGGACCACGCCCCAGCGGCGCAGGCAGGGGCTGGAGTTTCTGGCGGCGGTGGAGTGCGAGATCGTCCGCCTGAATCCGGAGGGACCTGATTTGGAGAAGCTGGAGGGGCAGCTGACAGGCTGCCGCCGGGCGCTGGAGACAGGAAATCTGGAAGGGCTGTACCGCTGGGACGACCAGTTTCACCTGGCCCTGGGCCACGGGTTGGACCACCCTGCGATTTTACAATTCCACGCCGTGGGGCGCAGAGGCCTGCTGGAGGCCGCCGCCGCCCCCCTGCCAGGAGAGACCCTGCTTGCATTGGATCAGGCCATTTTGGACGCCTGCGGGCAGGATCGGGAAACCTTGTGCCAGCAGATCCAGCGCTACTATTTGGCCTATACTGAGGTGTCGTATCCATGAAACAACTTTCCCCCATTCAACTGCTTCCCGCCCGGGACCGGGTGGCCGCCGCGCTGCGGGAGGCCATCCTCTCCCACCAGCTGCTCCCCGGCCGGGAGCTGTCTTTGAAGGACGCTGCCCAGATGCTGGGGGTGTCGGTTACCCCCGTGCGGGAGGCCTTTCAGATGCTGGATCAGGAGGGGCTGATTGAGCTGCGTCCCAACCGGGGAGCCATCGTCCTGGGCCTGAGCGAGCAGACCATCCGGGACCACTATGAGCTGCGTGCTATTCTGGAACGGGACGCGGCAGCGTCGGTGTGCCGTAATGGGGCCGACCTCTCGGCCATTCGGCAGGCCTTTGATCAGTCCAAAGCGGCGCTGGAGCGGGGGGATTCCCAGGCCTATGGAAATTGCAATGAGATGTTCCATATGGCCATCTGGACAGCCAAGGGGAACAAGAAGATCGTACAGACCCTCTCCCAGCTTTGGAACGGCCTGTCCATGGGCCATAAGGTGACCCGGGAGTCCTATGCCCAGATCTCCATGGCGGAACACACCCAGATTATGGAGGCACTGGAGCGGCGGGACGCTAAAACGGCGGAGGAGCTGATGGACCGGCATATCCACCGCAGCATGGAGAACATTCTCACCCACCTCAGCGCAGCTCCAGAGCAGGAGGAACAAAACTAAAAACGCCCCGTTTTCCATGGGAAAACGAGGCGTTTTTTCTTTAATCAAAATCTTCCTCAAAGTAGAGCAGGCGCTCCCGGGGCGGGAAGGGGGTGTAGGGATAATAGGGATAGTAAAGAAACTCCGGTTCCGAAGCGGGTTCCGGCTTGGCTTTCGGCTCTGTCTCCCGCACGCGGGGGGGCCAGGGTTCCTCCCCCATGGCGTAGGCCAGAAAGTAGGGCATCTGCTTGTTCCACCAAAACCACTTGTGATCCACATCATAGCCCCAGTAGTCCATCCTGGCCCGGATGCCCTTGCGCAGAAAGACCTGCTCCAGGCGGCGGGTGGCGGACAAAGAGGGCTCCTCGTCGGGAGCCTGCCCGCAGCAGAACACCATGCGGCGGCGGTTGAAGAGGTCGATGTAGGGGTGATCCAGGGGCATACCGGACAGGCTGACGCAGGGGTCGTTGGCGTAGGCCACCTCGTCCATATAGCCCTGGTACATGCCGTAGGTGTCGTACACCCCGGACAGGGCAATCAGTCCGTCAAACAGGTCGGGGCGGCGCAGGAAAAAGTTGGCGGCGTGGTAGGCTCCCATGGAGCAGCCCACCGTCAGAAGGGCTTGGCCGGTGCCGTTGATCTCGTGGATGCGGGGGACCAGTTCGTCCACCACATAGCGGTACCAGCCCTCGTGCATCCGTACCCGGTGGTAGGGATCCCCCCACTGGTTGCACACCGTCTCCGCGTCAATGGGGTCGGCCACAAACAGCTGGATGTGCTCCCGGTCCAGGTCGGCTGCCAGAGCGTCCAGCATCCCGCTCTCCTCCCACTGGAAGAAACGCCCCTTTTCTGTGGGGATGGCAAGCACGGGCTTTCCGCCGGTACCATAGACCTTGAATTCCATGTCCCGGCCCAGACAGTCGCTGTATTCCTTATGGTACGTGGTAAGCATAGAGACCCACCTCCCGAATCAGGACGATTCTGCCGCTGGATAGATATTTTCCTATTCATATCATAGCACAAAAGACTGCCGGGGACAAGAGGCACCCGCTTTAGGCCATGTGCAGGGAAGCAATAAACTGCCGGGCCACCCGGGGGGTGCGGCCGGCGTGGCGGATCTCCCACTCCATGGCCTTGGCGTGAAGTACCTCCCGGTTCATCTCCAGCCCCTCCAGGTCGGCAAGATGGTCCACCAGGCTGAGGTACTCCTTCTTGTTCATGGTGAGGTAGGGGATGCGCAGGCCAAAGCGCTCGGCCAGGGCGGTCTTCTCCGCGATGGTCTCAAAGGCATCCACCTCGTCGTTGCCCCGGTCGGAGAAGTTCTGGCGCACCAGGTGGCGGCGGTTGGAGGTGGCGTAGATGGCCACATTCACCGGCCGCTTTTCCAGGCCGCCCTCCAGAATGGTCTTCATGGAGGAGTAGGTCTTGTCGTCCTGGTCAAAGGCCAAATCGTCAATGAACAGGATGAACTTGTGCCGGCGGCCGCCCAGGGAACGCATCAGCTGGGACATGCCCACCAGGTTTTCCTTCTGGATCTCAATGAGGCGCAGGTCCTCCATCCCCTCCTGATAGAGCATGGACTTCACCGTGGCCGACTTGCCGGTGCCGCCGTCGCCGAAGAGGAGCACATTGTTGGCCGGGCGGCCGGAGACCAGCAGGCGGGTGTTGTCCAGCACCTGCTGCCGCTGCTGGTCGTAGCCCAGCAGCTCGATGGGGTGGGGGCAGTCGGGGTCGGGGACCGGCACCAGATGGCCCTCCTCCCACAGGAAGGCCCGGTACCGGGCGTACAGGCCGCAGCCGTGCTCCCGGTAGAAGGCGGTGAGGGATTCAAAGGTGAAGGGGGCCTCCGCCTCCCACTGGGGCAGCGCCTTTACCACCGGGGCGTACTCCGCGGGCAGGGCGGCGACAATGGCCTCCAGATAGGCGGAGCAAGGGGTGCGGGCCAGGTCCAGCAAGGTCTCCACGTCCCGGCGGGCGGCCTGCTCCAGCACCGGGTCCTCACCCCCCAGGTCTGCCATGATGCCGTAGGGATTGTCGGTGTAGCGCAGCTGATCCCACAGCCAGGCCCCCAGGCTGGAAAAGCCCTCCCGGCGCATTTGATAGAAAACTTCACTGTATCGGTCCAGAGCCGTCTCTCCGTCCCGCTTGCGGCAGGCGGACCAGAATTGGTCCATGGCGGTCATCAGCGGGGTCTGGAGGACGGGGCGATAGACGCTCACGCCCCGCAGGGCGGCGGCACGCGCGGCAAGTTCCATGGTTCTTCGCTCTCCTTATATGGGTTTTTCCCAATTTTAATGATTTCTGCCGCCCTTGTCAACCAATACCGGGTGTGATAAAATGGCGTGAACAGTACGGGCCGGGAGAACATTTCCGGCCCTTGACCATAGGAGGAGACATGGTATCCATCGCTGGAATCAACATTGAAACGCCCCTGGCCCTGGCCCCCATGGCCGGGGTCACCGACGTGGCCTTCCGCACCATCTGCCGGGAGCAGGGGGCGGGGCTGACCTGCACCGAAATGGTCAGCGCCAAGGCCCTGTGCTATCAGGATAAAAAGACCGTTCCCCTGCTCCAGCTGGGGGAGGGGGAGCACCCCGCCGCCGCTCAGATTTTTGGCAGCGACCCGGTGTGTATGCAGGAGGGGGCGGCCATCGCCCATGAGGTGTCGGGAGCAGATATTATCGACATCAACATGGGCTGCCCCGTGCCCAAGGTAGCAAACTCCGGAGACGGTTCTGGCCTCATGCGGGACCCGGACAAGGCGGTGAAGGTGCTGGAGGCAGTGATCCGCGGCGCGGGCTGCCCGGTGACGGTGAAGTTCCGCCTGGGCTGGGACAAGGGCTCCATCAACTGCGTGGAGTTTGCCAAGGCCATGGAGGCGGCCGGCGCTGCCGCCGTAGCTGTCCACGGCCGTACCCGCACCCAGATGTATTCCGGCACCGCCAACTGGGACTGGATCCGGGAGGTTAAAAAGGCGGTGAAGATCCCGGTCATTGCCAATGGCGATGTCTTTAAGGGCGAGGACGCACCCCGGATCTTGAAATACACCGGAGCGGACATGGCCATGATCGGCCGGGGGGTGTTCGGCAACCCCTGGCTGTTTGCCCAGTGTAAGGCCGCCCTGGAGGGCAGGGAGATCCCGCCCATGCCTCCGCTGGAGGAGCGGTGCCGCACCGCCGTGCGGCAGTTTGAACTCTCCGCAGCCAACAAGGGGGAGAAGATCGCCTGCCTGGAGGCACGGCGGCACTACGCCTGGTATTTGAAGGGCGTGCCCCACGCCGGGTATTACAAGGAACAGATCGTAAAGATCACCACCCTGGAGGACGTCTATCAGGTGACCAAGGGGATTTTGCGGGACCTAACGTAAAATCTGTCCTGGACGCAGGTATAAACGAAACAGAAGGGAAACGAAGTTTCCCACAAAGTTCTTTGCCAAGCTTTCTTTCAAGAAAGCGGGAGAGCGGGAAGGAGGTGGAGAAGATGACCGAGCCGGAGCTAATCTCCCGGGCCAAGGCCGGTGATGCACAGGCCTTTGAGCAGCTGGTGTTGGACAACCAGAACCGGGTGTATTCCCTGGCCCTGCGGATGCTGGGCGACCCGGAGGACGCACAGGACGCGGCCCAGGAGGCCTTTCTCAATGCCTGGCGGGCTCTGCCCTCTTTTAAAGGAGAGAGCAGCTTCTCCACCTGGGTGTACCGCCTCACCAGCAACGCCTGCATCGACCATCTCCGCCGCCGCAAGCGCCGCCGGGAGCTGGAGGTCGCCTCCCTCACCGGCGAGGAGGGCGAGAGCGACTGGGAGCCCGCCGACCACCAGGCCGACCCCGCCCTTCAGACGGAACGGCGCATGGCCCGGGAGGCGGTGGAGGAGGCCTTAAAGGCCCTGCCAGACCACCAGCGGGAGATTTTGGTGATGCGGGAGCTGTCCGGCCTGTCCTATCAGGAGATCGGCCAAGCGCTGGAGCTGGACCTGGGTACGGTGAAATCCCGCATTGCCCGGGCTCGGCTGGCCCTGAAAAAATTTTTGACTGCGGAAGGGAACTTTTTTGCCTCCGACACGTCTACCCAAAAAGAAGGAACGAAACGGAGGTGATGGCTGTGATCTCGTGTGAGCGTGCCTGGGAGCTGCTGAATCTACAGCTGGACGGGGCCCTCTCCCCTCAGGAGGAACAGGAGCTGGAGGAGCATCTGGCATCCTGCCCGGCCTGTCGGAAGGACCAGGAGGAGCTGGCCCAGATGAGCCAGGCCCTGCGGGGACTGGGAGAGGTCCAGGTTCCGGCGGACTTTACTCAGCGTGTCATGGAGCAGGTGCGGGCGGAGTCCCAGGAGAAACCCAAGGTGATTTCCCTGCAGCGGCGCCGCTGGGCGCGGACGCTGATGGGATTGGCGGCCTGTGCCCTCCTTTGTATCGGCATCTACCGTGTGATCCCCCAGGGAAGCAACCTGAGAAGCGGCATGGTCACCGATGGCCAGGCGGCAGTTTCCGCCCAGCAGCCCCAAACCTCCGAGCGCTCGGTGGATGAGGATGTGACAAACTCCGGCCAGCAGCCAGCCCAGACTCCGGATGACCAGGAGACTGCACAGCCTCCCGCGGCCCAGCCCCGCACCGCGGATCTTGCCTCTGATGTTCCCGATCAGAGCGGGACTCAGAGCGGCGGTGAGACGGAGCAGCCTACTCCATATGCCGCGGAGGAGAACGGCGAGAGCGAGTATGAGGTTCAGAACAAGGCACAAACGCCTGAGGTAACCGCAGCGTCCACCCAGACGGTGCTGGTGCTCAGCACCCTGCCCACAGGGGCCTCTGCCCTGCTGCCCACCCTAGATGAGTGGGAGGCAGACAGTGAGGGAAATGTGAGTTGTATCGTATCCAGTGAGGTGCTGGAGCGGCTGTGTCAGCTTTTGGACCAGGCGGGAACGGAGTATACCGTTACCCCCGAGCCGTGGAGCGAGACGTGCATTGTGCGTTTGGGGTAACAAAACGGAAAATCATGCCAAAGGGGCTCGGAGAAATCCGGGCCCCTTTTTTATATTCTTTGTTAATTTGTACAATTCCGCTGTATTTGGTTACTTTCTACGAAAAAAGGTGGGGAAATGCCGGCCTCAACCGGGATGGAACGGGCAATCACGCCAAAAAAACAGTTGCCAGAACGGGCGTATTACGTTATAATAACCAACAGGATTGTACCACATGCCGGAAATTGATCTCCGCGCATATGTGTCACAGATGTTCGAAACAAGGAGTTGGATCAACCATGAGCTATTCTGTACAAAACATCCGTAACGTCTGCCTGCTGGGCCACAGCGGAAGCGGCAAGACCGCGCTGACGGAGAGCCTGCTGTATATGACCGGCGCCATCGACCGTATGGGCAAGTGCGCCGACGGAAATACCGTGTGCGACTACGATCCGGAGGAGATCAAGCGTCAGATCTCTATCACCACCTCCGTGGCCCCGCTGGAATATAAGGGATGTAAGATCAATGTGCTGGATACTCCGGGCGGATTTGACTTCTCCGGCGAAGTGATGCAGGCCCTCACCGTGGCCGACGCCGCCATCATCGTCTGCTCCGCCAAGGACGGCATCTCCGTGGGCCTGGAGAAGGCCTGGAAATACTGCGAAGAGCGGGATATGCCCCGTTTTATCTATATCTCCAAGACCGACGAGGAGAACTCCGACTACAACGCCACCTTCGACGCCCTGCGTGAGCGCTTCGGCAACAAGATCGCTCCCGTGGTGGTTCCCATCTGGGACGAGAACAAGAAGGTCACCGGCATCATCGATGTGCTCAACAAGCGCGCCTACGAGATGCAAAACGGCAAGCGCGTGGAGATCGACATCCCCGAAGGCAAGGAAGATGTCATCACCGAGTTCAACGACGCCCTGAAGGAGTCCGTGGCCGAGACCAGCGAGGAGTTCATGGATAAGTTCTTCTCCGGCGAGGACTTCACCTATGTCGAGATGATCCAGGGCCTGCGCCAGGGCGTGCGGGAGCTGTCCCTGTTCCCCGTGCTGTGCGGCTCCGCCGTCAATACCATGGGCTCCCTGATGCTGATGGACAACATCGTGGAACTGATGCCCAACCCTGCCGAAGGCAACATGCGCAAGGGCGTGTCCCCCGACGGCACCAAGGAGGAGTTCGCAGTCGCTCCCGGCGGCGTGCCCTGTGCCTTCGTGTTCAAGACTGTCTCCGACCAGTACGGCAAGTATTCCTTCATCAAGGTGCTCTCCGGCAACATCACCTCCGACCTGACCCTGGTGGACTCCCGCACCGGCAACAATGAGAAGCTGGGCCGTCTGTATATCATGCGGGGCAAGAAGGCCGAGGAGGTCAAGGAGCTCTCCTGCGGCGACATCGGCGCCATCGGCAAGATGGAGAAGGTAAAGACCGGCGACACGCTGTGTGATGCCCGTAAGGTTATCTCCCTGGCTCCCATCCCCTTCGCCGAGCCCAACTACTCCGTGGCCATCTCCCCCAAGACCCGGGGTCAGGAGGACAAGGTGGCCCAGGGCCTCAACCGCCTCAACGAGGAGGATCCCTCCTTTAACGTGGTCAACAACGCCGAGACGCACCAGATGGTGATTTACGCCGCCGGCGACATCCAGGTGGATGTGCTGGTGTCCAAGCTGAAGAGCCGCTTCAACGTGGATACCGAGCTGAAGAAGCCCCGCGTGCCCTACCGTGAGAAGATCCGCAAGACCGTCTCCAAGCAGGGCCGTCATAAGAAGCAGACCGGCGGCAGCGGCCAGTTCGGTGACGTGTGGATCCGCTTTGAGCCTAACTTCGACGAGGAAGAGATGGTCTTTGCCGAGGAAGTGTTTGGCGGCTCCGTGCCCAAGAACTTCTTCCCCGCCGTGGAGAAGGGCCTCCGGGAGGCCTGCAACCACGGTCCTCTGGCCGGTTACCCTGTGGTGAATCTGAAGGCCGTGCTGTATGACGGAAGCTACCACCCCGTGGACTCCTCCGAAATTGCCTTCAAGACTGCCGCTCAGCTGGCCTACAAGGCCGCGATGCCCGAGGCCAACCCCGTGCTGCTGGAGCCCGTGGGCGAGCTGAAGGTCACCGTGCCTGACAGCTACATGGGCGACGTGATCGGCGATCTGAACAAGCGCCGCGGCCGTGTGATGGGCATGACTCCCGCCCCCGGCGGCGAGCAGATCATTGAGGCTGAGGTGCCCATGGCGGAGATGACCTCTTACGCCATCGATCTGCGGGCTATGACTCAGTCCCGCGGCTCCTTCACCTTCCACTTTGTCCGCTATGAGGACTGCCCCCCTGCCGCTCAGGCCAAGGCCATCGAGGCCGCCAAGGCGATGGCAGAGGAATAATCTGACCAATCAAAATACTCCGTTCCCTTTGTGGGAACGGAGTATTTTTTGTCCACATTTTTAGGAGAGTATGTGGATAAGTTTTTTGATTTCCTTTCTGGCGGGGGGACGGAGGTGTGACTTTCTGAGCGATCAGAAAGTCACCAAAGAATCGCCGGGGCCGCCTTCGGTGAGCACC
>CABVDR010000004.1 GCA_902497145.1 uncultured Oscillospiraceae bacterium
ACTGGGTGAGGAAGCGGTGGCGCTCATAGACCCGCTGGGCGTTAGCCTCGCCCTCCTCGGTCAGCTCCAGATGGCCGTCCTTTTCCATGGTAATGTAGCCGTTGGTTTTTAAAATGGAGACGGCGCGGCTGACCGAAGGCTTGGAGTAGCCCAAGTATTGGGCCACGTCAATGGAGCGGACAGTGCCCTTCTCCTGGCGCAGCACCAGAATGGCCTCCAGATAGTCCTCGCCGGACTCATGCAGTACCATAGCCGGGCCTCCTTTCTGCTTAAAATCTAAGTAAAAAACATTATATCATATCCCCGCAGCCGGTTCAACTAAAAGCTATCGGCGGTCTGTTCCTTAGCCGTGGAGTGTTTGGAACGCAGGAAGGAGAACTTGGTTTCCGAGCAAATGA
This sequence comes from uncultured Oscillospiraceae bacterium, assembly GCA_902497145.1. Lineage (GTDB taxonomy): Bacteria > Bacillota > Clostridia > Oscillospirales > Oscillospiraceae > Lawsonibacter. Next base: position 399 of record CABVDR010000004.1, read on the forward strand.
CCGCCACAAAAATAAGGGCAAAGCCCGCCAGCAGCCGGGGAGTCACCGGGTCGCCGTAGAACACAACGGAGAAGAGAACGCCGAACACCGACTCCAGAGAAAGAAGCACCGAGGCAGAGGAGGGGTCGGAGCCCACCTGCCCCACGTTCTGGAACAGCAGAGCCACCGTGGTGCACACCACACACAAATAGACCAGCGGCAGCAGCACCTGCGGCTGGGAGAAGATGGCGGCGGGGAAAGGCTGGAACAGGGCGGCGCTGACCAGAGAAAGCACCGCGGTGCCTGCAAACTGAAAGACCGTGATGAGGTATACGTCTTTGCCGGGGGAGAGCTTGTTCACCGCCACAATGTGCAGGGCGTAGAACAGAGCGCTCACCAGGGTAAGCAGGTCGCCCACCGTGATGGTGAGCTCTCCGGTGAGGGATACCAGCCCCACACCGGCCACGCACAGCAGAGCGGCCAGAATGTTGTACCGGTCGGGGCGCTGCTTGGCCAGCCACCAGTAGAGGAAGGGAACCAGCACACAATAGATGGAGGTCAAAAATGCGTTTTTCGACGGCGTGGTGTACACCAATCCGAACGTCTGGGTGGTATAGGCCAGGTAGAGAAAGGCACCCAGAATGGCACCCCGCCAGACGTAGTCCTTCTGAAACACACTGCTCCACTTTTTCCAGCAGAACAGCCCCAGCAGAATGGCTCCCGTACTGAAGCGGAAGGTGAGCAGCCAGAACACCGGGATGGAGTCCAGGGCATTTTTCATGATAAAAAAGGAGGTGCCCCAGATGAAGGCGGCTAGAAAGAGCATGGGCTTGGCCAGCTTGCGGGTGAGATTGGATTTCATAGTTTTCCACTCCTGTATGACGTTGCATTTTTACAGGAAACATGGTAGGATACCGTTGCTTTGAGTTCTGATTTGCGGAGGTGAGAGAGGTGGAAATCCTGCCGAAGTCCTTTTATAACCGGGACACCGTGGAGGTGGCCCGGGATCTGCTGGGAAAGTATCTGGTGCGGGAATACCGGGGAGAAACACTGGTGTGCCGCATCATGGAGACCGAGGCCTATGTGGGCCGGATGGACAAGGCCTGCCACGCCTACGGCTATAAGCGTACCGCCCGCACCCAGACCCTCTTTGCCCCGCCTGGTACCGCATACATTTACCTGATCTATGGGATGTACCACTGCCTTAACTTGGTGACGGAGCCGGAGGGGGAGCCCTGCGCAGTGCTGCTGCGGGGGGCGGTCCCGGTTCAAAACAGGGCCATTATAGCAGAAAATCGCTTTGGCCGCAAGGAAAATGAGCTCACCCGGTATCAGAAGCGCCACTTTTTGGACGGACCCGGCAAGCTGTGCCAGGGCCTGGCCCTCACCCGGGAGGAGAACGGCTTGGACCTGACCGTCCCGCCTCTCTATGTGTGTGATGGCCAGGCTCCTGATCCGGACAAGGTCCATATGGGACCCCGGGTGGGCATCGACTACGCGGAGGAGGCGGTGGACTTCCCCTGGAGGTTTTGGGCAGAGGAGGATGGATATGCTGTTTTTTGATCTGGACGGCACCCTGCTGGACTCCAACGGGGTGTGGCTGGATATCGATGTGGAATTTTTGGGGCGGCAGGGGATCGCCCCCGTGCCCGCCGACTATACCGACTATGTGGCCCACCACAGCGCCCCCGATGCCGCCCGCTATACAAAAGAGCGCTTCGGCCTGCCCCACAGTCCCCAGGACATCCTGAACGCCTGGCTGGAGCTGGCCCAGGAGGCCTATGCTTACACCCTGCCCCTCAAACCGGGGGCGAAGGAGTTTCTGCTCCGCTGTTATGAGGTGGGGGAGCGGATGGCGGTGCTCACCTCCTGCATGCCGCCCCTGTGTCAGGCCGCTCTGGAGCGCCACGGCCTGCTGCCCCTGCTGGAGGGGGTTCTCACCACCAAGGAGCTGGGGCTGGAGAAGCGGGACCCTGCCATCTACCACAAGACAGCCAAGCGCTTCGGGGTAGACGGAGCGGATTGCCTGTTCTTTGAGGACGCCCCGGACTACTGCGCCGCCGCCCGTCAGGCTGGTTGGACCGTGGCGGGGATGAGGGACCCGCTGTTTCAGGAGCGGGAGACGGAGCAGAAAAACGCGTGCCACTACTGGGTGGACACCTTCCAGCACCTGCCCCCGGAGCTGGAGAAGCGGCTGCTGAAAGGAGATCTATGACCATGGTAAAATTGATCGTCAGTGATATTGATGGTACTCTGCTGCCTTACGGGCAGACCGCCCTGTCGCCCACGCTGTTTCCGGTGATCCGGGAGCTGAAGGAGCGGGGCGTGATCTTCTGTCCCGCCTCCGGGCGGCAGTTTCATTCGCTGCGCGGGCTGTTTGCGCCCGTACAGGACGAGCTGACCTTTTTGTGTGAAAACGGGGCCATCCTCTACGGGAAGGGCAAGGAGGACACCGCCCCGGTGCTGGGCCGCACCGCCATGCCCCGGGAGGAGTCCCTGGCCCTGGCGGAGGATATCTTAAAGCTGCCGGGCTGCCAGCTGCTGGTGTCGGGAGCCAATACCAGCTACGTGTGCCGGTGTCCCCAGGACTATCTCTCCCTGCTGCGGGATGAAAAGGGCAACCGGGTCCAGATCGTGGAAGACCCCCGACAGGTCCAGGAGGAGATCCTGAAGGTGTCGGCTTACTGTCCTGGGGGAACGGAGGAACCGGCCAAGGCCCTGGGCCCCCGCTGGGGGGAGGCGCTGCACATGGCGGCGGCTGGTCCCGACTGGCTGGACTTCACCCTAGCGGACAAGGGCACCGGCCTGGAGCTGCTGTGCCAGGCACTGGGGGTCTCGCCGGAGGAGACGGTGGCCTTTGGCGACAACTGGAACGACGCCGCCATGCTCAAAAAAGCGGGCCGGGGCTACCTGATGGAGCAGGCTGACCCGGAGCTGGGTAAGCAATTCCCTCTGCGCTGCGGCGACGTGGAAAAGAAATTGCGGGCCTTTTTGGCGGGAGAAGCGCTGTAAAAAAGCGGGGCGGACCAGAGCTTTCTGGTCCGCCCCGCGTCATTTTTATAACGAGGAGAAAGGGTTGTCTCCCGGTGGGGTCTGTCCGCCGTAGGTTTTGATGATGTCCTGGGCTACCTCCCGCTTGGAGGTGCGGGTGTCCATGGACTGCTTTTCGATGTACCGGTGGGCCTGAGACTCCGTCATATTGAGACACTGAATGAGCAGCCACTTGGCCCGGTTCACCAGACGGATCTCCTCGATGCGCTCCTCCACCGACTGCTGCTTGGCCTCCAGCTTGCGCAGCCGCTCCCGTATGGCGCACAGCACCCGGAGAGAGTGGGACACCATGGGCAGGGAGGTGGGCTTGGACAGGGTGAGTACCCCGTGGGGGGTGACCTTGGAGTAGACGTCATTATAGAGTTCACTCTTCACACACAAAAGCACGCCCGCGTGGCTGGTGTTGCACAGATCGATAGCCAGACGCATTCCAAAGTCATCGTGGAGGGGGGCGTTGATGAGGACGATGTCATATGCCTTGTCAAACAGCGCCCGGCGGGCTTCCCCGCAGCTTTTTACCATGTTCACCGGCCAGAAATCGTTCCTGGGGAGCAGGTCGGAGACGGTGCGGTCAAAGGCGGCAGAGGCCGAGACCACCAGCACGCTGTACGTGCGGTCCTGGAATACCATAACATCTCCTCCTTCTCCAAAAAATCTCAGCCTCTCCGGCGGCAGTAGGCGGCCACCACCGAGGGGGGCAGATGCTGGGTGACAAATTTGCTCTCCCAGGCGGCGCTCATGGCCTCCTCCAGACAGGTTGGCAGACGGCGGTAGCGGGAGAGCACCCCGGCAGGGGCGGTGTAGAGGTTAAAGTCAGCGGGGGCGGGGAGTGTGAGCCCCTGCTTGATGCCGTGTAGCCCCGCATAGATGAGCATGGCAAAGGCCAGATAGGGGTTGGCCGAGGGGTCGGCGGAGCGTAGCTCTGCCCGTCGGAACTCCCCAACGGCGGCAGGGATGCGGATGAGCTGGGAACGGTTTTCCGAGGACCAGGTGATGTAGCCAGGGGCCTTGCTGCTGCCCAGACGCAGGTAGGAGTTGGCGGTGGGGTTAAAAAAGGCGGTGAGGGGGTAGGCCTGGTCCAACAGTCCGGCAATGACATGGGGCAGGGGGTCGCTGCCCTCCGGCCCCTTGACAGAGAAGTTGATGTGCAGGCCGCTGCCCGCCCGGTTGCTCAGAGGCTTGGGAGAGAAGTCGGCCCACAGGCCGTTGCGGGCGGCCACGGTCTTGACAATAGAACAGAAGGTGACGGCGTTGTCGGCGGCGGTGAGGGGATCGGAATAGCGGAAGTCGATCTCGTTTTGCCCCGGCCCTTCCTCGTGGTGGGAGCCTTCTGGCTGGATGCCCATCTGCTCCAAGATCATGCAAATCTCCCGGCGGATGTTCTCCCCCTTGTCCTCGGGAGCCACATCCATGTAGCCGGCCTGGTCGTAGGGTTCCGGCGTGGGGTTGCCCGCCTCGTCGGTTTTAAAGAGGTAGAACTCCATCTCAGCACCGAAGGCAAAGGCGTATCCCTCCTGTGCAGCGTGGGCCACGGCAGTTTTCAGAATGGCCCGGGTGTCCGAGTCCAGGGGGGTGCCGTCGGGGTGGGTGACATCGCAGAACATACGCACCACCCGGCCGTTCTCCGGCCGCCAGGGCAGGCTGGTGAGGGTAGCCGGATCGGGGTGGAGGAACAAATCGGAGCGCACCTCACCGCCAAATCCGGCGATGGCCGAGGCGTCGAAAGCCACGCCGTAGGTGAAGGCCCGCTGAAGCTGACTGGGCATGATGGTGATGTTTTTCTGCTTGCCGTATACATCGCAGAAGGCCAGGCGGATAAACTTCACATCCTCCTCCTGTACGAATTGGATGACCTCTTCCGCAGAATATTTCATGGTGCATTTACCTCCCTTTTATGGGCGGGAAATGAATCCCGGAATGATAATAAAAATGGATGTTCCAGGGAAAAAGGGGACACTTCTTCCAGGGGAACATCCTTGTTCACAATTTAACATACTACATCGACGAAATATTGTCAATCGGTTCGTTTGGAGAAACAAACCAGCCAAAAATGGAAAATTTTTTGTGGTTCTGCCCTTGACAGAGAAGTGGAATCAGCGTATAGTATGCCCATCAAAGACGATGGTGTCTTGGACGTGATGTTCCAGGGCACCATCGCCTTTTTTTACTTTGAGAAAGAGGTGAGTCAACATGATGACCGTGCCGGAGTACTTTGGGTGCAAGGCCTTTGATGACCGTGTCATGAAGGCCAGACTGTCCCAGCCGGTGTATGAATCGCTGCGCAAAACCATGGACGAGGGGGCCAAGCTGAATTTGTCCGTGGCCAATGCGGTGGCCCAGGCCATGAAGGACTGGGCCGTGGAACAGGGCGCCACCCATTTTACTCACTGGTTCCAGCCCATGACTGGGATCACGGCAGAGAAGCATGACAGCTTTATTACCCCTGCCCCCGATGGCCGGGTCATCATGGAGTTTTCGGGCAAGGAGCTTATCCGGGGCGAGCCGGACGCCTCCTCCTTCCCCTCCGGCGGCCTGCGGGCCACCTTTGAGGCCAGAGGCTACACCGCCTGGGACCCCACCTCCTATGCCTTTATTAAGGACGACACCCTGTGCATCCCCACCGCCTTCTGCTCCTACGGGGGAGAGGCGCTGGACAAGAAGACCCCGCTGCTGCGCTCCATGCAGGCCCTCAATAAGCAGGCCCTGCGGGTGCTCAAGCTAATGGGCAACGACACGGTGAAGTACGTCCGCACCTGCGTTGGGCCGGAGCAGGAGTATTTTCTGGTAGAAAAGGCCCTCTATGACCGCCGCCCCGACCTTATCTACACCGGGCGCACCCTCTTTGGCGCCCGTCCGCCCAAGGGGCAGGAGCTGGACGACCACTACTTTGGTTCCCTCAAGCCCCGGGTGGCCGCCTATATGAAAGAACTGGATGAGGAGCTCTGGAAGCTGGGCATCCTGGCCAAGACGGAGCACAATGAGGTGGCTCCCGCCCAGCACGAGCTGGCTCCCATCTATACCACCACCAACATTGCCACCGACCACAACCAGCTGACCATGGAGATCATGCAGAAGGTGGCCGCCCGCCATGGGCTGGTGTGCCTGCTGCATGAGAAGCCCTTTGCTGGGGTCAACGGCAGCGGCAAGCACAATAACTGGTCCATTTCCACCGATGCGGGAGTAAATCTTCTCTCCCCCGGGGATACTCCCCATGAAAATGCTCAGTTTTTGGTGTTCCTGTGTGCGGTAATCCAGGCGGTGGACGACTATCAGGACCTGCTGCGTATGTCGGTGGCCACCGCTGGAAACGACCACCGGCTGGGTGCCAATGAGGCGCCCCCCGCCGTGGTATCCGTCTTTCTGGGGGATGAGCTCACTGCCATCCTGGAGGCCATCGAGACGGACACCCCCTATGCGGGGGTGGAGCCCACCCAGATGAAGCTGGGAGTCCACACCTTACCCCGGTTTCCCCGGGACGCCACCGACCGAAACCGGACGTCCCCCTTCGCCTTTACAGGGAACAAGTTTGAGTTCCGGATGTTGGGTTCTTCCAATTCCATTGCTTGTTCCAATATGATGCTCAACACGGCGGTGGCCCAGTCCCTTAAAGAGTACGCCGACCGTTTGGAGCAGGCGGGGGAGGACAAAAATCAGGCGCTCCACGACCTCATTCGGGAGGTGGTCCGTAAGCATAAGCGGATCATCTTCAATGGCAACGGTTACGATGAGGCCTGGATCCGGGAGGCCACCCAGGAGCGGGGACTGCTCAACCTGCGCACCACCCCCGACTGTGTGCCCTGCCTGCTGAATGAAAAGAATACCGCCCTGCTCACCGGCCACAAGGTCTTCTCTCCCGCGGAGCTGCATTCCCGCTGTGAAATTATGTTGGAGAGCTACACCAAGACCGTGAGCATTGAGGCGCTGACCATGATCGATATGGCACGGAAAGAGATCCTGCCCGCGGTGGAGGAGTACACCGCCTCCATTGCTTCCGCGGCGGCGGCCAAGCGGGCCGTGGCGGCGGGTATTACCTGCGCCTATGAGGCGGGGCTGGTGACCAAGCTGTCCCGCCTCACTGACCAGATCGCCCAGAGAACAGACGAGCTGGAGTTGGCCATGGTGCATTTAGGAGATGAAAACGAGGTCCCTGCCCAGGCAAACTATGTGCGGGATGAGATCCTGCCCAGAATGTGCAGCCTGCGTGCGGCAGCAGACGAAGCGGAGACGCTGACAGCCAAGAAGTATTGGCCCTTCCCCAGCTATGGGGAGCTGCTGTTCGGCGTGCGTTAATCAAGGAGGAATTATCATGTGTTCTATTATGGGATATTGCGGATCCGGACTGGATTACGAGACCTTCCGAAAATACTTTGACAAAACCCTCTCCCGCGGCCCCGACGACACCCGCATCGTCGATACTGGCATGGGCCTGATGGGATTCCACCGTCTGGCTATCATGGATCCCCGGCCGGAGGGCATGCAGCCTTTTGCGCTGGACGGCAGCTATGTGGTGTGCAACGGCGAGATCTATGGCTTTGACGCCCTGCGCAAGAAGCTGGAGGGCAAGTATACCTTTGTCAGCGACTCCGACTGCGAGGTCCTGCTGCCCTTGTACCGGGAGTACGGCACCGATATGTTCCGCATGCTGGACGCAGAGTTTGCCTGCATTCTCTTTGATGCGGAGAGCGGCAGCTATGTGGCGGCCCGTGACCCTATCGGCATTCGTCCCCTGTACTATGGCCGGGACGAGAAGGGGGTCATGGCCTTTGCCAGTGAGCCCAAGAACCTGGTGGGTCTGGTGGACAAGATCGCTCCCTTCCCTCCGGGACACTACTATAAGGACGGCGTGTTTGTGCGTTACGCCGACATGACCCGGGTAGACCGGGTGGTATACGACGACCTGGACACCATCTGCCAGAACATCCGGAAGAAGCTGATTGCCGGTGTGGAGAAGCGGCTCATTGCCGACGCCAAGGTGGGCTTCCTTCTCAGCGGCGGACTGGACTCCTCCCTGGTATGCGCCATCGCCGCCAAGAAGAGCTCCAAGCCCATTCGTACCTTTGCTATTGGTATGGATACCGACGCCATCGACCTGAAGTACGCCAGGGAGGTGGCCGACTACATCGGCAGTGACCACACCGAGGTCATCATCAGTCGGGACGATGTGATTGAGGCCCTGGAGCCGGTGGTTGCCCTGCTGGGTACCTACGACATCACCACCATCCGGGCCAGCATCGGCATGTATCTGGTATGCAAGGCCATCCATGAGCAGACCGACATCCGCGTGCTGCTCACCGGAGAAATCTCCGACGAGCTATTTGGTTATAAGTACACCGACTTTGCCCCCTCCGCCCAGGAGTTCCAGCGGGAGGCGGAAAAGCGCATCCGGGAGCTGCATATGTACGATGTGCTCCGGGCCGACCGGTGCATCTCGGTAAACTCTCTGGAGGCCCGGGTGCCCTTCGGAGATCTGGACTTTGTTCACTACATCATGTCCATTGACCCGGAGAAGAAGCGCAACCACTACGGCAAGGGCAAGTACCTGCTGCGCCGGGCCTTTGAGGGGGACTACCTGCCCACCAACATTCTCTACCGGGAGAAGGCGGCCTTCTCCGACGCGGTGGGCCACTCCCTGGTCAACGACCTAAAGGATTACGCCGAGAGCTATTATACCCAGAAAGAGTTTGAGGAGAAGCGGAAGGCGTACACCTACGCCCAGCCCTTCACCAAGGAGTCCCTCCTCTATCGGGAACTGTTTGAGAAGTACTATCCCGGACAGGCAGAGATGGTGGCCGGTTTCTGGATGCCCAACAAGAGCTGGGAGGGCTGCGACGTGGATGACCCCTCTGCTCGGGTGCTGTCCAACTACGGAGCCAGCGGACTGTAAGAGGAGATATGGCATGAAGGAGGAACAAAAGATGTGGAGTGAGCAGCGGCATCTCCATGAGGAGTGCGGTGTGTTTGGGATCTGCAGCCAAAAGCAGCAGGATGTGGCCAGTCTAACCTATTACGGCCTGTTTGCCCTGCAGCATCGGGGCCAGGAGAGCGCCGGCATCGTGGTCAACGATGAGGGGGTTTTTACCTCCTGCTGCGATGTGGGACTGGTCAGCGAGGTATTCCCGCCCCAGCGGCTTCATTCCCTGGGCCAGGGGAACATCTCCGTGGGCCATGTGCGTTACGCTACCACCGGTTCCGACCACAAGCGCAACGTACAGCCCATTGTGATCAACCACTTCAAGGGCCGCATGGCCCTGGCCCACAACGGAAACCTCACCAACTCCATGCCGCTGCGCCATGAGTTGGAGGAGCGGGGCTCCATCTTCCACACCACCACCGATTCCGAAGTCATTGCCTACCTGATCGTCCAGGAGCGGCTGCGCCAGCCCTCCATCGAGGCGGCGGTCTCCGCCGCCATGGACCGTCTGGAAGGGGCCTATTCCCTGGTTATTTCCTCCCCAGCTAAGCTTATCGCGGCCCGGGACCCTATGGGGTTCCGGCCGCTTTGCTTGGGAAAACGGGAGGACGGCAGCATTGTCTTTGCCTCGGAGTCCTGTGCCCTGGATGCGGTGGGGGCCAAGCTGATACGGGACCTGCTGCCGGGAGAGATCGTGGTGGCCGATGCCCAAGGGGTGCGGACCGACACAAGTCACTGTGGACGGACCGCGCCCCACCTTTGCGTGTTTGAGCTGATTTACTTTGCTCGCCCCGACTCGGTGATCCAGGGGTGCAGTGTGAGCCGGGCTCGAGAGCGGGCCGGGGCTTTCCTGGCTCAGGAGCACCCGGTGGAGGCGGATGTGGTCATCGGTGTGCCAGACTCTGGCCTGGATGCCGCCCTGGGCTACGCCAAGGCCTCCGGTATCCCCTACGCCATTGGCTTTACCAAAAACCGGTATGTAGGCCGCACCTTTATTGCGCCGACCCAGGCCATGCGGGAGGAGGGGGTCGACCTGAAGCTCAACCCGGTACGGGAGGCGGTAGAGGGCAAACGAGTGGTTCTCATTGACGACTCCATTGTCCGGGGCACCACCTGCCGGCGAACCATCGCCATGCTCCGCCGGGCGGGAGCCAGGGAGATCCACATGCGGGTCAGTGCGCCGCCCTTTGTGGCACCCTGCTACTACGGTACCGACATTGACAGCGGAGACAACCTGATCGCCAACCATCACACCGTGGAGGAGATCGCCCAGATTATCGGGGTGGACTCCCTGGGCTACCTCAGCCTGGAGCACACCCGTGCCCTGGCAGGCAAAGAGATGGGGTTCTGTACCGCGTGCTTTGGCGGGGGCTATCCCACATCCATTCCCCAGAGCGGGGAGAAGGACCGTTTCGAGTATAAAATTCCCCGCAAGCCGCAATAACAGGCTGGGGAAGGAAACATGGAGGGCTGTTTTGTGAAATATATTTTTGTGACCGGCGGCGTGGTGTCTGGACTGGGAAAAGGAATTACCGCCGCCTCTCTGGGCCGTCTGCTGAAGGCCAGAGGGCTGAAGGTGGCCGCCCAAAAGCTGGATCCCTATATCAATGTGGACCCGGGGACCATGAGTCCCTACCAGCACGGGGAAGTGTTCGTCACGGAAGACGGGGCGGAGACCGACCTGGATCTGGGCCACTACGAGCGTTTTATTGACGAGGATCTGAACCAGTTTTCCAACCTGACCACCGGAAAAGTTTACTCCAATGTGATCGCTAAGGAGCGCCGGGGGGAGTATCTGGGTAAGACAGTACAGACCATCCCCCACATTACCGACGAAATTAAGCGCTTCATTTACTCGGTGGGTGAAAAGACTGCTGCCGATGTAGTCATAACTGAAATTGGCGGCACCACCGGCGACATGGAGAGCCAGCCTTTCCTGGAGGCCATCCGCCAGGTGGGCCGGGAGGTAGGCCGGGGCAACGCCCTGTATATCCACGTCACCTTGGTGCCCTACCTGCGGGCTTCCGGGGAGCACAAGTCCAAGCCCACCCAGCACTCGGTGAAGGAACTGCAGGGCTTTGGCATTTCCCCGGACATCATTGTTCTGCGCTGCGATGAGCCCATCACTGACCAGGGCGTTTTTGAGAAGATCGCCGGCTTCTGTGGTGTGCGGCCGGACTGCGTCATTGAGAACGTGACTCTGCCCACCTTGTATGAGGCACCTCTGATGCTGGAGGCCGCCAACTTCTCCGGGGTCGTGTGCCGAGAGCTGGGCCTGGAGACTCCGCCGCCCGACCTGCGGGAGTGGCGTGACATGGTGGAGCGGATCCGGAAGCAGAGCCACTGCGTCACCATCGGCCTGGTGGGCAAGTATGTGCAGCTCCACGACGCATACCTGTCGGTGGCGGAGGCTCTGCGCCACGCTGGCTACGCCCTGGACAGCCGGGTGGATATCCAGTGGATCGACTCAGAGAGCCTGACCGAGGAGAACTACCACCAGGTTCTGGAAGGACTGGACGGGATCCTGGTGCCCGGCGGCTTCGGCAGCCGAGGCATTGAGGGCATGGTACTGGCCGCCCAGTATGCCCGGGAGGCGAAGGTCCCCTATCTGGGCATCTGCCTGGGCATGCAGATCGCGGTGATGGAGTTTGCCCGCCATGTGGCCGGTCTGGCTCAGGCCAACTCCCGGGAATTTGACCCGGAGTGTCTCTATAAGGTTATTGACTTCATGCCCGGACAGAACGACGAGATCGATAAGGGCGGCACTCTGCGTCTGGGCAGCTACCCCTGCGCGGTGCAGCCCAACACCCAGCTTGCCCAGTGCTACGGAGCGGACCTGATTCAGGAGCGCCACCGCCACCGCTATGAGTTTAACAACCGCTACCGTCCGGAACTGGAGGCGGCGGGGATGGTGCTCAGCGGGCAGTCTCCTGACGGACGCCTTGTGGAGGCGGTGGAGCTGAAGGACCACCCCTTCTTTGTAGGCGTCCAGTTCCACCCCGAGTTCAAGAGCCGTCCCAACCGTCCCCACCCCCTGTTCCGGGGCTTTGTGGCGGCGGCTGGCAGCAAGAGCCAGAAAGCAGAATAAAAAATGTCCGCTCCCACTGGGAGCGGACATTTTTTATGGAGACAGAGGTTAGCCCATCAGCGCCCGGATGCCGAAGAACAGCAGAACCAGAATACCCAGGACGATGCGGTACCAGCCAAAGGGCTTGAAATCGTGCTTTTTCACAAAATCCATGAGGAAGCGGATGCACAGCAGAGAGACCACAAAGGAGACCACAAAGCCCACCAGCAGGATGGCGGCCTCCTCGCCAGTGAACAAGGCTTGACCGGTGGAGATCTTCTCGGCAAAGAACTTGCCCAGCTTCAGGATGCTCACGCCCACCATGGTGGGGATGGCCAGGAAGAAGGAGAACTCCGCGGCCACCGGGCGGGCACAGCCCAAGATAATGGCGCCCAGAATGGTGGCACCGGAGCGGGAGGTACCGGGAATAATGGACAGGGTCTGAAACAGGCCAATATAAAGGGCAGTCTGCCAGGTGAGATCGCTGGTACGACGGATAGCAGGGGTGCGGCGGCGATCCTCGATGATAAGGAAGCCCACGCCGTAGATGATCAGGGCGGCGGCCACCACCCAGGGGTTCATCAGATGCTCATCCATCCAGTCGTTGAGGGGCAGGCCCACCACGGCGGAGGGGATGCAGGCCAGCACTACCAAGGCCCACAGGTTCCAGGTCTGCCGCTTCTGGTGGGCATTTTTTCGGGGGGAGAAGGGGTTGAGCTTATGGAAGAACAGCACCAGCACTGCCAGAATGGCGCCCAGCTGGATCACGTACCGGTACATATCCATAAACTCGGTGGTGACATTCAGTTTAATGAATTCATCCACCAAAATCAGGTGGCCGGTGGAGCTGATAGGCAGCCACTCGGTGATGCCCTCCACCACGCCCAGGAAGAAGGACTTTAACAGCTCAAGAATCAACATAAGCAAAATTCCTTTCCGACGTGTGTCGTTCTTGCTGTGTCTGCTTGAAACACATTAACCGAGTGCAAAGTATAACACGGGAAGGGGAAAGAAACAAGGTCAAATTCGCTGTTCTTTCCTTAAAAATTCTATAAAAAACAAGAAAGAGCGGCATCCATGGGGATATTACAAATGACAACCAAAAAATAAAAATAGTTGACAATACGGCTGAGACGGATTACACTCTAATGTAAACTGAACAAACTAAAAAGTTTACAAATAGGAGGAACAGAGCCATGGGGATTGTGGAAGAACTGAAACAGAAGGTGCTGGGTGGGGGAGAAGTGACTCGGGAGGAGGCGCTGGAGCTGGTGGAGGCCCCTCTGGAGGAATTGGCCCAGGCGGCGGACCAGCTGCGGGAGCACTTCTGCGGCGACCGGTTTGATCTGTGTACCATTGTCAACGGCAAATGCGGCAAGTGCTCGGAGGACTGCAAATACTGTGCCCAAAGTGCTCACTACCACACCAACCTGGAAGAGAGTTATCCCCTTCTCTCCACGGAGGAGCTGGTGAAGGGTGCGGCAGAGAACAAGCGCCAAGGGGTACTGCGTTACTCCATCGTTACCTCGGGCCGCAAGTTGTCTGACCGGGAGGTGGACCAGGTTTGCGAAAGCATCCGGGCCATCCGGGAGCAGGTTGGCATTGAGGTGTGTGTCTCCTTCGGCCTGCTGGGGGAGGAGGCGTTTCGGAAGCTGAAGGAGGCGGGAGCCTCCCGGGTCCACTGCAACCTGGAATCCTCCCGGCGCTACTTTCCCCAGGTGTGTACCACCCATACTTATGACGAGAAGATCCAAACCATGCAGGCGGCTCAGCGGGCGGGACTGTCTGTCTGCTCCGGTGGGATCATCGGCCTGGGGGAAACCATGGAGGACCGCATCGACATGGTGCTCACAGCTCGACAGCTGGGGGTGAAGTCGGTGCCAGTCAATCTGCTCAACCCCATCCCCGGAACCCCCTATGAGCACAACCCTGTTCTCACCGAGGATGAGCTGCGCCGGGTGGTGGCCATCTTCCGCTTCCTCATTCCCGACGGAAACATCCGCCTAGCGGGCGGCCGTGGGCTGTTGGAGGATAAGGGAGCCCGCTGTTTCCGCTCCGGGTCCAACGCGGCCATCTCCGGAGATATGCTGACCACCTCCGGCATTACGGTGCAGCGGGACCAGGAGATGCTGAACGAGCTGGGATATCAGGTTCGACTGGTGTAACCCTCAGGAGGGGTACTCATACTCAAAAGAAGCCTGACGGCTCTCACCTGCCCAGAGAAGGCGGCCACCGTCGTAGAGCTGGTACCGGGCGTGGCAGGACAGATTTTCTCGGACGGTACGGGACATATTTCCCTGCCTGGGCGCTTGCAGAGGCTGTCCCGGGGCAGATAAAAGTTCTGCAGTAAGAAGCATACTATGTTGCTGGATACAGATTTTCCCCCGCTGAACGGATAAAATCCTTGCTCCATAGTATGTGGCAAGGATCATCGTTTTGCCGGAAATAGACAGCGCGGCAATGACACCTGGAAAGGAAACCGGCCCGAAGGGAATGTCCGCAGCCGAAAGCATCAGACACCCATCCGGAAACAGGCATTGGGTCCACAGGTAGCGCCGGGGGAAGGAGCGGCCCTGGTCCCCTTCAATGTAGCCCAGGTCATGATCAAAGTGATAAAGACGGTCGTTGACCTGAAGCTGACCGGTCACTTGGTGGCGCATACTAAACACTCGGTGGCGGCACTCCAGAAAGGGGAGAAAGCGGAAAGGACCCATAATGTCTCTCGGGAGCGGAGCGGGTGGCCCGAAGTGAAGCTGCCCCACGGCCCGGCACTGCTCCGATTGCAGATCCAGCACAATGCCCTTCGGAGAAAACCGGCTTGCTCCGACCTTAGCCCACGGGCTGCCCCAGCGAATTTCTCCCTTGTCTGGAAACGGAATATTCCAGTGGTCCTGCTCCTCCACAACTTGCAAAGAGCAGGTGGATCTGCCCTGATGAGTGTGAACAGCGGGAATAAGTGCCAAGGTCTGCGTTGAGGATTGACATTTAAAATACCAACCGCGGAAATGGTTCCCCATGGATGACCTCCCAATCAGAATTTATGCCCTCTCCCAATTCCAGGAGAGGGCATTTTTATCATTTCTCGAAAAAGAAAGGTTATTCCCAGGCTTGGAAAGATTTGTTCCTTGAAAGCGGACCTTGACACTGATGAGGGAATGAATATAATAAGTATAGTTATAATAAGAATGCTTATTATGGAGGCGCACAGAATGAAATCCCTGCACTATCTGCTGATGAAAACCCATAGCAATGTTAACCGCTGGATTCAGAGCCAGGCGGCGGCGTTAGGGTTGTCTCCCGGGCAGCCCAAGATTTTGGAGTGCCTCATGGCCCGGGGCGAGTGCAACCAGAAGACCATCGCTGCCGACTGTGAGATCGAGCAGGCTACGGTGGGCTCCATCCTCTCCCGCATGGAGCGGGACGGACTGGTCTGCCGCACCCAACGAGAGGGTAACCGCCGCTCTCTCTATGTCTCTCTTACCCCCCGGGGGCGGCAGCTGGGGGAGAAGATGCAGGCGGTGTTTCAGCAGGCAGACAGTATGGCCTGTGCTCAGCTGACGCCGGAACAGCAGACTCAGTTGAAAAGCCTGCTGGAGACTGTGCTGAACTCGGTTGTGCCGGAGCGAAAGGGGGAGCCGGTATGAAGACCCGTGTCTTGGGACAGGTCAAGCGCTATGTGCTGCTGTGTGTCGGGCTGACCATCATGGCCTTTGGCGTGGCCTTTTCTATCAAAGCGGGGCTGGGCACCTCGCCCATCTCCAGTCTGCCCTATGTGCTTAGTCTGCTGACGCCCCTCACGGTAGGTACTGCCACCACTGCCATGCATGTGGCTTTGATCTGCCTGCAAATTTTGATGCTGCGCCGAAAATATGATCCCATCCAGCTCATGCAGCTGCCGGCGGCACTGATTTTCGGGGCTCTCACCGACTTCAGTGTGTGGGCCCTCCAGAGGGTATCCGCCTCCTCCTACCCTATGCAGTGGGTACTGTGTGTGGTAGGGATCCTGTTGGTGGGTGTGGGGGTCAGCTTTGAGGTGACCGCCAACGTGGTCACCCTGGCTGGCGAAGGGATGGTCCTGGCCCTGTGCAAGGCCTTTCCCTTAAAATTTGCCAACACGAAGGTGGGCTTTGATGTAACCCTGGTGGTCATCGCCAGCACCCTGTCCCTTCTCTTCCTGGGGCAGTTGGAAGGAGTGCGGGAGGGCACCGTGGCGGCGGCTCTCTGCGTGGGCGTGGTGGCCAAGCAGGTCAACCGCCCCATGGCAGCCTTTGCCGAGCGGTATCTGTAAACCACAGTCCAGCGGTCCGGATCCGGAGATAGCTTCCGTGTCCGGGCCGTCTTTTCATGGGCTGGGGAGTGTGGTACAATAAAAAACATATCCGATGTATCGCGCTGGAGGAAGAGGAGAGAGCCTATGACCGAGTTTTCCTGCTGTAAACTGGAGATTTTCATTCCTGAGAGCCACTTGTCTGCCCTGCAGCAGGCTCTGCGGGAGGTGGACGCGGGACATATCGGCAGCTACGACAGCTGCCTGTCTTATAGCCCTGTCACCAGCTGCTGGCGGCCTTTGAGCGGCAGTCAGCCCTACCTGGGGGAGGTGGGGGTATTGAGCACCGAGCCGGAGCTGAAGGTGGAGGTCACCTGCCGACGGGAGCGTTTGGAACAGACCCTGGCGGCGGTAAAGACGGTACACCCTTATGAGGAGCCGGTAATCAATGTCATCCCCCTGTATCAGGTGGGAATTTAAAAAGCCGCCCGAAGGCGGCAGAGAAAGAAGGAACATTTATGACCGGACGGTACATTGCTTTTGACGTGGAGACCCCAAACTACTCCAACAACCGCATGAGCGCCATCGGGGTCACTGTGGTGGAGCACGGGGAGGTAGTGGAGCAGCATGACCATCTGGTCAACCCGGAGACCCAGTTTGCCCCGTTTCATATCGCCCTCACTGGTATTACCCCGGAGATGGTAGCGGACAAGCCGACCTTCTCTCAGCTCTGGCAGGAGCTGGAGCCGCTGTTTGACAGCGGCCTGCTGGTGGCCCATAATGCCCCCTTCGACCTGTCGGTGCTGGCAAAGTGCCTGCGGGACTACGGAATTGTCTGGAGGCCCCGAGTTCACTACGCCTGCACCTGCCAGATGAGCCGCCGCCTGCTTCCCCAGCTGCCCAACCACAAGCTGAACACCTTGTGTGATTTCCTGGGGCTGGAGCTGGACCACCACCGGGCAGGCAGCGACAGCCTGGCCTGTGGGGAGATCCTTCTGCACCACCTGCGTGCCGGTGCCGATTTAAAGCCGTTTATCCGCACCTACGACCTGCTCCAGATCCGGGCAGCCGGTCCGGCCAGCCTGGGATCACGCTGCTAGAGATCGGTAGGTGGAGCGGATCATCACCACGGCGATCAGGAAGGTCAAAAGATCGGAGACCGGCATGGAGTAGAGCACGCCGTCCAGTCCGAAGAAAATAGGCAGCAGCAGGGCAAAGCCCACACCGAAAACCACCTCGCGCACGGTAGACAGCACTGTGGAGGCCAGCGCCTTGCCCAGAGATTGCAAATAGATGAAGGTGCCCTTGTTGACGCAGGCCAGAACCATCATACACAGATAAATGCGGAAGGATTTGATGGCAAAGGATGTGTAGTAGGTGCTCTCGTTGGCTGCGCCGAAGATGGAGATGAGCGGAACAGGGAAGCACTCCACAATGACCAGGGCCACTGCACCCACAGCAGCCTCGGCCACCAGCAGGTGGGTAAACAGGCTTTTGGCCCGGTCCTTCCGGCCAGCGCCGATATTAAAGCCCACAATAGGGATGCAGCCTGCGGCCATGCCCACGGCGATGGAAATGACGATCTGGAAGAACTTCATCACAATCCCTACCACGGCCATGGGGATCTGGGCGTACTGGGTTTGGCCGAAGATGGGATCCAGTGCACCGTACTGCCGGATCATGTTGTTGATGGCGGCCATGGCAGCCACCAGGGAGATCTGGGAGAGCAGGCTGCACAGGCCTAAGGGGATGAATTTCCCAATCAGTGTCCTGCGCAGGCGGAAGCTGTCTTTGCACAGGGAGACCGCCCGCATGTGGCATAGATACCAGATGGCGAGAATGGCCGTGAGGATCTGTCCCAGCACAGTAGCCACTGCCGCGCCCATCATCCCCCATTTGCAGCCAAAGATGAAGATCGGGTCCAAAATGATGTTTACCACTGCGCCGGCCAGAGTGGAGGCCATGGCAAATTTGGGGCTTCCATCAGAGCGGATGATGGGGTTCATGGCCTGCCCAAACATATAAAAGGGCACCCCCAGGGTAATATAGAAAAAGTATTCCTTGGAACGCTGAAAGGTCTCTTCGTTGACCCGGCCGCCGAACATAGACAGGATGGGTTCCTGTGCCACCAGGTAGACTGCGGTGAGCAGGATGCTGGCAATCAGGCAGAGAA
The DNA here is from genome assembly GCA_902497145.1 of uncultured Oscillospiraceae bacterium. Lineage (GTDB taxonomy): Bacteria > Bacillota > Clostridia > Oscillospirales > Oscillospiraceae > Lawsonibacter. Next base: position 18,847 of record CABVDR010000004.1, read on the forward strand.
CAATGGCGTTGCCAATGCTCCGGTGGGCATTCTCCTTCTGATTTGCCCCCAGGCAGATGCTCACAAAGGCACAGCAGCCGTCGCCGATCAGTACGGCCACCGCCAGGGCCACTACGGTCAGAGGAAAGACCACTGTGTTGGCCGCATTGCCGTAGGAGCCCAAATAGGTGGCATTGGCAATGAAGATCTGGTCGACAATGTTGTATAGTGCCGCCACCAGCAGCGAGATGATGCAGGGAACGGCATATTTGCACATCAGCGTTCCCACAGGTTCCGTCTCCAGAAAAGAGTTTGATTTCTGACCCATGTTGAATCCCTCCAAAGAAAAAACAAGCGTGCAGCCAAGCTGGATTTATGCCATAGGCTACACGCTTTCATCAAAAAAACGTGCAGCTTTCAACCGGATTTACGCCGATCAAAGCTACACGTTGTATTTTTATTATAACGAAGGAATTTTTAAATTTCAAAGGTGGTTTTGAACAAATTTTTTGGATGTGGGAGGTGGCTCCTTATTCCGGACAGCGGTAGCGGGGTTTGCCGCGGCTGGCTTTTCCGTACTCAATGGCCTGGGCGGGGCAGCTGCAAATACACGCCATGCAGTGGGTGCAGTTCTTCCCCCACACAGGCTTGCCGGACTCTATGCGGATGTTGCCCAGGGGACACAGAGAGGCACATTTCCCGCAGGAGATGCAGGCGTTGGATACGGTAAATGGGTCGGATTTCACACAAAAACGGTAGAATAGACGGTTGACCAGCCCGGATTTCAATCCGTCCAGAGCCCCGGTTTTCACAGGCGGGAAATCCTTGCCGTTCCGGATGCAGGCAATCCCCTGTTCCAGAGTGGGGTGGGCGGCGGCGATAATTTTTTTAGCCTCCTCCGGCTCCGGAGCATGGAACATGGCGATGTAGTTTTCCGGCATGATAACCGGAAGGGTGCCCCGGTAGTGAAATCCCTTCTCTTGACAAAGTATCTGGTTGCCCAGAGCGGCTTTCCCAATGTCACTGCCGCAGGTCATGACAAAGTAGGCGTCCTGACTGCCGGAGAAGCGGCCAGAGCGGATGATCTCCGTGAATACCCGGGGCAGCTGCCAGCTGTACGTGGGGGCTACAAAGATCCATGGGGTGAGGGAGGAGAGCTCTGGTGCGATGCCATCCCGAATGAAGTGGAAGGCGTCCTGACAAGCGTCCTGAAGCTGGGCGGCAATCTGCTGGGCGCAGTAACGGCTGTTGCCGGTGCCGGTAAAATAAAAGACCATAATGGGTCACCTCCATTCAAATGGACTTTCAGTATAACAGATTTTTTCTCCTGTGGGAATGGGAAATAAGGCAAGACGAGAAAAAGAGCGGCCTGGGTTTCCAGGCCGCTCTTTCTGCGGTTTGCGGAGAAGATTACTTCTTCTGTACGTACTTCAAGCAGTCCAGAGTCACAGCTACCAGAATGATGATACCGGAGAAGACGAACTGCAGGTTGGTGTCGATGCCCAGGATGGTCAGGGAGTAGGTCAGAGCGGTGAAGATGAACACACCCACAACCACGCCGGAGATCTTACCGATGCCGCCGGTGAAGGAGATGCCGCCCACCACGCAGGCCGCGATGGCGTCCATTTCCCAGCCCTGTCCGTAAGCAGCGGAGCCGGAGCCCACCATGCGGATACACTCCAGCCAGGAGCCGAAGCCATACAAAATGCCGGCCAGGACGAAGGCGCCTACGGTGACCAGGAACACGGAGATACCGGACACAGAAGCAGCCTCAGGGTTGCCGCCCACAGCGTACAGGTTCTTGCCGAAGGTGGTCTTGTTCCAGATAAACCATACGATGATCACAGCCGCCACAGCCCACAGAATGATGGTGGGGAACTTACCGATGCGGGGGATGATCATGTTGGGAATGCTGGCATCAATGGCACCGAAGGAGACGCCCTTGGTGGAGTAGGTGACCAAGCCGAAGATGACCAGCATGTTGGCCATGGTGGAAATAAAGGGGTGCATCTTGAACTTGGCGGTGAAGAAACCGGCGATGGTGGTGAATACGGTGCACAGCACGATACAAACCACCAGAGCCAGGAGAACGCGGGCCGCCACGGGCAGACCGGTGAAGTCAAAGATATGACCAAACACGGAGCCGGTGTTGATGCCCTGGTGCATGATGATGGTAGCTGCCGTCATGCCCATGCCGACCATACGGCCGATGGACAGGTCGGTGCCGGCCAGCAGGATCAGGCCGGCCACGCCAAGGGCCAGGAACATTCTGGGGGAGGCCTGCTGCAGGATGTTCAGCACGTTGTTGACTGTCAGCAGCTGGGTATCCTTGACGATGGGGGTGATGATACAAAGGGCGATGAAAATAACAATGATGGCCAGGTACAGACCGTTTTTCAGGAAAAAGTCCCGGCGATTGAATGTGTACTTGTAGTTTTCCCACTTCTGGGCCATCGTCTCGCCGAAGGTGAATTTGGACATGCGCAGCATATCAATGAGGTGATACTTGTAGTCAAAGGCGGCGTGCTGCCGATCCTTGACCTGCTGCAGATCCTGAGCCAACTGCATCTTGGCGTCGAAGAGACGGTTTTTATGGACGTACTTCTCGTCCTTGATCTCCTGCTGATCGGAGAGCTTTGCCATGGTAGCCTGATGCTCCTTGTTGAGCTCAGCCACCGCCGCCTGATACTTTGCCTGAGCCGCTGCCTTCTCATTGCGGCAGCTGGCCAGAAGGGGCTGATAGTACTCCGCGTCGTAGTGGGCTTTCAGGTAGCTCTCAGCGTCAGTAATCAGCTTGGCAATCTCGTCCTTGTTCTTGGCCTCGACTGCCTTAGCCGCCTCCAGCTCTTTTTTAAGCTGAGCGGACCGGGTTTCCTTCTCCTGAGCGGTGTAGATGCGGTCCCGCTTCAGGTTGTCCAGGCTGCTTTGGATGTCAATGACCCTGTCAGTGCCATCGACACGCAGAGCGTCGATTTTCTCTTGAATGCCGCCGACATAATCGTCGATGGGCTGGCGCAGCTTCAGTTCCTGCTCCGCCGTAAGAATTTTGTTTTCTGTTGCCATATGCAATATCTCCCGTTATAGGTATTTTGCACTGAGCCGCAAAAGCTCTTCCTGATCGGTCTCCTTGGTGTTCACGATGCCGGAGAGATGTCCGTTGGACATGACGCCGATACGGTTGGTGATGCCCAGAATCTCGGGCATCTCGGAGGAGACCACGATGATGGTCTTGCCCTGCTTGGCCATTTGGATGATCAGCTCGTAAATTTCGTACTTGGCGCCCACGTCGATGCCGCGGGTAGGTTCATCCATCATAAAGACCTGGGGTTCCCGCTCCAGCCACTTGCCGAAGATTACCTTCTGCTGGTTGCCGCCGGAGAGGCTGGAGATCATATCGTCCGGGCCCATGCACTTGGTGCGCATGACCTTGATCTCCTTGTTGGTGGCCTTGACCATCTTGGGATTGGAGAGGGCCACGCCGGTTTTGTACTGCTTCAAACTGGCAATGGTGGTATTGAAGGTGAGGTCGCACTTCAGGAACAGGCCGTTGGCCTTGCGTTCCTCGGTAATCATAGCGAACCCGTGTTCAATGGCCTCCTTGGCCGAATTGAAGTTCATCAAGCGGTTTTTAAAGTAGACACGGCCCGCCGCACGGGTACGAACGCCAAAGATGGTCTCCAGCAGCTCGGTACGGCCGGCGCCTACCAGGCCATACAGGCCGAAAATTTCGCCTTCTTTTACATCGAAGGTCACATCCTGCAAATGAGGGGCGTACTTGGTGGAGAGGTGCTGGACGGACAAAATGGTGTCGCCCGGCGTGTTGTCCACCGGAGGGAAGCGGCTCTCCAGAGAACGGCCGACCATGGCGGAGATCAGCTCGTTCATGTTGGTGTCCTTGGAAGGTTTGGTCATGACCAGGTTGCCGTCCCGCAGAACGGAGATCTCATCGCAGATCTCAAAAATCTCATCCATCTTGTGAGAAATGTAGATCAGCGCGATTCCCTGGGACTTGAGCATCCGCATCATTTCAAAGAGCTTGTCAACCTCCTGCACCGTCAGGGAGGAGGTGGGCTCATCCAGAACAATCACCTGGGAGTTGTAGGAGATTGCCTTGGCAATCTCGCACATCTGCCGCTGAGAAACGGACATGTTCCGCATAGGCTGAGTCAGGTTGACAGTCATACCTAATTTCCGGAACAGCTCGGAAGCTTTCTTTTTCATGCCGCCTTCGTCTACCACGCCAACAGAGTTGGTGGGGTAGCGGCCCAGGAACAGGTTGTCAATAACGTTGCGTTCCAGGCACTGGTTCAGCTCCTGGTGAACCATGGCGATTCCGTTTTCCAAGGCGTCCTTGGGGCCGGAAAAGTTAATTTCCTTGCCGTTTAAGTAAATTTTTCCCTCGTCCTTCTGATAAGTACCGAACAGGCACTTCATCATTGTCGATTTTCCGGCGCCGTTCTCGCCCATCAGACCCATAACGGTTCCCCGCTTGATGTCCAGGTTGATGTGGTCGAGCACCCGGTTTCGACCGAAAGACTTGCTCATACCTCGTATTGACAGGACAATATCGTCTTTCGCATCTGCCATTCTAGTTACTCCCGTTTCAATAGTCGCAGTTTCAGCGAAAAAACTGATTCTGCCGTATTTTTGATCCTAAAGGGGCTATTAGGGAGAAGGCCTTCTGCCGAACGGAGACTGTTTTCCTCCCGAACGGAGAATTCCTTCTCCCCAATAGCAATCAGTTCTTACTTGTCAGCAGATCGGTTGGATCTGCACTGCCGAATTACTGGTTCAGCAGGGTGGTGTAGGAAGAGGCGTTGTCGGTCTTCACCATGTTGATGGCGAAAGCGTCATACTGGCTGGGATTGCCCAGACGGTTGGTGATGTTGGACTCGGTCTGGCCGTCGCCGGCGATGTACTCGACCTTCAGGTTCAGCAGGTCATCGTACTTCTGCAGCAGGGGCTGATAGGTGGAGCCCAGGAAGTTATCGGCGGCGTTGTAGATGTTCAGCCACACGGACTTCTGGGGGTGAGCAGTGGAGTCCAGCTGGTTGGAGACAGGAGCGTAGGTCACGGTGGAGTCCAGGAAGTCCTTGTAGTTCTCCGCAGTGACAGCCACGTTCAGAGCGTAGTAGGAGCGCTCGTCGGCCACATACTTGTACACGTCGGAGCTGAGCACGTTGCCCGCGTCATCCTCGGTGCCGATGCCGGTGTCGATGTCCACGCCGTCCAGAGCGTTGCGCAGAACACGCAGAGTCAGGTAAGCCTGCACGTCAGCGTGCTGGCTGATGGTGCCGCCGTAACCATTCTCGATGGCAGCCACGGCGTCGGAGTTGGCGTCATAGCCGAAGGTGGGAACCTTGTTGGCCTGAGACCAAGCGTTGAACATGGACATGCCCATGCCGTCGTTGTTGGAGGCCACGATGTCGATCTGCTCACCGAAGGAGGCGGACCAAGTGTTGATGGCGTTGCCGGCGGTGGCGGCGTCCCAAGTGGCGCCGGCGGAGTTCTTCATCTCCTGAGAGGCCAGCTCACGCACGGTGTAGGTCTTGCCGTTGATCTCCAGCTTGCCGTCCTGAACAGCAGTGGCAGTGCCGTCTACGTTGGTGCCGACAGGATCGCTGACCACAGCGCCGTCCTTCTCCACGGCAGTGCCCAGAGCGGAGCGGACGCCGCGGGTACGGGCGATGGAATCGTTGTGGCCGATGTCGCCGATGGCCAGCACGTAGCCGATGATGCCGTCGCCGTTGCGGTCAATCTCATCAATATGAGCAGTGATGTAATCCTTGATCATGGTGCCCTGGAGCTCCGCGCCCTGGTTGGCGTCGAATCCCACGTAGTAGGTGTTGTCGTTGAACTGAAGGGCGTTCATGTCCAGCTCGCCGGTGGAGCTGTTGGAGGGCTGGCGGTTGAACCAAACAAGGGGCTTATCCTTGTTGGCCACAGTGGAGGCGCTGGTGTTGCCGGAACCGGAACCAGAGGTGGAACCGGAGCCGTCGCCGCTGCTGCCGCAGGCGGCCAGACCCAGGAGCATGGTAGCGGCCAGGGTCAGTGCAAGAGCTTTTTTCATAGTCATTCTCCTTTTCTGTGTAATTTGTACAGAGTTCTTCGCTTGAACTCCATCTCACATGTTTAATTTTATTAAAAGATGGAAGGAAAAACAAGTATAAAAATCACCGAAAGGAGGGTAAAAACTTATGCTAATAAGACAACCTGTAAAAAATTTAAGGAATGAAATTGTGCATTTTCATTAGTCCTTGCGCTGTTCAAACGCAAACAGGGCTTTTTGGCTATCCATACTAAACAGGTTCCTGCGGTCTACAATTTGGGTGGAAGTATCCACAATCGGCTCCATATCTGAGGTATGTCCGGACAGCAGATTATAGGCGCTTTCCACCCCCAGGTAGCCCATGGCGTAGGGGTTTTGGACGATCAGCGCATCCACACTGCCCTCCTGCAGGCCGTCTACCGTGGCCACATTGGAGTCGAACCCCACAAGGAAAACGTCTGTGGAGAGTCCCAGGGATTCCACCGCATTGGCTGCACCCACACTGGTAGGTTCGTTAAAAGCCAGCAGGACGTTGATCTGGGGATATTTTTTCAGCAGGGCGGCGGTATCGGCCTGGGCGTGTCCGGCCTCCGCCAAGGTGTTGATCACCGAGATGATCTCGGCCCGGCTGCTCTGAGTAAAGGTGTCTACCGCACCCCGTTCCCGCTCCTGGCCGTTGGCGCTGCTGATGTCGTAGTTGATGATCCCGACCTTAAGAGTCCCGCTGATTCGGTCCAAGGCGGCCTGGGCCGCCATTTGTCCGGCGGCATAGTTGTCTGTGCCAATGTAAGTGCTCACGGCATCGGAGGCCACGTTGCTGTCGATGGCCACGATTTTCAGGCCGGCCTGGGCGGCGGCGTCGATGGCGGCGGCGTTGTTTTCATAGTCGATAGCGGAGAAAACCAGTGCCTCTGCTCCGGCCTGCACCGCGTCGGCCACCATCTGATTCTGGGATTCATAGTCCTCCTCCGTATCGGGGCCAATGATACTCAGCTTCAGGTTGTACTCGGTGGCCGCAGCCTCCGCCCCGGCAAAGACGGACAGCCAGAACTCCGTCTGGGTGGACTTTGCCACCAGAGCCACCGAATGCTGTGTGGATGTAGGGGTATTAGAGGAGCAGCTGCACAGGACGGAAAGCGCGAGAACTGCCCCCAGGGCAAAGCATTTATTTCGCTTCATAAGTTCCCTCCTGAATCTTGGGCATGCGGATCTCCACACAGGTGCCTACATCCAGCTCGCTGGTGATGTGCAGACCGTACTGCTTGCCGAAGTAAATCTGAAGCCGGTCATTGACATTTTTAATGCCGATTCCGGTGCGGTCCTTCGGATCCTGATGGAGAATGGATGCCACCTGCTCCTCGCTCATGCCAACGCCATTGTCCTGCACGGTAAAGACGATGTCCTCCCCATCCGGATAGACCCGCACCGTGATGCGTCCCTCGTCCACCAGCAGGTCCAGGCCGTGGTTAATGGCGTTTTCAATGATGGGCTGAAGGGTAATCTTATTGCAGTAATAGTTCAGGCAGGTGGGGTCTACATCAAATTCATAAGTAAACTGATTTTTATAGCGGTACTTTTGAATTTGGAGATAGCTCTCTGCGTGTTCGATCTCCTTTGCGATGGGGATGAGCTCGTTGCCCTTGCTGATACTGATGCGGAAGAGCCGGGCCAGGGCGTGGACCATCTTCACCGCATCGGTGTTGCGGCCCTGCTCGCACATCCAGGCGATGGAGTCCAGGGTGTTGTACAGAAAGTGAGGGTTAATTTGGGCCTGGAGGGCTTTCAGCTCCGTTTTCCGCAGGTTGATTTCCTCCTCCCGCACGGTGGACATGAGCTGCTGGATACGCAGCACCATGTGGCCAAAGGAGTCAGACAGCTCCCGCACCTCTCGGGTGCCGCCCACGGGCCGGTAGGTGAAGTGGTCGGCGTCGGTTTCAAAGCTCTCCATGGCGGAGGCAAGCCCGCGGAGGGGACGGCCCAGCAGCTGGGAGAGCAGGAAGCTGGTGAGCAGTGCGGCCGCCAGGACGACCACCGCCAGCAGACAGGAGAGCCGGATCATGTCCTGCACATTCCGGTTGACCAGTTCATCTACGTAGCTGACGCCGATGATCCGCCAGTCGCTGCCCTCCACACTGGTCAGACAGTAAATAACAGTGTCGTCTACATAGGTGCCGTCATCCAGAGCGGCAAGAGCGCTTGTATTCTCTGTTTTCAGTCCCGCATAGAGAAGCTGCTGCTGGGGATGGTAGACAATATTCCCCTCGTCATCCATCAAAAAGCAGTAGCCCCGCTGGCCAATGCTTACATTATTGATGTAGCTGGAGATGCTGGAGAAACTCAGGTCCAGGGAGACCCAGGCGGCCTCTCCCTGCTGGGAGAGAGGGGCGGTCATGGTGACCACCCAGGGGTAGTAGCTCTCAAAAATGGTCTCCACATGGGGGGCGGTCATGTAGGGACCGGAGGAATGGAGTGCTTTGTCCAGATTGAAGGAAAGATTTTGATAGATGTGCTCCTTGGGCTGGCGGCCGGGGGACCAGCAGTCCAGCAGCGTGCCTTGGGCGGAGTAGCTGGTGACAGCTACCACATCGGGCCGAAACTGGAGAAACGCAGAGAGCAGCTCGTCCCGGCTGTCCTCGTTTTCCAGCATGGACTGTTCCACCAGTGCCATGGCCTGGTTCATGTCGGCTAAGTAGTTGCCCACCGTATTGGACACCTGGGAGACCGCCTGGGCACTGGTGGTGCGGGCGCTCTGCACCATGGCGCTGCGGTAGCGGTCCAGAAACAGGAAGATGCAGCAGCACAAGATGATCGCCACCACTCCCACTACCATGGCGACCAGGATGGTGGTGATCCGTACGCCGCTGCGGGCGACACCGCGCTTCAAGTCCGCTCACCCGCCTTTTCCAAATCCAACCTGCGGCGCATGGCGTTGGGAGACTCGCCGCAGTATTTTTTAAAGCAGTAGCTGAAGTAATGCTGGTCGGTGTAGCCGCACCGCTGCGCTACCTCCTGAATTTTCAAAGGGGAGGAGGACAGCAGGTCCCGGGCGGCTTCCATGCGTTTGCGGATCAAAATATTGATAAAGGTCTCGCCAGCGTACTTTTTGATGCAGGCACTCAGGTGATTGGGGCTTACATCCAGCATACCGCTCAGGGAGACCAGGGAGAGGTCGGCATCCATGTAGTGCTGGTCCAGGGTGTCCAGAGCCCGCTGGCAGAGCAGGTTGCCTCCCTTGACGGCGGGGGCCAGATCGCTGATAAACTGGGCGCCCCCCTCTGTTCTGTCCCCCTGGCGCAGTGCCTCCATGGCCTGACGGTAGGCCTCGTGCAGGGCGGTGAGGGAGTGTACCGCCCGGCTCACGCCGATGCGGCAGCGTTTGTTCAGTACGCGGGAGGCCATCTGGGGGATCTCGTCGGCCAGGATATGCAGGTACTCCTCAAAATCAGAGGGGTTGCCCAGCAGCACGGAGATGACCTTGCCGGAGGCAAAGAAGGCCACACCCCGGAGATACTTGGCGGCCAGGGTGTTGATCGACGCGGCAAAGGAGGGATCCGTGCAGTTGGAGCCGTCCTCCGAGAGCAGGGTGGACACCATGACTGTGTAGTAGGGGTGGTCGTCTGCATCCCGCAGAAGGCCGCACTGCCGGGCATAGGCCTCCGCCTGGGGTTCCCCGTCCGGGTCGGGGTAGTCGTCCAGCACCAGAGGCATAAGCATAGCAGTGCGCAGATCCTGCTCGTCTACCCGGGGAGCGGCCTGGCGGAACAGGGCGAACTGGGCGTCGATCTTTTGGCGGATGTTGCGCAGCTCCGCCCCCAGACCCTCCAGGGTCAGCGGCTTGAGCATGTAGCTGATGATGTTATATTGGATCGCCTGCTTGGCGTATTCAAAGTCGTCATAGCCGCTTAAAAAGGCAATATTGGTGGCGGGACGAACCTCCCGCACCTGCCGGGCAAGCTCGATGCCGGAGATAAAGGGCATGCGGATGTCGGTGAGCAGCAGGTCGGGCTCGTGTTTTTCCACCAACTGCAGGGCGTCCAGACCGTTGCTGGCATCTCCCACCAGGCAGAAGCCGTAGTCCTCCCAGGGAATCATGGTGCATACAGCTTCCCGAAGTTCGTCTTCGTCGTCGGCGACGATCACAGTATATAGTGCGGCCATGGCAGTATCGTTCCTTTCTGTATCTGGAAAGTATCGAAGATTTTGATGCGGTTGGAATCTGTCCTGTCGTTCTCTGTATTCAATGGAATGGAGGAGAGGGATACTGTTTTATTGATGCTATTATACCAGATAGACAGGGATCTCACAAATATTTCCTGCCAGGTTTAAAATGCATTTGGCCGGAAATGGGAAATAAAAACCCTGCCTGACGTCTTTCGGCGCGGCAGGGAGAGAAAAGAGAATAAATTGGAGAGCAAGCGATCAAAAAGCCAGTTCCTCTGGCGGGATCTTGTCCTCTGGGGTGACGGGGCGGATGGGGCGGCAGGGAACTCCTGCGGCCACCACACCCGCCGGGATGTCCCGGGTCACCACGCTGCCCGCGCCGATGACGGAACCTTTTCCAATGGTCACGCCGCCGCAGACCACGGCGTTGGCTCCGATCCAAACATCGTCCTCCAGGGTAATGGGCTTGGAGGTGCTGATACCTGTGGAGCGCTGCTCCGCGTCGATGGAGTGGCCCGCGCAGCTCAGACATACGCCGGGGGCGATAAAGGCTCCTGCTCCGATGTGCACGGGGGAGGTGTCCAGAATGACGCAGTTGTAGTTGATCACGGTCAGACCCTGGGTATGGATGTTGAAGCCGTAGTCGCAGTGGAAGGAAGGCTCAATAAAGGTAAGAGGGTGGCAGGTACCCAGCAGCTGCTGCAAAATCTCCTGCCGCCGCGCACCGTTGTCCGGGGCAGTTTGGTTATATTCCCAGCACAGACGCTGAGCGTTGGCTTTGAGCTGAGCGGGGATATTCCGGTTCTGTCCGGCGTAGCCCTCAGGATTCTGTATAAGCTGGCGAAAGTCCATGGGTGGATGACTCCTTTATTCCGAGGCTGCGTTGTTGGAGGTGGGCTTGGTCAAGTCCAGGCCGTGTTCGCCGATGTCCAGGGAACCGTCCTTCAGGGAGATGAAGGGGGAAAAGGACACCGTTTCGCCCTGATAAGTCAGTTCAATGGTGGCGTCGGGGAAGATGTCGCTGACGTTGCACTGAAGGATAAAGGGCTTACAGTCTGCCTCCTGATAGAACAGAGAGGATTCCGAAGTATTGAAGTCGTTGGCGTAGAGAGAGAGTTCCATCCCCTCATACCGGGGGATGATCAAGTAGTAGTCGCCGGAGGACAGGGAGTGGATGGGTACATCATCGCTGTCCAGGTATCGCTGCACATAGTAGTCCAGATCCTCGATCTCCAGATAACCCAGATGGGCCACGGCGTAGCTCTGTCCGTCGGTGAAGGGGATCTGGTCCCGCTTGCTGGTCTGAGGCTGGGAGGAGCTGCTGGAGCCGGAGGGGTTGGTCGTGTCGCCAGAGTTGGCGGTGTCTGAAGAACTGCCGGAAGCGGACGGATCCGGTGTGCTGGAAGAACCGGAGCTGTCCGGCATACTGGTGCTGGCGGAGCTGTTGGAATTGGATGGCTCAGCCGTGCTGGCAGAACTGGGCGTCTTGGGACCGCAGCTGGCCAGCAGCAGGCAGGTGGTGAGGGATAGCAAAAGAAGAGTCTTTTTCATCATAAATACCTCTCAAAGTTGGTGCGCCAGACGGGCGCACAAAAATAGGGCGGTATAGTTGGGTACTTCATTATAGCAAAAATCCGGGGGCGGAACAACGGAAGATTATATGACAAAAATCTTTACAGATCTTAAGACAGAGTAAAGCCCCACTGTAAATGGGAAATAGTATACTGACTCCTGTAACAAATACCAGATGATCGGGAGGCATTTATGGAGTTCACCTGCAAAACCGTCTATGACCACAGGGCGCTGGCCGCCATGTCCAGGGCTCTGCGGAAAACGCTGCGAAAGAGAATCGACCGCGGGCTCAAGGTTTTTGCCGGAGTTGTGACCGTGATTGCGCTGATTACCATTTTGGATTCTGCACAGAGTCTGTGGGTGCGGGGCCTGTATGGAATTTTGGTATTTCTGATGCTGTTTGTACAGTGGAAGGGGGACTCCCTGAACGCCATCTTTGCCAAACGGAAGGCCTTGCCGGGGACAGAGGTATGCCGGGCCCGTTTTGTCCCGGATCACTATGAGACGGTGACCGCCGGTGCGGCGACTCAGTGGCAGTATGACAGAGTCTTGGCCCTGGTGGAGACGAGCCGGTATTTCATCTTCATCCTGGGCAGAAACCACGCCCAGGCCTTTGAGAAGCGCTGCCTGGAGCGGGGGAGCGAGGCGGAGTTGCGTACCTTCTTGGAGCAGAGAACCGGGAAAAACGTCCAATACATTGGACGATAACTTTATATTTCCAGAAAAAGGACAGTATATTTGTTGTTTAACATGATGATCCTAATCTATACCTCAGAAACCTCGGCCGGGCAGCCAAAAGCCCCGGCCGAGGTTTTTTACCTGTCGGGGGAAAGCAGAGAAGCGAAGTGGGCACGCAGCATAATCTGGATTCCTTTTAAAAGATGATTTTCGTCACTTTCTTCCCCATAAAAACCGGGGGAAACGGTGGCAGAACGTGTAAAGATATGATATAGTAAACAACTGTTGTAAAGACTTCAAATCAAAAGATAAAGGGTGATGGGAAGTTATGAGTCAAGAGAAAAACAGAACAAACAAAGAAGCCCAGGTGGACGCCGACTATTCCCTGGAGGCGGTGCCGGAATCGGCCCGAAAGGGATTTTGGAATATGTTCTTCGTCATGCTGGGCTTTACCTTCTTCTCTGCCAGCATGAGCGTGGGCGCCAAGCTGGGCAACGGCCTGGACCTGTCCGGGTTCTTCTGGGCTTGTCTCATTGGCGGTGTGATCCTGTCCGCCTACTGCGGCATTTTAGCCTATATCGGCTCGGAGACCGGCATGACCATGGACCTGCTGTGCCGCCGCACCTTTGGCGAAAAGGGCTCCTACCTGTCCTCCGCCATTTTGGGCTTTACCCAGATCGGCTGGTTTGGCGTGGGTGTGGCTATGTTTTCCATCCCGGCCGCTGAACTGATGGGAGTCAATGAGTGGGTCCTCACCATCATCGCCGGCCTGCTGATGACCGCCACCGCCGCCACGGGTATGAAGGCGCTGGAGATCGTCAGCTATATCTCTGTGCCCCTTATTGTGATTTTGGGTATGTACTCCATGATTACCGCTACCAGTGACGGCGGCGGTCTGGCCGCCATCTTTGCCCAGTCCGCCGGAGGCATCACCCTGATGACCGGCATCGGCTATGTCATCGGCTCCTTCATCTCCGGCGGTACTGCCACCCCCAACTTTATCCGCTTTGCCAAAAACAGCAAGATCGCCGTGTGGACCACCGTCATTGCCTTTTTCCTGGGCAATACCCTGATGTTCTGCTTCGGCGCGGTGGGCGGCGCGTTCACCGGCAAGGATGATATCTTCTACGTCATGATCGCCCAGGGGTTGGCCATCCCCGCCCTCATCGTGCTGGGGGCCAACATCTGGACCACCAACAACAACGCCCTGTACACCGGCGGCCTGGCCATCTCCAACGTCTCCGGGGTGCGGATGAAGTTTACCACTTGGATCGCCGGTATCGTGGGCACCGCTCTGGCCATCTGGCTGTACTGGAACTTTGTGGGCTGGCTCAATATCCTCAACTGCGCCCTGCCTCCCATCGGTGTCCTTGTGATCCTGGACTTTTTGAAAAACCGCAAGAAATTTGCCGCAGGTGGTCAGACCACCGCAGTCAACTGGTTCAACATTGCCGGTATCGTGCTGGGTGCGGCGGTGGCCAACACCCTGCACTGGGGCATTGCGGCCCTGAACGCCATGATCGTGGCGGCCATCTGCTTCTTTGTGGGTGAACTGCTCCGGAAAGACCGGTAACATAATTTGATAGAGAGGACGGAAAGGCTATGCTGTTAAAAGAACTGCACCTGGGCAACGCCCAGGAGACGGTGGACATTCGGGTCACCGACGGGAAGTTTGCACAGATTGCTCCCAGCCTGGAGCCCATCCCGGGGGAGGAGACGATCACCGATTGCGCGGGCAAGATGGTGCTGCCCCCCTTTGTGGAGTCCCATGTGCACCTGGACACCTGTCTGACGGCGGGCCGCCCCCGCTGGAATCTCACCGGCACCCTGTTTGAGGGTATCCAGTGCTGGGAGGAGTACAAGCCCTCCCTCACCAAGCAGGAGGTGAAGGAGCGAGTCAACAAGGCCATCCGCATGCAGGCGGCCAACGGCATCCAATATGTGCGCACCCACGTGGATATCAACGACCCTAAGCTCACTGCTCTGGAGGCCATCCTGGAGCTGCGGGAGGAGGTCCGGGATTACATGGACATCCAGATCGTGGCCTTCCCCCAGTACGGCATCTTGAGCTACCCCAAGGGGGCGGAGCTTCTGGAGCAAGCCCTGAAAATGGGAGCCGACGCGGCGGGAGCCATCCCCCACTTCGAGTTTACCCGGGAGTACTCCGTGGAGTCCCTGAACATCTGCTTTGACCTAGCCCAGAAGTACAATAAGCTCATTGATGTCCACTGTGATGAAATTGATGACGAGGCCTCCCGGGGGCTGGAGACCCTGGCCACCCGGGCCTATGAGACGGGCATGAAGGACATGGTCACCGCCTCTCACACCACCGCCATGCACAGCTACAACAATGCCTATGTCATCCGCCTTATGCGCATCCTCAAACTCTCCGGCATTAACTTTGTGGCCAACCCCTGTGTCAACGTCCACTTGGGCGGCCGGGCCGACACCTATCCTAAGCGCCGCAGCATGACCCGGGTGAAGGAGCTCACTGACGAGGGCATCAACGTCTCCTTCGGCTCCGATGATATCTTTGATCCCTGGAACCCCCTGGGCAATGCCAAGATGCGGGACCAGGTCTTTATGGGCCTGTATACCGGCCATATGCTGGGCTATGACGAGATCGTCAACTCCTACCACTTTGTCACCACCAACGCTGCCCGCACCCTCCACCTGGGGGATGACTACGGCATTGGGGAGGGGAAGGACGCCAACTTCGTCATCCTGGACGCCAAGGACTGGTACGACGCCCTGAACTACGATGCGCCCATCTTGCGCAACTACCGGAAAGGAAAACTCCTTGCCAGTACAGCTCCAGTAGAGTCCCAGGTATTCTTCTGATTTCCTGAGAAATGCCATACGCCGCAGAGCAGCTGCTCTGCGGCGTATTTTCGTAAGGGGAATAAACTTGCTTATCCTTATAGCCGTAAGCCTCGATGGCGATTAAAGCAGGCGAAGAGCTCCTGCTTCCGGGGACGGGCGAGGAAGGGGACGCTGAAGCGGTTCCCGCACAGGGTCTCCAGGCCCTTCTGGTCCATCAGAGCCTCCAGCTCCGCCACGATCTGGCGCAGGGTGTGTCTCCCGTCCATAAGGTGCTGCTGGGCATACACCATGGCGTAGCCCAGGGCGGCGGACTGCTCCCCGTCCCGCAGCTGCTCCACATATCGCAGGTCGATGGTCTCCCGGTTGATGGACACCCCGTCCCGGCCCAGAGCTTTGAGCTTGATGCGGTCGCCGCGAAATTCCGGAGAAGGGCTGGGGCAGCGCTGAAAACTGGGAGCGTCAGCAGGGGGCAAGGGGGTGGAGGAAGCCGGGAACGCGGCGGCCTCCTGTTTGGCCAGTGCAGTGATGTCCTTGAGGACGTAGCGGTCCATTTGGAGGATGGTGTCCGCCACGTGGAAGTAGGCCCCGGAGCTCCCGGCCACCAGGATGGTGGAGACACCTTGGCGGGTATAGAGCTCCCGGACCCGGTCAATGAAGGGGGTAATGGGTTCCATGTCACGGTGGATGACCCGCTGCATCAGCTCGTCCCGGACCATGAAGTTGGTGGCGCTGGTGTCCTCGTCGATGAGCAGCAGGGAGGTCCCCGCCTCCAGAGCCTCCACCACGTTGGCCGCCTGGGAGGTGCTGCCGCTGGCGTCCTCGGTGACAAAGGCAGTGGTGTCCTTCCCGTTGGGCAAGTCGTTGATGAACATGGAGATGTCGGTGCGGCAGATGCTGCGGCCGTCCTCGGAGCGGATCTTGATGGCGCTCTGGTCGGTAATGACATACTCCCGGCCATCCCCGGCGATGTGATTATAGACCCCCAGCTCCAGGGCCTTGAGCAGGGTGGACTTCCCGTGGTAGCCGCCGCCGACAATCAGCGTGACCCCCTGCCGGATTCCCATGCCGGTGAGTTTGCCCCGGTGGGGCAGTTCCAGGGTCACCGACAGCTCTTGAGGGGAGTGGAAGGGGACCGCGTCCTTCATGGGCAGGGCAGAGACGCCGGAGGCCCGGGGCAGGATGCTCCCGTCGGCCACAAAGGCGCACAGTCCAAGCTGGGGCAGCATGTCCCGAATGACCTGCTGGTCCTCTGCCAGATCGGCAATGGCCTGGAGCCGTGTCTGGTCCAGATTGCGGAAGAACAGGCTGGACTGCACACACCGGGGAAGCAGGTCAAAGAGAATTTTCTCCAGCTCCCTGGCATTGATGGTGCGGCCATTGGCGGGGAAGCCCACCTCCAGGCGCAGAACGATCTCACCAGTGTTGGGGTTGAGCTGACAGGCGGTGCGCTCCAGCACCTCCTGGCCGCAGCGGCTGATGGAGATGAGGCCGCTGTGTCCCGAGCCCTTGGCCTGGAAAGAGGACTGATTTGCCAGGCGGCCAAACTGGCGGGTCAGTTCGTCCTGGAGCGCAATACGCTGACAGGGCAGCCGGTAGAGCTCGGCAGGAAAGCTAGCTTGCCGCCCGACTACGTGGATGCTCACCTTGGAGGGCGCGGCGAAGGGGTCCCCCTGCACGTGGTCAATGGACAGCACATAGCCGGGGAACTGGTAGGTTCCCCGGGTGTCCTTGTAGGCGGGATAGCTCCTCCGGTCGATGCGGGAGAGCAGGTTTTTTAAGTCGTTGGATGTCTGCATGAAAGGGTTCCTCCTGTGAAACGGAACATTGTTTGTCATCTATTGTATGCCACCCCCGGGGAGGAAAGCAAGGGAGAAGGTGCACTTTGTGGAAGCAGTACATCTTCTTCTTGTATTATGGAGACAGCTGTGATAGAATAAAAACAATTCTTATATTCTATCTTTATTTGGGGGAGGTAGCCATGCCTAAAGTCGCGTATTCGGAGCAGGAACGGGAACAGATCCGTGCTTCCCTGATGACCACCGCGCTGGAGCTGATGGCTAAACAGGGGGTCCAGCACACCACGGTGGAGCAGATTTACAAGGCGGTGGGCATCTCCCGCACCTTTTTCTATACCTTCTTTCCCACCAAGGAGGATCTGGTGGTGGAGGCCCTGTACCTCCAGCAGCCTAAGATTTTGGCCTACGCCAAAAGTCTGATGGAAGATCCGGAACGCTCCTGGCGGGATGGGGTGGAACAGTTTATCCGCTCCTGCTGTTACGGAGAACGAAACGGAATTGCGGTTTTGACCGTAGAAGATCAGCAGCGCATTTTCCGGCGGCTCTCAAAAGAGAGCTACTGCATGTTCCGGGAGAAACAGGCCAGATTGTTTGGCAGCCTGCTGGAGTGCTTTGGCGTGGGGGCGACCCGGGAGCGGATCAGTCTCTTCACCAATCTCAGCCTGTCGGTCATGATCATCCGCCGGGCCATTCCCGATACCCTGCCCCTGTTTGTTCCCCAGGCAGCGGACGAGACGGTAGATATCCAGATCAACGCCATCGTGAATTGGCTGGAGGGGCTGCGGGAAACAACCTAGTATAGAATCCGTCCGGACGGAGTGCGGCAGCTCCGGCGGATTCTTTTTCATCCAAAATAAAGACAAAATAGAAAAATCATTTTTATTATAACATGAGGACCAGGCAGTACCTGTTCATACCGCGGCAACCTAGCCGCGTGAAGAAAACCATATGATATTTAGGAGGAAACGACCATGGGATTTTTCAGCAAGCTATTCAAAGGTCCCGAGATCGACATGGAGAAGAGCAACGCCAACGCAAAGAAAATGCGGCAGCTCTTCAACCAAGTGGTGGAGAACGGAGACGATTACCGGCTGATCTTTGGGTATACAGAAGATGTGTCCCGGTTTAATTACGGCTTTGTCCACGGCAGCAAGACCAAGATCGGCAATCTCATTGTGGGCTGGAATGAGGACAGCCAGACCATCGTGGCAGTGCCCACCGTGCCGGACCTCTCCGGCTGCGGCGACCCCACCTATTACCGCCGCAGCGAGATCCTGAAGGCCTACCGCAACAAATACCCCACGGACGCCTTTATCATCTATCCGGACAAAAAGAGCTACCTGGGCATCAACGCCTACGACTGGCTGGAGGATGAGTCGCTGTATGTCTACGTGTCCCAGGAGGAGGAGCTGGCCGCCTTCACCGAGTTCTTTCTGAATCGGTTTGCCACCAAGTGAGGCGGCTTCAATGTCTCCGGGTGCACTAGGTGCGTTCCTTCTGGTCCTGGTGGGAATCTTTGTGTTGGGAAATCTCTGGTTTCATCTGGTGGAGACCCTACTGAACTGGGTGAAGCGCTGCCTGATAGGGGACAGAGAGACGGGGGCATGGCACCCCCTCCCCACGGACACAGAGGACCAGGAGGATACAGACCATAAGACAACAAAATAAAAGTCCCCTGCTTCTGTGAGAAAACGGGTTAAACTCCACAGAGGCAGGGGATATTTTATGGGGAAATGCTCTTACAGCATCAGAAGTGTGCCCAGGACCACGCAGACTAGCCCGATGCCAGCCTTCCGGGAGAGGGTCTCACGGAATACTACGTAGGAGAAACCGATGGTCACCAAAATGCTGAGCTTGTCAATAGGGACCACCACGCTGGCCGGGCCGTCCTGCAGGGCTTTGTAGTAGCACAGCCAGGAGCAGCCGGTAGCGATGCCGGATAACAAAATGAAGGCCAACTCCTTGCCGGGGATTCCACGGACAGAGGGTTGCTTTCCCTTGAAAAACACCACCAGCCACGCCATGACTAGAACCACTCCGGTGCGCAGGGCGGTACCCAGATTGGACTCCACTCCGGTGATGCCAACCTTCCCAAAGATGGAGGTCAGGCTGGCAAACACAGCGGACAGGACGGCGTAAATAAGCCAGGAGAAGCCAGACGCCTGGGCAGTGCTCTCTTTTTTCTGGATCATCAGCAGGGTTCCCGCAGCGATGGCGCATAGACCCACCAGTTTTTTCATGCCCAGCGGTTCGCCGAAGAAAACGACGGCCAGTAGCACGGTGAGAACGATGCTGCATTTGTCAATGGGGACCACTCTATTGATGTCCCCCAGCTGGAGCGCCCGGAAGTAGCACAGCCAGGAGGCGCCGGTGGCCAAACCGGATAGAATCAAAAACAGCCAGGTAAAGGCGGAAATCCTGGTTATCTCGGAGGCGGAGCCCACCAAAAATACCATCAACCATGAAAAGATCAATACTACGATGGTGCGGATGGCAGTGGCCACGTCGGAATCTGTTTTCTTGATCCCGCATTTTGCCAGAACAGCTGTAATGCCGGCAAAAAATGCGGAACCCACCGCAAACAAGCCCCACATTGCGGTTCCCCTCCTTATGGTGGATGTCGCAGTCTATTATAGGCGGCTGATCATCTGGATACAAGAGCCAAACGTATGCAGTACAAAGAAAACAGCAGAAGGAGAGACGTCTGGTTTTCTGGGAAAAAGCGGAGAAAAACGGCGGCAGAAACCCAATTGAATTTGTGAAGTTTCGGTGATAAAATACGTACATTCGAAATGTTGCGCGCCTGCATGTCTGTTTGCTGCGCGGGTTTTTTGGCTGTTTTGGTCGAAGAACCCGCCGTTTTTTCTGGATAACAGGCCAGAAAAAAGACATCGGGTTGATTTCCATGGACTGAGAAAGGGAATATCATGCAAGTAGTACAAACCTTTGGCCGCGTTGTATCCCAGTGGAGTGAGCCCCACCCTGACCGGGCCCAGGGGCTGCTGAAGCTGGGCTGGGAGGCCCAAAATTTAAAAAACAGGGTGCTGCCGGACAAACGCCTGCTTCCTGCGGATCAATATCTGGCGACCGTTATGATGGACGCCATGCTCAAACCGCTGCAAAAGCCGGAGTCATCGGCCATTGTCAGCGTCTTTACCCCCAGTGAGATCCTTTTGGAGGCGGGACTGAACCCTTACAATGTAGAGGGATTCTCCTGCTATCTGTCCGGCTCCCAGGCGGAGCGGATCTTTTTGCAGCAGGCGGAGAACGCCGGCATCTCCGAGACCCTGTGCAGCTACCATAAGACCTTTTTGGGTGCAGCGGACAAGGGGGTGCTGCCCCGGCCCAAGTGCATCGTCTACACCAATCTCACCTGTGATGCCAATCTGCTGACCTTCCGCCGCCTGGCCGAGATGTACAAGATTCCGTATTTTTCCATTGATGTCCCCATGCAGCAAAATGAGGACAACATCGCCTACGTGGCCGATCAGCTGCGGAAGCTGGCCGGCTTTTTGGAGCAGGTGACGGGACGTAAGATCGATGCGGAGGCTCTCAAAGTACGGCTGCGCCGCAGCCGCCGTACCTTGGAGAAATTCCGGGACTGCCAGCGGGCGCGGGCGGACAAGTATGTGCCTTCTGACTTGGTCACGCCTCTATATAGCGGCATGGTAAACAACATTCTGCTGGGGAGCGAGCAGGTGGAGCACTATGTGGACCGGCTCTATGCCGACATTCAGAAGGCACCCCCCGCCCGAGGCAAGCGGATCTACTGGATGCACACCATCCCATTCTGGTCGGATGCGGTGCGCCATGCCCTGTCCTTCCGGGAGGAGGCGCAAATCATAGGCTGCGAGCTCAGTCAGACCTGTGAGCCGGACTTTGACCCGGAAAAGCCCTTTGAGGCCATGGCCTATCGGATGGTCTACCATTCTCTGAACGGCAGCGCCCTGCGCCGCATCGAGGCCGGTATCCGCCACGCCAAGGAGGCCGGCGCGGACGGCGTGGTGTGGTTCAACCACTGGGGCTGCAAGCACACCCTGGGAGCCGCTCAGCTGGCCAAGAAGAAGTTTGAAGAGCAGGGGCTGCCCTTGCTGGTTCTGGACGGCGACGGCTGCGACCGCAGCCATGGCGGCGAAGGACAGACCTCCACCCGCCTGGAAGCGTTTCTGGAAATGCTGGGAGGGGAGAGAACAAGCTGTGAATAAGACCTATTACGTATGTAAATACACCCCCATTGAACTGCTGGCCGCCTTTGGGGCCCAATGCGAAAATCTCAATGGGATGCCTCAGGGCTTCGACCTGGCTGACCAGATCGCCCACCCCAACATCTGCGGCTTTGGCAAGTCCCTCATTGAGGCGGTGATGAGCGGCAAAGTGAAGGAGCTGGTTCTGGTCAACTGCTGCGATACCATCCGCAGCGTGTGCGATGTGCTGGAGGAGAGCGGCAAGCTGGACTTCTTGTACCTGGTGGACATGCTCCACAGCGAGGGGGAGTGCAGCCGGGAGCGCACGGTGATCCAGCTCAAGGGGCTGGCCAAGGCGTACAGCGCCTACAAGGGGACCACGTTTGACGAGGCGGCCTTCCGGGCGGCCTTCCATAAGCCTGAGCGGGTCAACGGACCTCACATCAGCGTGCTGGGCGCCCGGATGGGCCAGGAGCTCTATGAGATGGTGCAGGAGGCCATGCCCTACCCGGTGGAAAATGAGACCTGTGTCAACAACCGCTCCGTGGGGGAGATGCTGCCTCCGGAAAATGCAGATTTTGATGGGCTGATGGGGTGGTACGCCGGAGAACTGCTGGGCCAGATCCCCTGCATGCGCATGATGGATAACACGGGGCGCAAGCGGCTGTTCCATGACCCCGGCCTGAAGGGGATCATCTACCACACGGTCAAATTCTGCGATTTTTACAGCTTTGAGTACGCCCAGGTAAAGCAGAACCTAGCGGTGCCGTTGCTGAAAATTGAGTCAGACTATACCCTCCAGAGCAGCGGGCAGCTGCTGACCCGCCTGGAGGCCTTTGCAGAGAGCCTGGACGCCAGCCGGTGTGAGGGAAAGGAGAAGAAAATGGGAAAGGGATATTTTGCGGGCATCGACAGCGGTTCCACCAGTACCGACGTAGTGATTCTGGACCGGGAGGGAAACATGCTGACCGGTATCATTCTGCCCACCGGAGCAGGGGCAGCTATCGGCGCGGAGCGGGCCTTGGAGCAGGCCCTGGAGACCGCCCATCTGAAGCGGGAGGACATTGACGCCATTGTCACCACCGGCTACGGCCGCACCGCCATCACCGAGGGAGATAAGAGCATCACCGAGATTACCTGTCACGCCAGGGGTGCCCACTATCTGGACCCCACCGTGCGCACTGTCATCGACATCGGCGGACAGGACAGCAAGGTGATTCGCCTGGATGAGGACGGCAGTGTGGTCAATTTTGTGATGAATGACAAGTGCGCGGCGGGAACCGGGCGGTTTCTGGAGATGATGGCCCGCACCATGGAGATGAACCTGGACGAGATGAGCAAGTCCGGATTACACTACCAGGAGGACATCACCATCTCCAGTATGTGTACCGTGTTTGCTGAGTCGGAGGTAGTTTCCCTCATTGCCCAGAACAAGCCCACCGATGACATTGTCCACGGCCTAAACAAGGCGGTGGCCTCCAAGACAGCGTCCCTGGTCAAGCGGGTCGGGGGAGAGGAGCACTACATGATGACCGGCGGCGTGTCCAAAAACCAGGGCCTGGTCAAGACCTTGGAGGAGAAGCTGGGTACCAAGCTGGTGGTCAGCGACCGGGCCCAGCTGTGCGGCGCTCTGGGTGCCGCCCTCTTTGCCCGAGATATGGTGGAAGCCTGATAACACAGGCCACTTCAAGCAAATAAAAACGTGCACGTTTCCCCCAGAGGAGACGTGCATATTTTTTGTTCTCAGCAGGGCTTACACAGCATAGAGCTATGTGATGACGTCACAGAACCACTCTGCCAGATCTGCTATCTTAAGTACCACAACGTGCGGATGGAGGTTTTTTATGACAAACGCAAAACGTGTACCCAAGAAGGCAAGGGTATCCGAAGACTGTGTGGCCTGCGGCTGCTGTGTGAAGGTGTGTCCTTTGGGGGCCATTTCCATTGACCGGGGCATCCGGGCAGTGGTGGATTTAGAGAGATGTGTGGGCTGTGGGAAGTGCGCCAGGGAGTGTCCCGCGTCGGTGATTGAGATTCGGGAGGCGGCGGTATGAAAAAGAAGTGGTATGACTATCTGTGGATCGCGTCGCTGACCTATCTGGTACTGGGTTTCTTCAATATTCTGTTTGCCTGGCTGGGCCTTCTGTGCTTTTTTATTCCCCTTCTCATATCCATTGTAGGTGGAACAAAGGGCTACTGCAACCGCTACTGCGGCAGGGGCCAGCTGTTTTCTCTGCTGGGCGGCCGGTTTGGCCTGTCCCGGAAACACGACATCCCCAAATGGATGAAGAGCAAGGGGTTCCGTTACGGATTTTTGATCTTCTTTTTTGCCATGTTCTTTGTGATGCTGTGGAACACCTACTTAGTGTTTGCCGGGGTCACTGATCTAAAACAGGTGGTTACCCTCCTGTGGACTTTCAAGCTGCCCTGGCACTGGGCTTATCATGGAACCATCCTTCATCCGGGGGTTGCCCAGTTTGCCTTTGGCTTTTACAGCGTAATGCTCACATCCACCGTGCTGGGACTGGTGACGATGATTCTGTTCAAGCCCCGCAGCTGGTGTGTCTACTGTCCTATGGGAACCATGACACAGCTGATCTGTAAAGTAAAAAACCGATGAAAAAGCAGGCCCTCCGACTATGCCGGAGGGCCTGCATATTATTTGAAAGATATAACTTGTCTCTTTGGAATGGAAGAGGCATACCTGGACAAGTGCTGTGCTCAGCCCAGCTTGCAATACGCTTCGTCAGACACGGCCTCCAGCCACTCGTTGGAGCAGTCTTCACCGGGGACCTCCAGGGCCAGGTGAGAGAACCAACTGTCGGCGGCGGCGCCGTGCCAGTGCTTGACCCCCGTGGGAATGTTGACCACGTCACCGGGGTGGAGATCCTGGGGCTCCTTGCCCCACTCCTGATACCAGCCCCGGCCAGCCACACAGATGAGCATCTGTCCGCCGCCCTTGGCGGCGTGGTGGATGTGCCAGTTGTTGCGGCAGCCAGGCTCAAAGGTAACATTGTACACGCCTACCTGACTGGTGGAGAGGGGGTGCAGGTAGCTCTGGCCCACAAAATACTGGGCAAAGGCATTGTTGGGCGCGCCGATGGGGAATACCATCTCCTTCTGGTGCTGACTTTTGCCGTCCTTTCCGTCCTCCTCGCCCCAGACCTCCTTGGCCATGCGGAAGGCGGCCCAGGCCTTGGGCCAGCCGGCGTAGAAGGCGGCGTGAGTGAGGATCTCCGCAATCTCCTCCCGGGTGATGCCGTTATTTTTCGCCGTGGTCAAGTGGTACTGGAAGGAGCTGTCCACCAAACCCTGGGACATGAGGGACACCACGGTGACGAGGGAGCGGTCCCGCAGGGAGAGTTTATCCTCCCGGCTCCATACCTCGCCGAACAACACGTCGTCGTTGAGTTGGGCAAACTTGGGGGCAAACTGCCCCAGAGCATCTCTGCCCGCTGTCTGCTTGACTGCCATATCAAATGCCTCCTAATCTGTGTTTACTTGAAATATTCCTGGAAGAACTGCTGGATCTTAGCAAAGGGGATGATGTCCTTGCGGTCATAGAGGTCGGTGTGGACCGCGCCGGGGATGAGGAGCAGTTCTTTGTTGTCGGTGTTGGGGTTGTCCTTTACCATGTCGGCAAAGGCGTCCTTGCTGAAGTAGCAGGAGTGGGCCTTCTCCCCGTGGATCATCAGCACCGCACTGCGGATCTCATTTGAGTAGCGCAGGATGGGCATGTTAAGGAAAGACAGGGAGGAGGTCACGTTCCAGCCCTCGTTGGAGTTGAGAGAGCGCTCGGTGTAGCCCCGCTCCGTTTTGTAGTAGTCGTAGTAGTCTTTGACAAAGAAGGGGGCGTCCTCCGGCAGGGGATCCACCACACCGCCCGCCCGGGCGTAGGTCCCAGCCTTATAATCCTCGGTGCGCTGGGCGTTGAGTGCTTTTCGTGTCTCAAACCGGGCGTCGGCGCTGTCGGCAGAGTCAAAGTAGCCCTTGGCGTTGACCCGGGTCATGTCGTACATGGTGGAGGCCACCGTGGCCTTGATGCGGGTGTCCATGGCAGCGGCGTTCAAGGCCATGCCGCCAAAGCCGCAGATCCCCAGAATGCCGATCTTCTCTGGGTCTACAAAGTCCCGGGTGGCGAGGAAGTCCACGGCGGCAGAGAAGTCCTCCGTGTTGATGTCAGGGGAGGCCACGTTGCGCACTTCGCCGCCGCTCTCCCCGATGAAGGAGGGGTCAAAGGCCAGGGCGGCAAAGCCCCGGGAGGCAAGTTCCTCAGCGTACAGGCCGGAGCACTGCTCCTTTACTGCACCAAAGGGGCCGGACACCGCCACAGCAGACAGTTTTCCGGAAACGCCGTGGGGCAGATACAGGTCACCGCACAGTTCGATGCCGTAACGGTTGTGAAAGCGAATCTTCTCCCGGGTCACAGTATCCCGCAGAGGAAAGGAATATCCGTTATATTTGGAATGCATGTAGGTTCCTCCTTACACATGTTTGCCCATCTCATAGGCGGCAGTCAGCTTTTCCTGAGCCATCTCTCCGGGGTCGTTGGCGTTGCCGCCCCGGACTACACCGGCCAGTTTGGCCTGCTCAAAACAGTCAATCCAGCCCTCCAGACCATGTACCGGGCCGTCTGAGGCACTGTCATCCTCCGCAGAGGCGGTGAGCAGGTAGATGTCCCGGAACTGGTAGTCGGCGGAGTAGAGGGGGTTGGCCCGATCCAGCAGGGTCTTCATCTGGCCGGACATCTCGTAATAGTAGACCGGGGTGGCAAAGCAGATAACCTCTGCGGCCCCCATTTTTTCCGCGATGGCGTTGGCATCATCCTGAATGACGCAGCGGGGTGCCTTCAGACAGGCCATGCAGCCGTTGCAGAACTGCAGGTTCTTGCCCCGCAGGGAGATCACCTCCACACAATGGCCGGCCTCCCGGGCACCTTGGGCGAATTGCTGAGCCAGCAGGTCGGAGTTGCTGTTCTGCCGCAGGCTGGTAGAGATCACTAAAACGTTTTTACTCATTGTATATCCTCCTTGCTTGGCGGTGGCTGGGGGCACAATGCCCATGACCGCACTTCCATATGTGTTTCTAATCTAATTGTATCACTGACCTAAGTGGATAACAAATATCGATATATAATATAGATCTATATGTAAAATCTATATAATTCGCGTGCAATTAGTTCTTGGGAGATGGACATTGGGATGGTCTGGCGGTGCGAGATAATTCTTTCTGCGCTGCTCTGTACACGGTGAAAATTCCAGCCAGAATGAGGAACGAAAAGAATGTGCCTCATCCTTGATCTTCTCCGCTTTGTTGTGTTTTCCGGATCTCATGACGCAGGTAATCCAGACGCTGGAGCTGGTGCTCTTTGAAATGGATCTCGTCCAGTGCGGCGCGGCGTTTTTGCTCCAACATCTCCAGGCGCTGGAGGCAGGAATCCTCGCACTCCAGCAGCAGGCGCATGTATGTCTTTACCTCTTCGGTAGTAAAGCCAATGTCATGGAGAGTCATGATAATGCTCAGCCGCTCCAGATCCGTGTCATCGTACTGCCAGGCACCCATGACCTGCTTTACGGCTCCGCACAGTCCCCAGCTCTCATACTCCTGCAAGATGTTTATGGGGATCTGATAGCGTTCGCTCGCCTCTAGGATCGTCATGATGTTCCTCCCAAAATGAAAGAATGCAGATGTCTGATCAGGACATCTGCATTCTAAAACAAAGCAGTTATAATGTCTAATGCTCATTTTGAATAATCAAAAATAGATGTTAGGCATTTCTGATGTGCTCCGTCGGAGCGGACTGTGCTCTTTGTTGAGTTGTTGGGAAAGTTCCATAGAACAATTTGAGCCCCACTCAACCGATGGAGTGCTTGTAGACCCGCTTCTCCAGAGCAAAGATCCGGTTGCTGAACTCTCCCTCCTCCAGCTTGTCAAACGCCTCCCGGTAAATTTCCATCCGGCTGTCGATCTGATCAATGTAGGACAAAAGCTCACTTTCTGCGCAGATGGGACGTACTGCTGCTCCGTACTCCGGCTCCCCGTGGTGGGAGAGCACTAGATGCTGCAGCAGAACGGACTTCTCCTCCGGAAGATTCAGCTCCCGGGCGACCTGTCCTACCTCTTGAGCACCCATCACCAGATGGCCCAGCAGCTGCCCCTTCATGGAGTAGCCGGTCACCAGACCCAGTTCAGAGCGGGCAAATTCCGTCTCCTTTTGCAGATCGTGGGCAAAGGTGCCGGCGATCAGCAGACTGCGGTCCACGGTATCGGAGTAGAGCCCGGCAAGAAAGTCGGCCATCTTCATCATGTTCCCGGTGTGCATCAGAAGGCCGTTGAGAAAGCCGTGGTGCACACTTTTGGCGGCGGGGATTTGCTGGAACGTCTCCTTGTGACGGCGGAACAGCTCAAGAGCGATGCGCTTGTAGTCCTCATCTTGGATGGAGTTCAGCAGCTCCAACACGTTGGAGAGGGCGAGGTCCGCATCAATGGGGGCGACCGGGACCAGCGCGGCGACGTCATAGTGGTCCGTTTGATCCGTCAGCCGGATGCTCTCGATGGTCACCTGAGAGGCCCCACGGAACTCTGTTACGGTACCCTGGATTTTGACTACCTTTCCCTCGTCTGCGGCATTGATGGGGCCGGGGTAGTCCCATACCTTGGCCTCCATGGATCCGGAGGCGTCGGAGAGGGTGGCGTTCAGAAAGGGCTTGCCGTTGGCGGTGACCTTAGGATAGGCCCCCTTTAAAATATAAAAACCTTCTACCTCGTCGCCAATCTCCATATTGCGGATTGCTTTGTTGTATTCCATCGTAATATCCTCCTATTTGAAGCGAACTGTATGTTGATTCATGTGTTCTATCCCACACTCTGAGCCACGGTGCTCGAAGAGCGATTGGTCAAGGGCGGGGCAGAACAGCCTGTCCCCGCCTTGGCCACAGGGCAGCTGTTAAATGATACCATTGAAATGCGCTGTCGTCAAAGCCTCAAATTGGAAAAGGTTTCGGTCTGCTTCAAGGGGGAGGATTCGTTGCCTGTTCGGCGGGGCCCCATATCATGATTCTATCATCATGCAGAAGGAGCGGGATATTTGCTGTTTCAGTGGAAATAGCCCGTCTTAATTTTCGGATTCAGTGATGTATTTCGGACCGGTAAAATGTTAAGATATGTTTGTAGCAAAAAGGAAACACGCTGTGAAGTCCAGCTGTGAGGTGATTGAGATGGATGTAAAAACCCGGATCAAGACCATACATTTGATGGATATGCTCCAGAAAAAACCTGTCTATGCGGAGAACCTGGGGCTTGAAGTCACACTGAAAAAGGCCAGCCCTGAGAAAATGGAACCATAGGCAGTCCTGCTGGGGGCCTCACAGAGATGGGAGGCCCCTTTTTGTAAAAGAGAAAGAGAGAATTGCATTTTAATGCGAGGAAAGGAGAAGAGTGTGGTGAGCTACTATGATGAACAGCTGCGTCTTTTGCAGGATCAGTGCGCCAGAAAGAAAAAGCTGAAGGCAGCCCGGCGTGAATTGCATCGCCAGCGTGATACCCTGACCGGGCAGGTAGAGGAGCTCAAGCAGGTCATGGTAGAGGAACAGGAGGATGTGGATCGGCTGGAGGGCCGCAGCCTTGCGGCATTTTTCTACCATGTTGTTGGAAAAATGGACGAGAAACTGACAGAGGAACGGCAGGAGGCCTATGCGGCCAAAGTGAAATATGACGCCGCAGCCAGGGAGCTGGCAGGCGTGGAAATGGACTTGCAGCGGTGTGAGTCGGAGCTGGACAGACTGCAGGGATGTGAAGCCCGATATCAGGCTGTTTTGGACGGAAAAATCCAGGCGGTTAAAAATCAGGGCGGAGAGACGGCAGCCAAGATTCTGCAGATGGAGGAGCGTGCCGCCTATCTGGAGATCCAGAAAAAGGAACTTCGAGAGGCGATGGAGGCCGGAAATGCCGCACTCTCCAGCACAGATCAGATTTTATCCAGCCTGGACAGTGCGGAGGGATGGGGTACCTTGGACTTATTTGGCGGAGGGCTGATCAGCGACCTGGCCAAACATGGACACCTTGACGATGCCCAGGAGGCGGTGGAGCGTCTGCAATCCCAGCTCCGGGCTTTTAAAACGGAGCTGGCCGATGTGACCATCAACGCTGATCTTCAGGTGAGTATCGATGGATTTCTTCGTTTTGCCGACTATTTCTTTGACGGCTTGCTTGCCGACTGGACTGTGTTGGACCAGATCCACCAGTCCCAGGATCAGGTGCAGGCGACCCGAACCCAGATCTGCAGCGTGTTAGACCATCTGCGCACGATGATGGCCGACGCAGATCGGGAAATAGCAGCCAATCAAAATGAGATGGAAACCCTGGTACATAGCGTGCCGATGTAGTCAATACAATACCGACAGAAGGGAGACAAGAATGTGAGCGGGGAAACTGACATACAGGGGACTTTTAAGCTCTGGATCAACTGGACAGATCATATTGTATCGTTTCAACGGGTGGAAAAAGGAAGCTTTGAGGCGCTGGAGTTTCCCACCAATGAGGAACGCTTTGCCTATGTATTTGATCACTGTGCAACGGGATTTCGGATCCAGTAATGAATGCAGAAAGCCGCAGACCGATTTGGCCTGCGGCTTTTTGCGGAGGGAAACGCAATCAGAGAAGCGGAAAGTTAGAGCGGTCCGATGGGCCTTGTTACCGCCGTACCCACTTGCCAAAGAGCGTCTTTTTATAGTGTCTTAATTCCTCTTTGACTTCTACATAATCGCCGGCCTTCTGAAGATATTCCACACCCTTTGCAATGTTCTTTGGAACACCCAGGCCGTTGCAGTACATCTTTCCCAGAAGATAAAACGCGTGAGGGCAGTCCCAGTCGATCCGATTCAGATAAGTAAAGGCCTTGGCGTAGTCCTGCTGGGTCCCCTGGCCGTTGGCGTAGCAGGCACCCAGATAGTAAAGCATGGCCGGACCGCCGTGGTCCTCCGCCCACTTGAGCAGCTGAAAGGCCTTGGCGTAATCCCGCTCCACGCCGCGCCCGTCATAGTAGCACATGCCCAATCGGTTAGCAGGGTTTACTTTTTCCTGGATCGGCGCCGAGAGTGCCTGCTGATAATATTGGGCGGCCCTGGCGTTGTCCTTGGGTACTCCCTCCCCCAGCTCATAGGAGTAGCCCGCCCAGAAGAAGGCCCGGGGCTCCCCCGCCTCCGCCGCCCTGCGGTAGAGGTCAAAGGCCTCCCCCTTGTTTTCCTGGTCATAGAGCTCGTTGGCATAGTAGAAGAAGTAACTGGGATACCCCTTCTCCGCCCCATAGCGGTACACCTCGATGGCTTTCTCCGGCCGGGGAGAGATCAGCCCCGTTTTCCCCTCCCGATAGAAATTGGCCAGGTTGACGCCGCCGCTGGCGAGGCCGCTGCGCAGGGACCTCCACAGCCATTCCTCGCACTTAGCGTAATTCTCCCGCAGATAGCTTTGAACCGCATCGTCGCTGTCGAAATCCTCCCGGGTCTTGCCCTCGATTTCCGGAAAATCGCCCCAGTAGTACGCATTGCCGATGATCATCTGACACAGAGGCTCCCCGTGCTCCGCCTTGTCCAGCACGGTATCAAAGGCCTCCTGGAAAGTCAGAGGCATGGCCTGGGCCAGCTTCCGGTTCATTACTCCGCAGCGCAGGGACAGCAGCGTCCCGATGGCGCTGCCCTCCAGCACGGAGCGTCGCATCAGCTCATCCCCCGCCTGCTCATCCACAGGGAAATTGTGCCCCGGCCAAGTGTACTCCGGCCCGTACAGGCACCGGGCCAGCAGACAGCAGGCGTCCGCATCCCCGTCCTGCGCGGCCTGCTGAAGCAGCTGGAAGCCCTCCTGGCCCCGGCGGGCGCGCAGGTCGTAGTAAATGTACTTCAAAGCCAGTTCTACCGGGTCGCTGAAAAACCGTCCCATAGATATGACCTCCTTCCACCGCATCAAATCTGATCAGTAAGCTACATCACTTCTTTTAGATTCTTCTTTGCATCTGGGTTGTTTTGGATGATAACCCCTACCGTTTGGCAGTTCTCCAGCTCCGGACAGCCGCCGCAGGTGGTCACGCCCTTTTTTAAAGCGCACTGACGGATGTCACACAGGTGTTCGCAGAATACCGTCTTGACTCCATCTCCTCGACATCCCAGACAATTGATATGCTCCGGCAGGATTGGCGTCTGATTCAGTGCAGCCCACAGCTTGGCTGTCTTCTCCCGCAGTACTTGGTCGTCATGGATCGTGGCTCGATAGGCATCACACACCTCACAGTCTAACCCACAGCATCCAATTCTCTCTTTCATCGTGAGACACCTCCCCATTTTTAGCTTTCAAAGCTCCGTCTCCCGAAACCCGGAGACATCCAGGCCTCTATGATAGTAAGCATTCGAGAAATAGGCTATGACATCCTGCACATCAGGAGTCATCCACTCCCACAAAAGGGGGCCGCTCGGATCAGAGCAACCGATCTCCACCGCATACATTCCGGTGTCCGGTCCTTCCAGGGCCATCGCACACTGGATAAACCAGGATTGGTCCGGATTTTGTGGGTCCTTCTGCTCTAAAATCAAGAAGCTGTCCGTCTCCTGGCTCAACTCCCGCAGATTTTCCTCAATATCTGTCCAGCTTAGGTCAGATGTGCTACCCGTATAGCCTCCCACAGTCAGAAGCCAGGGCCAGCCTCGGTGAGGCTGGGGCGGAGTGGGGACAGGCCCCCTGTTCGGACGCTCCATCACCTGCTGCCAGGTGCGGCCGGAGCGCTCCATTTTTGTCCAGTTCTCCAAGGAGGGGATCTCTCCCCGAAGCCAGCCCCTCAGGACATCTTCCGCCTCGCCGGCGGCTACATCCCGGGTCCAGGCGTATTGTCCGGGCACGCCGGGCGTGCCGGAGTACTCCTCCATCAGAATGCGGGTGGGCTGTGCCGCGCCGCCAGCTAGGCAGGCCAAACGGCTGAAGGTGTGTCCCTCCCCCTGGATGGGGATGCCGGGCACCAGCTGGAAGGGAACCGTCTCTCCCTTCTGATTGGGCTGGCGCAGCAGCTGATAGATGGTGTCCCAGGTAATGCGGGAGGTCACGGAGCCGTCCGGCAGAGTGAGCACCTGGTTCTGGGCCAGCCGCTCTTGCTCCTTTCGCTCCCGCTGCTCAAACTGGGCTTTCCGCTGGCGGTAGGCCCGCTCCTGGGCGTACTGCTGTTCCTCCTCTTTTGCATAGAGCAGATTCTGGTACTCCTTGGAGTCATAGACCCCAAACACAGCAGCGGGGGCCCGCCGCCGCAGGCAGTCCATGGCCTGCTCCACTTCCTGCTTGCTGCGCAGGGAGGTAACCTGCAGCTCACGGCGGTCATCTACGATCCGGATTTCATAGGTGTAAGTGACCTGGGTGCGTTTGCCCGCGCGGCGGATATGCTGCTCTACCCGGCTGAATACGCCCCGGATGCGGGAAATGCGGGAGACAGCGTCCCCCAGCACCCACTCCTTGCCCACGCCCAGCTTGCCGCACCACTGACCGTTCTGCTTTAAGTCCTGATCCACCATGGCGAATAGCTTCTTTACCGGGGGCGCTTCGTCCGGGTAGGGAAGTTGGTCACGGATGGACTGGGCCAGGGCGCTCTTTTCCGGGACCAGGGCATCCCGCAGGCTTCGGTAGGCCAGGAAGATACCCACCAGAATGGCACCTGCTCCCGCCACAGGAATCAGGTAGTAGCCGAAACTCATCTCTTCTTTTAACCGCTCCGCCTCGTAGGGCATGGACTGGGCCGTCAGGAAAAGCCAGATGGCCAGTCCGCCCCCAATCAGGAAGATGGCTGCCCAGAGCAGCCCGGTAAGCCGTCCATGGGTCCGCTGGAGGCAGTAACCCTCCTCCGGTCCATCCGGCTGTTGTTTCTTGTTCCACCACATGATCAGGAGAATCACCGGGATGGCAAAGATGCGCAGAACTACCACCAAAACAATATAGACCACTACATTCCAGGGCCATTTGAGATAAAAACGTTTTTTTGGAGATTCCTTTGATTCCATGATATCTTCCTCCCGTTGTTTAAACCGTTCCGAGTAAAAAAACGGCATATTTTAAATCCCGCAGCTCATGTGGAGCACCATGAGCCAAGTAGAATTATACCATAACAGCACATGCACGGAAAAGTATTTTTATACAAATGGCATGACCCGGGGTGCCTGATGCGCGAGTGAAATGGGGAAATGAGCGAGGATTAAACCAACAGTTTAATGACAAAGAAAGCACTGGGGATTATGATAAGCCCAACAAGAATCAAAGGGAGGTAGAACAAATGAACCTGAAGGATGCGTTTCGGGTGCAGAATAAACTCCAGTCCGTTGTGTCCGAAGCCATGGACATCCTGGAGGATCACCGGAATATTGTCAAGGTAAAGACCACCCACCTGCGCAGCAGGGTCATGGACGATGCCCAAGACCTGGTTGTGGAAGAGAATGCCCCCAGCGAGTACGCCGGCCATGCCAACGCGATTGCGGCGTTTCTTATGGCCATGATGGAGGAGCGGGAGAAGCTCAGCCAGGCCATTCGAAACGCCAAAGGCAAGCTGACACTGGATCTGGACAGCGAAGTGGGGCTCAACCGGCAGCGGCAGGCGCTGGCCCGGGTTTTCCGCGGCATGACCACCTTGCGCAATAGCGAAAAGATTATTACAGACGGCGGAACCGGATACCGGTTTAACGGCGAGGGAAATCAGGTGGCGTATCGCTGTGACGCCAAGCAGGTGGTCACCATTGATTTTGACCGAAATAAGATCCGTGCCCTGGCCTCCTCTCTGGGGCAGAAATCTGATGCCCTCTCCATGGAAATGGACAAGTGCCTGGTCAATACGGAGGTGGACTATGTGCTGCCCTTTGACCTCAACGACAGCTTTGACACCATCCTGACCGACTTTATGGAACGGCAGTGACGGCCGAAACACCAGAATAAAAGAAAGCCCGCTATACGTCCGGGTATAGCGGGTATGGCAAAATGGAAGGGTTCTTACGGCCGGTTCAGACGCAGATGAATTATGATGCTGCGTGTCGTACAGAGGAGTCAACATGTGTTGACTGGAAATGAAAGCTATATATGCTGATTGGATTTCGTCCTTCGCATTGCTCTTTGCCCGTCGCTCTGCTTGTCCTCTCGTCCATCCGCAACTTCCCTCTATGCTTCGCCGTGTGAATACGTCTCCATCGTTTAGGTTCACCTGAGTGTTTTTATCATGAAGTCGCCTGGAAATTGCACGAGTCAGATCGGCCTTTGGCAGGACAGACTATCAATATCCCGGCGGATAAGGGCCGAAGCGGCCCGGAAGTTTTGCCATACCCCCTGTACCCGGAAGCAATATCCCATGAAATGACTTGAGCAGCAGGCCGTGGCCTGCTGCTCAATGGATTTAATATGGGAAGAAGAGACTAAGATCTCATTCATGGAAATTTGAAACAGTGCGCTCAGGGCGTAGAGGTTGTCGATGCTGGGCAGGCTCTGTCCCCTTTGCCACTTGTAGATGGCCTGTGGCTCTTCAAAGCCAAAAAACTGCTGTATATCCCGCACCGTAAAGCCCCGCTCTTGGCGCAGCCGGGTGATGTTGGCACCGGTTGCCACAGGATCAATCACCGGAAATTGGGTAATCGCCATGAAGACCGCCTCCATTCTTGTCAAATAAGTCGTTGCATGGGAAAACCAATATAGCCGATTTTATTAGAAAATGCAAGGTTTGAAAGAAAAATGTAACGCAGTTGTCACAAAGAAGGAAAGGAGATGATTCCATTCATGGTACAGATGGTGCCTTTACACAAGCAGAGCAAGAAAAGGCAGCGGGAATACCATGCCAAGCAGCGCGGCAGCTGGTATGGCCTGAACCCGGTCACTCGTACGGTGCCCAACCGGAAGGCGTATGACCGAAACCGGGTCAAGCAGGCGGACCGCCGGGGCCTGTGATCCTTTTGCTTCCCAGGCAGGGAAACTAGATAGTCTGGAACAGTTTGGAAACTGTCGGATGGATCAGCACGCACAAACATTGACCTCTTCTTTCTGGAAGCGTAAAATGAAGGCAGAGGAGGCGAGCAAGCAAATGCCGGATACATCGTACTATACCAAGGAGAATCTCCAGGAGGCAGCCCGCTACTGGGATGAAAAGGATGCGGGCAGCGTCAAGCTGGAGCGGGAAAAGCTGCGGGCCATGGTGAAGGACTACATTCAGGATAATAACACCTGTGCTCTGGCTACCGGGACCGGGAACTATGTGCGCTGCACCCCCATCGAGTACAGCTACCACGACGGCTGCTTCTGGATGTTCAGCGAAGGGGGCAAAAAGTTCGTCGGCCTGGCGGAAAACCCCAATGTCTGTCTTGCCATCTTTGATAAATATGAGGGCTTCGGCAAGCTCCATGGAGTCCAGATCATGGGCAGGGCAGAGCTGGTGGAACCCTTCAGTGAGGACTACAACGCCCATGCGGCATTTCAGAAAATTCCGCTGGCCACATTGCGGAAGCTGAGCAGTCCCATGCACCTGATCCGGGTGCGGCCCACACGGATCGACTGTCTGTTCTCCGATTTTAAGAAGCTGGGCTGCGGGGCGCGGCAGACGTTGGTCCTGGAAGAAGCGTAAAAAGTCCGAGGGGATATCGTTGAATATCCCCCCGGATTTTTTTGCAGTTTTTTAATTATTTCAGCTTGGCTCCATCCTGGAAGGCGTTGCCCACCTTTTCGCCCAGCTTGCGGTAGGCGCTGTGGATAGGGTCAAAGGTGATGGGCTGGAGCTTGTCCGGATCGATCTTTCCCTCCTTGTCCAGCACCGCCTCGTCGGCGCTGACGTTGACGATCTCGCCCACCAGGCGGCAGCTCTTTGGATCGTAGCTGATCAGGCGGCACTCCACCGCCATGGGCAGCTCGTCAATGAGGGGAGCGTCTACAAATTCCGAGCGGGTGGTGTGCCAGCCCGCCTTTTCCACCTTGTTGGCCACGCTGTTGCCCGATTCGATGCCCACATAGTCGCAGGCCACCAGCTGGTCCACGGTGGCCATGCTGACGGTGAAAGCCTTCCGGGCCAGAATGTTAGCGGTGGTTTTGTGTCCTGCACTGATGCACATGGACAGCTCCTTGTCCTCGCTGATCCCGCCCCAGGCCGCGTTCATGGCGTCGGGGGTGCCGTCCTCCCCATAGGTGGCCAGAATAAACACCGGCTGGGGGTAGGTCCAGGGTTTGGCTCCAAAATTCTTACGCATACAAAGATACCTCCTGTTCGATGAAGATGCAGCCGTTTCCTGCGCAGATATCGGTTCTTCAGGTTCCAGATAGCTCTATTGTAGCGCATCCCTTACGCCGGTACAAGGGGCACGTGGTTTTGGATGGGAGATGGTGTGGCAGGAAAAAAGGTTAGACAGGGCGGCCGGGAGATGGTACAATAGTGTTGAATATTATATATTAATCCACCCAGAGAGGAAGATGTTTGGTTGACCCAGATTAAATCAAAGCAGCGGGTTGCGGACCACGGCGAGGTGTTTACCAGTGAGCGGGAGGTCAAGGCCATGTGCGACCTGGTGGCTGTGGAGTGCCTGCGCATTGACTCACGTTTTTTGGAACCGGCCTGTGGGGACGGAAACTTTTTGGCCGAAATTTTACAGCGGAAGCTGGAGATCGTAAAGGAAAAGTACCGCCGCAGCGCCTATGACTGGGAACGAAATTCCCTGCTTGCCTTGGGTAGCTTGTATGGCGTGGATATTCTGGCCGATAACTGCGCCCACTGCCGGGAACGGCTTTACCAAATTTGGGCGACAAGCTACAAGTCGGTCTGCAAAAAGGAGTGTAACGACGAGACACGCCGGGCCGCTCGGTTCATCCTGGAGCGAAACATCGTGTGCGGCAACGCGCTGAGTCTTCACTGTGTGGATGAAAAGCAGAAGGATACGCAGACCCCGATTGTATTTTCTGAATGGACCTTCCCGCAGAACAACGCCTTTTTGCACCGTAAGGACTATACCTTTGGAGAACTGCTAAACGGGGAGGAAGAGAAGAAAACAGCACGCGTGCAGCAGTCCCTGTACGGCAATGAGGTGCAGGAAGCGGCAGGGGAAGGGACCTTTATTCAGGAGTATGTTTGCCATTACCGGCGTTTGGGAGAAGAAAAGATGGACCAGCAGTAGGAACAGAGGAGGAATTTTGTACTGTGTCTGATGCATTTGAGAAAGTTTATAATCCGGACGTTTTAACCTGTCTGGCCAACCTCTCCAGCGATGAAGTTTTTACCCCGCCTGACGTGGCAAACCAAATGCTGGATCTGCTGCCCCAGGAGCTGTTTGAAGATCCCAATACCACTTTTCTGGACCCGGCATGTAAGAGCGGGATTTTTCTGCGGGAGATTGCCAAGCGCCTTCTGAAAGCCCGGATTCCCGGATACGAAGAACGCGCCAAAGAGATTGCAGAGAAGAGGCGCTGCCAGCTTCCGCTGACCGGGGCGGATGAGCTCTTTGAGCAGGAGCTTCAGCAGGCGGTGGACCATATCATGCACAAGCAGCTGTTTGCCATCACCATCACAGAGCTCACCAGCCTCATTTCCCGCAGAAGCGTGTACTGCTCCAAATATCCCAATACCGAATTTTCCATCAGCCGGTTTCCCACGGCGGAGGGGAATATCCGCTTTCGCAGTATCAGGCATACCTGGAAGGACGGGAAATGTGTGTTCTGCGGGGCCAGTGAGAGCGAATATGCCCGGGCAGATGGGCTGGAGACCCACGCCTATGAGTTTATTCACACAGCAAATCCAGAGGAGATATGGAATATGGGTTTTTCATTTGACGTGATCATCAGTAATCCGCCCTATCAGCTATCGGACGGCGGAAACGCGGCAAGCGCCATTCCAATTTATCATAAATTTGTCCAGCAGGCCCTGAAGCTGCGGCCTCGCTACTTGAGTATGATTATTCCGGCCCGGTGGTACACCGGTGGCCGGGGTCTGGACGCGTTCCGCAACGATATGCTGCACGACGACCAAATCCAGATTCTCCATGACTTTCCCGACGCCTCCGACTGTTTCCCGGGGGTGGAGATCAAGGGCGGCGTGTGCTACTTCCTGTGGGCCCGGGATTCCAGCGGGCCCTGCCAGGTCTATGCCCACCGGGGGCAGGAGGTGGATATGTCCCAGCGCCCCCTGCTGGAGCCGGGAATGAAGACCTTCCTGCGCAACGACACCCAGATCAGTGTGCTGTATAAAGTACGCAGCAAGGGGGAGCCCTCGTTTGCCGATTATCTCCATGCCGGGCGGTATTTTGGATTCCACACCCGGGTGGACCGGTTCGGAGATGGCACAGGACAGATCCAGACCGCCGACGGAAAGGCGTTTTTGCCGGTGCGGGAGGCCAAGGACGAGCAGTATAACGTGAAAGTCTTTGTCCACGGTGGGGCGTGCTGGATCCCGCTGAACCAGGTACCCAGGCATCAGGAGGAGGCGCTGTGCTGGAAGGTTCTGCTGCCCCGCTCAGGCAACCCGGGGGGTACCGTCATTGGCCGCCCCAAGCTTAGTGAGCCCTATTCCTGCAGCTCCAATACCTATGTGGTGGCTCTGCCGCCGGAGAAACCCTTTACCCAGGAGGAGGCAGAACATTGCCTGTCCTATATCCAGACGAAATTTTTCCGTTACCTGGTGTCTATTCAGACATCCACTCAGGATACCCCGCCCAAGGCCTATCAGTTTGTGCCGGTGCAGGATTTTTCCCGGCCCTGGACAGATGAACAGCTGTATGAAAAATACGGCTTGACCCCCAAAGAGCAGGCAGCTATCGAGACCACAGTTGCACCGATGTAAGGAGGCGTAATTGATGAAGCGACGGGATGTAGAAGGAGCGCACCCATTTTCCCAGGAAATCGCACAGGCATGCGGCATCTATGAGCTGGGCGGGCTGCTCATGGACGATCAGGGCGGTTTTACTGCCGTGGTGGAGGCCTTTGAGCTGAGCAAGGACGAGGCCGCCGGGGGAATACATCTGTCGGATCTGCTGCGTCGGGGAGGCTACTATCCCGGACTGTGCATAGGCTGCCGTTTGGCCAGACAGCTGGGGGTGGAGACCCACCTGTTCGTGAAGATCGAGGGAGAACCGGAGATCCGCCAATATCAGGTTGTCGTGGAGGAGAAAGAAACCGGTCCCGTACTGAAAGAGGTGACCCATGCCCGCCTGAGTGAGGATGACTTTGTGGAGTGGTGGGCCAAGCATAAGAAAACAAAGCAGACCAAAGGCTACCGCACAGATTTTCAGCGGCGGGCGGAAAATAGCTACTTTGATAACGTGCTGGAATCCCACGGCCTGCGATGGGGCGGCAACGTGGATGGATTGCTGGTATCTCCGGAAAACGGAAACCAGGTGACTGCCATCATTGAGAACCGGTACACCCAAAAGTGCCCCATCAGGAGCTATGATCCCGCCAAGCATTTTCACGATGACATCAACACCTGGAGACCGCTGATCCTGCTGCGGGAGCAGCTGGATGTGCCCCTGTTGCTTATGACTTACTCCCGCCGCACCGGGGAGGGGCGAAAGGTAGGCTTGGCCCAGGTCATCAACGGACCGGAGGACACCGAGAATCTGTTATATGCCAACAGTCCGGCGCTCCGCCGTCCGGTGCCCCCCAATCAGCGCATCGTCACCTCGGTGGATGCAGCAAAGCAGTGGTTGGCTGCATTTCAGTAAGGAGGAATTTGTAATACTATGCCGGATCAGGAGTTCTTTCTTCAACGTCCCCCTGTTGTCCCGCAGATCTACGCCTATACCCTGCCGGGTGTGGCGTCCCATGAGGGATATATTAAGGTTGGCTACACCCAGCGCAGTGATGTGAACGTGCGCATTGCCGAGCAGCTGCATACCAGCGGCCTGAAGCATAAGCTTCTTTTTACAGAACATGCCATGCGTCCGGATGGCACCTGCTTTACGGACCATGATGTCCATGCAGTGCTGCGGAAAAAGGGTTATCCTCAGCTTTATGTGGGGGAGAAACATAACGAGTGGTTCCGGTGTTCGGAAGATGCGGTACGGGCCGCGATCATCGCAGTGCGGGACCGGACCGACAACGTAGAGGAGCGTACCCAGTCCTTTCAGATGCGCCAGGAGCAGGCGGATGCGGTGAAAAAGACCATGGACTACTTTCAAAAAACGTTCAATGAGTCCGGCCGGCCGCCGAAATTCCTCTGGAACGCCAAAATGCGCTTCGGCAAGACCTTTGCCGCCTATGAGCTGGCCAAAGCCATGGGGTTCAAGCGGGTTTTGATCCTGACCTTTAAGCCCGCGGTGGAGTCCGCCTGGCGCAGTGATCTGGTGAGCCATGTGGATTTTGAGGGGTGGCAGTTTGTCTCCAATCAGGACGCCCACAGCAACAAGATCAACATCGATGAGCAATACACTAAAACGGACAAAGCTCGCCCCATCGTGGTGTTCGGCTCCTTCCAGGATCTGTTGGGAACCAATGAGAGCGGCGGCATTAAAGCAAAAAATGAGTTTATCCACAGGGAACATTGGGACCTGGTAATTTTCGACGAGTATCATTTCGGCGCCTGGCGGGAAAATGCCGCCAAGCTGTTTGAGCGGCCCAATGACGAGGACGTAGACTTTGACCAGGAGAGATACAGCCGGGAAGAGGCGGGCAACGCCGTCAATGAGACCTTCCTTCCCATTACCACCCGCTGCTATTTGTTCCTGTCCGGCACTCCGTTCCGGGCGCTGAACAGCGGCGAGTTTATTGAGGATCAGATCTTTAACTGGACTTACTCCGATGAGCAGCGGGCAAAAGATGCCTGGCACGGGCCGGATAACCCCTACCTGGCGCTGCCCCGCATGGTCCTGCTCACGTACCGCCTGCCTGACAGCATCCGGCAGATCGCCATTCAGGGGGAGTTTGACGAATTTGACCTGAATGTGTTCTTTTCCACCCGGCCAACGGAGAAAAATAAACCGGAGAGCGCAAGGTTTGTCTATGAGAACGAAGTACAGAAGTGGCTGGACCTGATTCGCGGCTCCCATCTCCCTTCCAACCTGGACGATATGAGGCTGGGAATGGACAAGCGGCCGCCCATGCCCTTCTCCGATACGCGCCTGCTGAATGTACTGAGCCACACCCTTTGGTTTTTGCCCAGCGTGGCCAGCTGCTACGCCATGTACAATCTGCTCCAGCAAAAGCAGAATACCTTCTATCATGACTACACCATCAATGTGTGTGCCGGTGCCAAGGCGGGGGTGGGACTGGACGCGCTGGCTCCTGTGGAGCGCTCCATGGGCAATCCCCTGCAAACCAAGACGATTACCCTCTCCTGCGGTAAGATGACCACCGGCGTGACCATCAAACCCTGGACCGGCGTATTTATGCTGCGCAATTTGAAAAGTCCGGAGACCTATTTCCAGACCGCCTTCCGGGTACAATCCCCCTGGACGGTTCAGGATGAGAACGGGAAGACACAGATCATCAAGCAGGAGTGCTACGTCTTTGACTTTGCGTTGGACCGGGCGCTGCGGCAGATCTCCGACTACGCCTGCCGCCTGGATGCCCAGGAGGCAAATCCGGAAAAGAAGGTGGCGGAGTTTATCCACTTCCTGCCTGTTCTGGCCTACGACGGCAGTTCCATGAAGCAGGTCAGCGCCCAGGATATCCTGGACATTGCCATGTCGGGTACTTCGGCCACTCTGCTGGCCCGCAGATGGCAGTCTGCCCTGCTGGTCAATGTGGATAACAGTACCCTCCAGCGCCTGATGGACAACCAGCGGGCGATGGATGCCCTCAGCCGCATTGAGGCGTTCCGAAGCCTGAACCGGGACATTCAGACCATCATCAATCAGTCCAATGTGGTCAAAAAGGCGAAGGCCTCCGGGGAAAAGCTGACCCGGGAAGAAAAACGGCAGCTGAGCGAGGCGGAAAAGGAAATAAAATCCAAACGCAAAGAGGTCCAGGAAAAGCTGGTGAAATTTGCCACCCGCATCCCGGTCTTTATGTATTTGACCGATTACCGGGAGCGCTCCCTGAAGGATATCATTACCCAGCTGGAGCCCGGCTTGTTCCAAAAGGTCACCGGCCTGGATGTGATGGATTTTGACCTGCTGTGCTCCCTGGGAGTTTTTAACGCAAACCTGATGAATGACGCCATCTTCAAATTCAAGCGCTATGAGGATGCCTCCCTCTCCTATACCGGCCTGGATCATAACTCGGGGCAGGATGTAGGCGGTTGGGATACGATTCTCAAACGGGAGGAATATGAGCGCCTGTTCTATAACCAGCAGGCCACCATGTCGGCGGGAACCTCTGACGGCACCCTGATGACAGAGGTCACGAAAACAAAAGAGGAGGTGTAGAGTGTATGCCGAAACCCAAAAAGGATGGCCACTACATCAACTGCTATCTGGAAAGAAATCTGTATAACCGGCTGTGCTATTATGCCGATGAGAAGGGCCAGACGAAGACATTGGCCATTGAACGGATCCTAAAGGAGTATTTCGACAAGCACGAAGTACCTTCTGTGATCCCCGAGGAGCCCGGAGAGTGAGCGGCAGGTTTTTCATACGCTGACTCCAAGCAGAAAAGGGAAAAACGCCTCTTGACCATGGACGGCGGCGATTGCCGCCTTCCGGTCAGGAGACGTTTTCTTTTTCAAGTACTTTTTGCCTGCCCTGGTATTTCAAAGATGGGAAGGAAAATATGCAGTCCTATGCCGATCCGATCACATCGCCTCGGTGAGCAGCGGCATCAACTGGTTGCGGCAGATCCAGGCCCCGTTGTACTG
This sequence comes from uncultured Oscillospiraceae bacterium, assembly GCA_902497145.1. GTDB lineage: Bacteria > Bacillota > Clostridia > Oscillospirales > Oscillospiraceae > Lawsonibacter. The sequence continues at coordinate 61,846 of CABVDR010000004.1, forward strand.
GGTGCGCACCCGCGTTTTGGCCCGCAGGCTGCGGTCTTCCCGCATGAGATTGACGATGATCCCGCCGTGCTCCTCGTAGTAGGCTTGTTCAGACGGGACGTACCGCTCATGGGTGTCATATCCGAAGTTCCGTCCGTCCCAGCGCATGAAGTAGGCGCCGAGACTGTCCCCCAGCTCCTTCAGGGCAGGGACCGCCTCATTGAGCACCAGGAAATTCCCCCGGCTGGCCGCCTCCAGTACGGTCAGGCCGAAAGACTCGGAGTACGAGGGGCAGACAAACAGGTTGGACAGGGTAAACAGGTCAAATACGCCTTGCCGGGGAAATCCCTGCTCATACCCCAGGTCCGAAGTGAAGGCCATATCTTTCTCTCCCAGCCCAAACTTCTGTCCCTCCATACGGATGGTGTGTTTGTAGACCTGGCTGGGGATGTCCGCGCAGGGAAAGTCGCAGAAGACTACCTTGGTGTGCTGCTCCGTTTTGCGCTGAATGGCCCCCGCCAGAGCGGCCACCTTGTCAAAGCGCTTTCCGGGAGTAAGACGGCCGGGATAGACGGCCAGAATATCGGTGTCCAGCAGGTCCATATGCTTCGCCACACGTTGGGCGTCCTCACTCAGTGCCTCCAGCAGGGGCAGGCTGTTGTATACCACTGCGCAGCGCCCCTGAGGAACGTCGTACTGCTTGGCCAGAGCGGCGATGCCGGAGTAGCTGGGGTAGACAAACCGGGTATTGGGCATGGGGGTAAAACGGGCGGAGAAGGGCTCCTCCAAGGTCTGGGGCCGGTTTACCGGCAGAGAGTGGGTGAAGGCCAGAAACTTTACCCCAGGCAGAGATTTCTGTGCCTGGCGAATGGCCACGTTGTGGATCAGATGCCAGCCCTGATAGAGAATGTCGTGCAGGATGCACACGTCAACATCCTGGAGATGCCGGACGTAGTCCTGAGCGATCTGCTCCGCTTCTTCGTAGAAGCTGGCATGCACCGTGCCGGTGGGGGCGGAGTAATCGTGCCATATGATGGGGGCGCCGTGGCAAGTGTTGGTGATTTTTACCCATTCCAGCCGTGGATCCCGGAAGATACCCCAGCGTTCCTCATCTGGGCAGGTTTCACACACCAGGACCTTGAGCTCCACCTGGGCATCCAGCAGCATCTTGATCTGGTCGGCTACCACATTGACCAGAGAGTAGGTGGTAGACAGACCGGAAAACATGGTTAAAATCGCAACCTTCATATCCAATTCGTTCCCTTTCCTAATGACGTGGATGGCGCAGCGGAGTGCTGCGCCATCCATTTGTTTACTGCTTGGTTTCGTCGCAGATACAATCCTGGAACAAAGCGATTTTATCAGCGAGAACCAGCTCCAGATTGGAGATACTGTTGACCATGGACTCCACAGAACGGTTGGTCTGCAGAACGGTCTCCGTAGAGATCTGCTCGAAGGAGAGGATTTTCTGGATCTTTTCTCCCTCCGCGTTGAGAATGTGGGACAGGGCGGCCTGCTGCAGAGCAATGGAAGTGAACAGGTCAGTAATCGCCTGACTGCGGGGTACCGGGGCCTGGGTGGTCGTGGTGGAAGTGGTCGTGGTGGAAGTGGTTGTAGTGGATGTGGTCGTGGTGGAAGTGGTAGTAGTAGAAGTTGTTGTGGTGCTGGAGGTTGTGGTGCTGGAGGTTGTGGTGCTGGAGGTTGTGGTGCTGGAGGTTGTGCTGCTGGTGGTTGTGGTGGTGCTGGTTGTCGTAGTTGTGCTGGTGGTCGTGGTCGTAGTCGTGCTTGAGGTGGTTGTGCTGGACGTACTGGATGTGCTGGACGTAGTCACCAGACAGGCAGTGGCCTCCGGCAGTTCGCCAAGGAACAGTTCGTTGTGGCTCTCGGCATTTCCTGAATAGCTGTCAAAGATAATATTGCCGTTGATCTGGCTGAATGTGGTGGTGGCCGCAGCAAAGGGAGCCAGTACGGAGCCATAAATGGCGGTGGTGCTGTTGGACCAAGTGAGGGCCTGGGAGAAGTTCCACAAAATGCGGCGCGCGTTTTCTCTGGTGGCCGTAATGCCGTTGCGGAATATCTGATAGCTGCCGAACTGGATCACCGAACCATTTACGTTGATCAGGATCGTGGACTCCAGAGGGGCGATGATGTTGATGCCGTTGAGCTGCGACAGAGACAGTCCGGTGCCGTAGAGGTTGCTGCTGTCCATAGAAAAGACATTCAGAACGTTGTCCGTACCGGTCAGATTTAACTGTCCATAGACCACCTCGCCAGTGCCGTTAGGCGTCAAGGTGCTCCAAAATGCCGAGGCACACTTCAAATACTGTGCCGCGGCTGCAAAGTCAATGGGTGTTCCTGTGATCAGCTGACCGTTTGGGTTGCCCATAGAGTAGTTGATTACATTGCTGCTGGGATTGATAACCGTGTTGCCGCTGGCGTTGGAACCTCCCGTGACATTGACGGCTCCGTTGATGACAAAGGACGGATCCGTGTTTGCAGGGGGCAGCGGGGTAATGCCGGCGCCAACGCCGTAGTTGCTTAGGGTGGCATTGCCGCCAACAGCGACTCGGCCCTCTGCATCGGTATTGCTCATGGTTAAGTCACCGAATACAAAGACGTTATAATCGTTGGCAAGGCCGAAATTGATTGCCATAATTCATCCTCCTATAGGAATTGCGCCAGCCTGGAGCAGATGCTTCCAGGGGGGAGTCAGCCGGGCTGCTCCATGTTCATACTATGCGGTGAGAGAGAAAATGGTGAAAAAAGGGCGGGGCTCCCGCAGGAGTCCCGCCCAGCTGATTATTAACCCTGAGGGGAGGTGGGCTGGCACAGGCAGCCGTCAAAGTTGGACAGTTTGGACTGAAGGATCATTTCCAGCCGGGACACTGCATTGACCATGGATTCCACCGACTTATTGGTGGCCAGCAGAGCTTCCGGCGTCACGTCGGGAAGAGCCACCATTTTCTGAATCTTCTCACCCTCCGCGTTGAGGATGTGAGACAGGGCGGTCTCTTCCAGGGCCACCGACTGAATAAGATCCGTGATAGCTTGGTCTCTGGTGGTGGTGCTGGCGGTAATTACAGGCATACCCATAGTAGGTTCTTCTCCTTTTCCGGTATTGAGGTATTGAGCCAAAGCTCCCCATATCCTATGCAGGCCGAAGGGAGATGGTACACCGACAGTTTTGCGCAGTGACCGTGCCATCCTTGTTTGTGGGGATGGAAGGAGCCTCTGATTGAAATTTAAGAGAGAATTAAGACAAAATTTTGGGAGAATGTGTGTTGAATCTGATATACTCCGGGTCATCCGTTCCTATACGGAAATAGAGTATCGGAGGATCACGGCAATGAACAAATGGACCAAAGCGGCCGCATTGGCCTTTCTGGTGGCTGGTGCGGGAGGAACAGCTTATTTGAAATGGAATTTCCGTATGCCCCTGAAGGAGTATACCCAGCATGCCCTGTATATGGCCATGCTGGACGACAAAATCTGCCGCAATGAGTTGGAGGGCACTCAAGTGGACGGGAAAATCATTCATTTCCCGCCCCAGGCAGAGACCTTGCAGGATCGGTACCACCTGTTTCTCCAGAGAAACCGAAGGAAGAGCAGGCGCACGATTCAAGGGGAGATCGCAGGGATGGAGCGGAGGCTCCAAACCTCCAGGCAGTATCGCAGCAAAACAAAATAAATTGCCTTTATGGTTGGCATACCGTATAATGGGAACAGGATAACCATACAAGTTCAGTGTTCTGATAAGAGAGGGAGAAAACCATGGCCAGAGTATCCACTAAGGAGAATAAGACGATTTATCAGCTCACACGGGAGAGTTTGAAGCTGACCCGGGAAGATGCCAGCCAACTGCTGGAAACCATGTCTCCGGAGCGGATTGAAAAGATTGAGAATGAACGCTCTATGCCTCATCCTGATGAGGTGCTTTTGATGTCTGATAAGTACAAACAGCCCGGTCTTTGCAACCATTACTGTGCCAATCAGTGCCCCATTGGACGGCAGTATGTTCCGGAAGTCAAGATCAAGGAGCTGTCCCAAATTGTTTTGGAGATGCTGGCTTCGCTCAACTCCATGAATAAGCAGAAGGAGCGGCTGATCGAGATCACCGCCGACGGGAAAATCACCGAGGATGAGCTGGAAGACTTTATTCACATCCAGGAGGAGTTGGAGCGAATTTCTATTACTGTGGAAACCCTTCAGCTGTGGTGTGAGAAAATGTTGGATAACGGTATCATTGATCTTGAGCAGTACAACGCACACCGAAAAGGGGTTAGGGCCTGAATGCTCTCTTTTCGCAGAATTAGACCTTCGTAATTTGCGGATGCAGTCCTTTATTCCTATGGCGGGGTACAGTAGAATAGGATCAGGTAAAAAACCTATGCAGTTCAAATTTTATTTATGGAGGGAACTATATGCGTTATGAAATGAAGGGCGGTTCATTCCCTGTTGTGGTCTGCAGCCTGGATAGCGGAGAGCAGATGATCACGGAAAAGGGTTCCATGGTCTGGATGAGCCCAAATATGAAAATGGAGACACGGGGCGGCGGCTTTGGCAAAATGTTTTCTAAAATGTTTGCCGGAGAGAGCATGTTCCAAAACATCTACACCGCACAGGGCGATGGTATGATCGCCTTTGGCTCCAGTTTTCCGGGCCAGATCAAGGCCATCTCCATTGCCCCGGGCCAGGAGATGGTGTTCCAAAAGAGCGCGTTTTTGGCGGCGGAAGCTGGTGTGGAGCTCTCCATCCACTTCAGTGAAAAATTAGGCAGCGGCTTTTTTGGGGGAGAGGGCTTCATTATGCAGAGACTCTCTGGTCGTGGGACAGCCTTTGTGGAGATCGACGGCGAACTGGTGGAATATGAGTTAGGGGCCGGGCAGCAGATCGTGGTAGACACCGGAAATGTGGCTGGCTTCGAACTGGGTGTGCAGATGGATATCCAGCAGGTGCCTGGCATAAAAAACAAGCTGCTGGGTGGGGAGGGCCTGTTCAATACGATCTTGACCGGCCCGGGTCGTGTGTGGCTTCAGACCATGCCTGTCTGTAATGTGGCAGCGGCCATCCGACCCTTTATTCCCACGGGAAATGGTTAATTCAGTTGGATAATGCTATGCAGTAGACGGTATCCTGCTTGAAAGGAGGATCCTTATGAAATACGCAGCGGATTTTCGAAGTATTGCCCGGGATTCTCTGCGCGGCAAGTGGCTTTTTGCCGTTGCAGCCGGCTTAGTTGCCATGCTTTTGGGCGGTACAGGGTCCGATGGGCCGGAGATTAAATTTCATATTAACACCACCGGCGCAAATATAGATTTGGAGATTGCGGGGCAGACGATCTATTCCACCAACAGCGGCCTGGGCTCCAAATTAAGTGCCTTCCTGATCGGCAGTGCTGTCTATATTGTGATTGCTGCTATTGCGTTTGCCGTGGTCTATTTTATCCTTGGCAGTATTATCCGGGTGGGATATGCCCGCTTCAGCCTGCGTATGGTTGATGGGGAACATCCATCCTTTGATGCCCTATTTGCCTATTTCCCATACTGGAAAACAACGGCGGCGGCCAGCTTCCTCCAGGGCCTCTACATCCTGCTGTGGTCTCTGCTGCTGATCATTCCCGGCATTATCGCGTCGTTCAGCTATGCGATGACTGAGTTTATTTTGGCAGAGCACCCGGAACTTACAGCCAGCGAAGCCATTGCCCGGTCCAAGGAGATGATGGAAGGAAATCGTTGGCGCCTGTTCTGCCTGCAGTTCAGCTTTATCGGCTGGCAAATTCTTTGCATCTTTACCTTAGGGATCGGTAACCTGTGGCTGAATCCGTATATGCAGACGGCGACGGCAGCATTCTATCGGGAGATCTCCAGTCCTGCGCTGGAGTTTGCCCCTTATAATGAATACTGATTACTTAGGTTCAGCGAATTGAAGCGGCCCAAAGTAAGAGAAAAAGGGTATCTCTGGAGATACCCTTTTTCTAAATCCTGGTTTTGTGCCCCGGCTTATTATCGGCAGCGGCATTGACAGGATGAAGTTCATCTGCCGCGGGATCTTATGTTGAGTGCCAGCAGCACCGCCGTTCAACCCGATTTTCCCACCTCCCGGAATGTGGATGCTGCAATATTGACGCTGCGGGGCCCAGGGTATAAAATGAAGAAAAATAAGGAGGGATATCTCATGGAAGAAGTATACAAATTCCTGAAAACCTGTGGTACTTATTACCTGGCTACCATGGACGGAGATCAGCCTCGAGTGCGCCCCTTCGGGACCATCGACATATATGATGGCAAGCTCACGATCCAGACCGGCCGGAAGAAAGATGTGGCTAAGCAGATGCTGGCCAATCCCAAGGTGGAGGTCTGCGCCTTTGACGGCAGCCACTGGCTGCGAGTGACGGCCAAGGCGGTGGAGGTGCCTGAGGTGGCCGCACAGGAGCACATGCTTCATGAGTATCCCCATCTTCGCAACGCCTACACTCCTGGTGATGGCAACACCATGATTTTTGCCCTGACGCAGGCCACAGCAACCTTCTCCTCTTTTACCGAGCCCAGCCGTACGGTGTCCTTCTGAGTTGCCCATCTTATAAAAACGGCACTGCAATATGCAGCGCCGTTTTTTATAGCATTTTAGGAGAAATATCTGCGGTTGTCAGCCAAACAGAGGTATGGTATTATGAAACCAATTACTTGTGGGAGGTGTCTTAATGCCCCGTACCGATGTGACACAGATGCCCTTTGCCAAACTCTATCCGCTTCTGGTAAACAAGGCGGAGAAGAAGGGACGTACCCGGCAGGAGGTGGACCAAATTACTGCCTGGCTCACGGGATACAGTGCAGAGGAAATTGCCAGGCTGGAGCAGTCCGACACCAGCTATGGGGATTTTTTTCGGAATGCCCCGGCTATGAATCCAAACCGCGCTCTCATTACCGGAAGGATCTGCGGCGTTCGAATAGAGGAGATTGAGGACCCGCTGATGCGGGAAATTCGATACTTGGACAAGTTGGTAGACGAGCTGGCCAAGGGAAAAGCCATGGAGCAGATTTTGAGAAAATGATGGATGGTTGTTAAGCAATCAAAAAAATAGCGCAAAGGCCGCCTGGAGCTCCAAGCGGCCTTTGTGCTATGAGGACAGATGGTTCATCTGGATGCGCTCCTTCAGATCCAGCACCTTTTGCTCAATTTGTGCCATAGTGGCAAGAAAGACACGGTCCTCCTTGCCGCTGGGGTCGTCCAGCCCCCAGTCTTCCCGGTGGGAGCAGGGGAGCATCGGGCATTGGACGTTGCAGCCCATAGTGACCACAATATCTACGGCCGGGAGATCTGAGAGAGGTTTATTATGCTGGGTCTGCTCCATATCAATGCCGTAGACTTGTTTCATCAGACGAACGGCATCGGGGTTGATTCGGGTGCCGGGTTCCGTACCGGCGGAAAAGCTCTCAAATACATCACTGGCCAGCTGTTTTCCCAGAGCCTCCGCCATCTGGCTGCGGCAGGAATTGTGGACACAGAGAAAGGCCACCTTGGGCTTTTTGTGATGGAGCGCTGAGAAGGGACAGCGCTTGCCGATGCACTGGTTGTTCCTGGGACTGTAAGAGCAGACGGGGACAGTACGCGTTATCTCCACGCCCAGGTGTTCCCGGACAAAGTCCACAGCGGCAAGGATGGACAGGAAGGAGTCCCGCTTACAGCACCGGGGACCGCCTGCCTTGCCGATGCGGTCCAGTGCCAGGGCGGTCATCTGATTACTCAGACTCCAGGGCTCCACGGACAGGGGGGTGGACTGCGTAACAATAGACAGGAATTGCCCTGCGCTGATCCCCGCCCCGCAGGCGCCCCAGAAACCGCAGGCTCCGCCGGGAACCTCCTTGCCCCGGTGGTACATTTCATGGAGTGCTTTCTCCAGATCCAACTGCCCTCCGGCATTCTTGTAGGCGGTGAGCAAAGCCGCGCCCACCATCACATGGTGCTCCGGGCCGTGCATGTGGCAGAAGGGCAGGTCCATCATCCGGCCAACAATAGCCACAGGATCGGCAGAGGTCTCGGTAAGGCACAACCCAAAGATGCTGTCCATGCCCTGGGTATGGCAGTCGCTGCAAACGTAGTGCCCATTGACACAGCGGGTCTTGCTGGGCTCCTTCTTATGGCAGATGGCGCACTCCATGACCTCGTCCTGAGTCAGGTACTCCAGAGGAGCCTGACAAATCAAACATTCTTCCTTATTCAAGTTTCTGTCTCCTCCCATATTCGCAGTACAGCTAATTGCTCAGGCGTGTGAAACCAGTGTTCTCCGCCCTCCATCACCGTGAGTTTGGCATTGTGCTTCTGAGTATATGCCTCCACAGTCTGGCGGGGGGTCATATTGTCTTGACTGCCGTAAAGAATGCAGGTGGGGCAGGCCCAGGTGTGGACCGGATGCTCCCGCACCCAGCACAGGTACTGCCAGGACAGAGTCTGACCAAACGAGGTGGCGATCTCCTCCTGCTCTCGTAATTGGAGTTCTGTTACTCCGGCCCACTTCATCATAGTCAGAATGAGGCCTTCCATGTCCAGAATGGGGGAGACCAGCAGAGCGCGGTTGGGCATATCAGCGGCCAGCATAGCAAAATAAGCCCCAATGCTGTTGGCCCGGAGGGAGGTTGTTTTCCAGCGGCGCTCTGCCCAATCCAGCGCAGCCTGGATGTCTGCCACCGCTGTCCAGGGAAGTAGTTCCTCGCCCCGGTCCCGGCGCTCCCCGTGGCCTGGCAGGTCGATGGAAAGCACTTCAATCCCCTTGGGACAGACTACCTGGGCGAAGGCTTCTGCCTCCTCCTTATGTCCCGTTTGCCCATGGAGAAAGAGATATCCTTGATTGGCAGGTTCCCCATATAATACGGCAGGGATTGTGCCAATTTGAATTGGCTTAATTTTCATATGGATTCCTTTCCTTTGCTGAATTGCAATCGTCGGTTTCAAAAGTGTTTTCTGTGTTCCTTGGCTGCTTGAGAATGAGCTTGCTGCGGAACAAAAAATTTCTCCGCTTTGCAATAAATAGACTTGATGGCGCATTATGAAAGCAGAAGGGATAAAACCCCCAATGTGAAACGGAGGAATTTAGTCATGTGGAAAAAGCTAAGCAAGAAAATTCGTGTTCTGATCCTTGTCGGGATTGCTGTCGTGGTTGTGCTGACAACTGTGCTGATTGGTTCGTTGGTTCTGCGTGTTGATACAGCGCAGGCACGAGAAAATGCCCTGTCCGCTGCAGGCGGTGGAGAGATCATGGGCCAGGAGATCGACCAGGAGGGGCTTTGGAACGAATACAGCTTTGATATTTTAAATGGTGATACCTGGTATGAGGTGGAAGTCAATGCCTTTGGCAGAGTGACCAGCCTGGAGAGCAGCCGGGGCGGATATGACAAGGACGGATACTGGGACTGATGCTTAGAAAACGCCGGCGCCATAGGCCGGCGTTTTCCTGTTAAAAGCGGTGGAGCGGAAAAATAAGGCCCAATTTCATTGCTTCACTGGGTGTGGAATTGTGATTTTCTCCACCTTGATCGTGCCATCGGCCACCTCGGCCATCATCATCGTGATCTCCTGATGAAACCGCCGGGGACCACAGGAGCCTGGATTGAGCCACAGACGGCCGTCCTTTTCTTCCTGCACATACTTGTGGGAGTGGCCGAACACCACGATATCCACTCCAGAGAGGTCCGCCGGGACCTCTTTTTTGTTGTGGACCATGCAGAAGGTCACGCCGCCCAGAGTGATGGTGAGATCGTGGGGGATTTCCTGCGCCCACTCCTTGTCGTTGTTGCCCCGGACAATGTAGAGGGGAGCATACTGACGCAGTTCATCCACGATGCCGGGGGTGTTGATGTCGCCGCCGTGAAGAATGGCATCCGCAGTATTCAGATGCTCTGTTACCTCAGGCCGCAGCAGGCCGTGAGTGTCGGAGAGAATAGCCAATCTCATGTGTTTTCTCCCAGGGTCCAGCCGAAGTCGTTGTGGTAAATCATTTGGCGGGTCATGCCTCCGTCGATGCAGATATTTTCCCCGGTAATGAAGCCAGCCTTGTCCGAGCAGAGGTAGAGGACCATGTTGGCAATGTCCAGGGGATTGCCAACCCGGCCGGCAGGGTGCTGGGCGGCATCGGGACCCTGATAGACGGTGTAGTCCGTGTCGATCCAGCCCGGAGAGATGGAGTTTACCCGCACTTTGCCGCTCAGACTTACCGCCAGAGCGTGGGTCAGGGCGGAGATGCCGCCTTTGGCCGCCGTGTAGCTCTCTGTCTGAGGTTGGCTCATCCGGTCCCGGGAGGAGGAGATATTGACGATAGCGCCGCCGGGGGCGAAGTGAGGAATAAACAGCTTGGTGAGGTAAAAGGGAGCGGTGACTCCCACCCGCAGGGCGTAATTGAACTGCTCGTAGGTACATTCGTCGATGCCCTTCATCACAGGCAGGGCGTTGTTGACTAAAAAGTCCACATGGCCGTGGTCGGCGATGACCTTGCGGGAAAAGTCCTCCAAAACAGCCTGGTCGGCCAGATCACCCACAAAATAGTCGTTGGGCAGCCGGTCGATGACACAAACCTGGGCTCCAGCTTCACGGAATTGCTCCGCAATGGCCTTGCCGATACCCTTGGCGCCGCCGGTAACCACAGCAACTTTGTTTTCAAACATCGTATATCCTCCTTAGTCTGCGTTTTCGTCCAGAGCCTCCACCAGAAAGCTCACCGGACGGAAGCCGTCGTTGCAGGAGAGCATGGCGGACTTGGGATTTTTCATCCAGCCGTCGTAGAAGTTTTCCCCACCGTGGCTCAGAGCCAGCACGAAGGGGGAGAGGGTGTCCCAGGCACTTTGGCAAAAGCCCTCCGGTTTTTCCCAGCCGTTGGCGAGAAAGACCTGTCCCACCTCCATGTCACAGGCGTGGGAGATGGGGTTCTCGTATTGTGCCATCAGGTCCTCATATTGGGTGATGCGCATGACGGTAATTCTGCATTTTTTCATATGATGATCCCTTCACAGTGGTCGATCTCGTGCTGGATGATCTGAGCCGTCCACCCGGTGAAGGTTTTCAGCCGCTCCTGGAACTTCTCATTCTGCCAGCGCACCTTAATGGATTTCCACCGCTTGGCAGGGCGAGTGCCGGTGAGGGAGAGACAGCCCTCTTCCGCGTCATAGAGCCCGGATTTCTTGATGATCTCCGGGTTGAACATGACCATATAGCTGCCCTCGTTGTCAAAGGCAATGATGCGTTTGTTGACGCCGATCATATTGGCTGCCATGCCTACGCAGCCGGCCTTGTGGTGTTCCAGGGTCTCCAGCAGATCAGCCGCAATCTGGATGTCGTCGGGGGTGGCTGGCTCCGCCTTCTGGGAAAGGAACGTTTCGTCCTTGCAGATCTCTCGAATCATGGTTGTTTCTCCTTATGTGTTTGAATAGCTAGCGTGAGCAATCCCAGCCCAGCACCGTTTGAAGTGCAGACTCCGTGGCAGCCGGAAAGGCTTTCCGTATCTGCTGATAAACCAGCTCCTTGGACTGGGCAGGCTCAAAGCCGTAGGCGGAGGAGATGTGTTCATAGCCCCACAGCGCCTCTGGGGTGGTATACACGGAGATGGGCCACCCATAGGGCTGGCCCTTTTTGTTGAGGCGCTGCCGGAAGTCTCGGATCAGCAGATAGCCTCCCATCTGGAGATCGGTCACCGTCCCCTCAAAGTTTTTTTCGCCCGCCTTGCCAAATCCGGCCAGGCGTTTGAGTTCAAAGGAAAATAGTTCATTCTGGACAGCAAACTGGTCCATGATGCGTTTTTGGCGCACACTGGCCAGCTCCTCGTCCCAGCGGCTGTCAAAGTCATAGCCGCAGCGCCGCCAGTTGGCGAAGTGGGGAAACCATGCCTTGGAGATAAAACCGGCCTTTTTGCCAAAGAATTTGCCATAGGCCACCTGACCGCTGCGGGCAATGAGCTGCCGCCACTCCCAGGGATCCTGCTCCTGGTCACCGCTCCACCAGTAGAGGTCGGAGGTGTGCTCCTCGGCGGAAAAGCCGTGGATTTCATTTTTAAAAAGGGGCAGAAATCCCACTTCATTGATCCAGTGGATCAGTTCCTGCCAGCTGCGGATGCGGCAGGGATCATCCCAATGGAGTCCCCGCATGATCCATACACCATCTTCAATGGCCATGGCCGACATCTCCTTTTTTCGCCTGGTTACAGGAATTATAGCACAGCGATGAGGGAAAAGCCATGGTGTACCGGAAGCATAGACAAATGGGTCAATGTTCAAATATAAAAATAAAAGGCCAAATCTTTTCAGAATTTGCCCTTTGCTGCTGGCCATAGGACCAAGTAAAATGAGTGGAGATAAATTCCGCAAATGCTCTTCTGCAATCAACATCTTGTGCTATAATTGAATCCTATGGTGGATCTTCCGCTATCCAACTTGATTGCTTCTTTGAAGTATGAGAATGTACATATGAAAAATGTTTGGAAGGAGACAAATATTATGGGACGATTTTTTAGTGATACCGTAGAATCGGCGCTTCGGGATATTTACTATCAGATGTGGACTGGACGGGGACAGCAGGCGCTCCAGAGTCTGGAGCAGGCCTCCGCCGCCGGGGATGGGGATGCCAGCTGTCTGCTGGCCCGGTGCTACTGCGGAAGCCAGTATGTATGGGAGGGACACCACTTCCCAGAGGATGACCGTAAGGCCACCCGGCTTCTCCACAAATCGGTGGAACAGGGCAGTGCCATCGGGGTGCTGGTCGCGCTCCGGTCTGGGGAAATGACGCAGGCGGTCCAGGCAAAGATGCCTTTTGAAAGTCTTCAGGAGGCATTTGATCAGGTTTTAGCCAAGGCCAAGGCTGGAGAGCCCTTCTGTCAATACACCATCGGCAATTCCTATTTCTGGTGGGATTTTCTCCGCATCCAAGGTAAGCGCCGGGAGGATTTCTCCAGCATGGATGCCTTCCGCTCCTATCTTCGGGAAAATATCTCCCAGTGTGAGGACTGGTTCTGGAAGGCTTTCCGGGGTGGCGTGTTCTGGGGAGGCAACAACCTAAAGCACTATTATCAAAACGGGGATGAGGACATTATCCTTCCCCACCCGGAGAAAGCCGAGGACATCAACCGCATCGGGGCAGAGTATGGTTACCCCAACTATCAGTATGAGTATGGCCGGCAGCTCCGGGAGGCCAAGCAGTATGACGAGGCCTTCCGCTGGCTGAAAAAGGCTGTGGACCACGGGGAACTGTCTGCCTGCTTCTATCTGGGGTTGAGCTATGAATGGGGCCAGGGTGTAGAGACCGATGTTACCAAGGCTGCTGAATGTTACATCAAGGGATTGGAGGTTGTTCCTCACCGGGTGGGCTGCAGTAACCGGCTGGGTGCCTTCTATTATGATGGAGAAGGCGTGGAGCGGGACTATGCCAAGGCCTTCCAGCTGCTCAAATGGGCCTATGACCAGGACAACACCAACAACTGGGGCGCTTACTATCTCGGTGCCTGCTATGCCTACGGCCGCGGCACCCAGCAGGACTATGCCCTTGCCCGGAAGTTTTTGGAGATGGTGGACTGGAACAGCACAAATGCCTTTTATCTTCTGGGCTATCTCTATGCCAGAGGTCTGGGCGGCCCGGAGGATATTGCAAAGGGGGTTGCCCTGCTCCAAAAGGCTGGAGACCGGGCCGATGCCAAGGAGGAACTGAAGCACTATAAAAAGACTTTCTTTGGCGGAAAGTGGGTTCGCCGGTAAAAAGGGGAATTTTCTTGCTTAGGTATTTATGACATATGCTCTGAAAGCTCCCGGGGCAGGGACTTTCCGCTCTTTTCCAGCTCGGATTTTAGCGAGAAGATGACACGCGCAGCATCTATTTTGTCCAAATCGGCCGCCATGGCGGCCACCGCTGCCCCCCTGGCAGCGGCGTAGATTCGCGCTGGGCTCAGCTCCGCTTGGGCCAGTTGGGCAAAGGGAAGGGCGCCATCCCGGCGCTCCTCCGGAATGGCCTGACGCCAAAGTGTTTCCCGCAGAGAGCAATCGGGGAGAGTAAAACGGACAATATACTGCAGCCGGCGTAAAAAAGCATCGTCAAAGTTGCTCAGCAGATTGGTAGACAGCAGCGCTACGCCCTCATACTGCTCAATCTCCTGCAAAAGGTAGGAGGTAGAGAGATTGGCGTATTTATCATGCCCCGTGGATACGCTGGCCCGTTTTCCAAACAGAGAGTCAGCCTCATCAAAAAGGAGAACGCAGTGGTTCTCCCTGGCGCATTGGAACAGCCGTCCGAGGTGCTTTTCCGTTTCCCCCACGTACTTGTCCATGATCTGGGACAGATCAGCCCGCAGCAGGGGGAGCCCCAGCTCATGGGCAATGGCGAAAGCGGCCATAGTCTTGCCAGTGCCGGAGGGGCCGTGAAATACCGCGGTTACCCCTTCCTTTGCCTGGGGCAGACCCCACTGTATCAAACGAGGGGCGCATTGGGCTGCCTGGCAGATCAGCCTTAGCTGTGTCAGGATATGCTGAGGCAGTACCATGTCCTCCAGGGATATATGTACATCATAAACAAGCCCAAACTCCAGTGCCCCGCCCTGCTGCAAAAGTGCCCCACGCACATCTTCCTGCGTTACTTGAAGCCGCCCTGCTTTTCCGGACAACCGGATGGCATGGGCGGCGATTTTTTTGAGAGCTCCCACCGTCATAGCTCCATCAGGCAGGGCATCAGGCAGAGCTTGGGGAACAAAAGCGCGCCATGCCATTTCCCGGGCCTGCGGGGACAGCTGCCGGGGTAGATGCACCGTCTCACAGTCCCCTCTGAGCTCCCGGTCACTCTCCACCAGAATCGCCAGAGAAACGGCATGGCGACAGCACATGCGCTTCAGCGCAGCCAGTGCAGCCCGGGTTTCATCCGGGAGCGCACACACCGGTGCATCCAGCAGCCTGGCTAACACCCCAATCTCCCGCAGCGTGTGGTCTTGATCCAAGGGGGAGAGAGGGAAGATCTGGGTCAGATCGATCAACACCACAGGTCCGCAGGCCTGAAGCAGGAGAGTGCGCCGCCCGCTCCCCTCAGGGCCGCAGAGGCACAAAGGGTGTTCTGCGCCACTGCTCCACCACTCAGATACCTGAGCCAGTGGGGTCTCATAAAGCGGCAGCCACGGCTCCTCCGGCTCCTGGAGGAGCGTACAGCCAGGAATATCTGCCGCCTGAAACCCGGTAAGAAAGGCAAACGTACTTCGGCATAAAATCAAAGGGCGTTCCAAGGGGTAAACGGTCAGCTCTGATGTGGTGAGCAAAAGAGAACAAAGCGTGTTCGGTCCGGCCAACTCCGCCAAGGTTTGGCAGGAGCTGGGGCAGAGAGGGCCAATCAACTGCAAACCATACTCTATTGTGGGGAACTGGAGCCCGTACCGGCGGCGAAAGCGACTGCGCAGTCCGCCGTCCATTTCCAGCGCCAAAGCTGCCATAGTCAGCAGAAAATCCCGCTCATTCAGGGCAAACTGCTGCCGCAGGCTGGAGGGAGCAAGCTGGATGGCCTCCGGCGTGGCCTGCTCTCTGAATAAAATATCCTGCCGCATCTGCTGACACAGTGCGTCGTTGGGTGACTCTTCGCTGAGCGCTTGAAAGAGGGCCAGGTAATCGAGAATACAGTCGCTGTTTGTCTGGTATCCGGTCAAAGCCATCACTCCAAAATCACCTCGTCATACTCCGGTCCGTCCAGCTCGCATACCGGCGTTTGGGTCAGAACCGCATTTTCGTCCAGATAACTGTGTCCATCCATAGACGCGCCGTCCTTCAGGTGGATCAGCTTATAGGACACACCCAGAGGGATAAAGTCCGGCAGGAGCGCGCGCAGCTGCCTGGCATCTTCCGTGAGGACCTGAGAAGAGAGCAGAATGGAGACCTCCGGGACAGCAAAAGAGGCATCCGAACTGCTTTGAGTCTGTCCTTCAATAATTTGACAGGAGCGCCCGGTGATCAGACGAGCAAGAAGCTGTAATCCCCGGCGGGTGCCCCGTAGCCGGGCCAGCAAGGAGGCGTGGGGGAGAATTTTTTTGGTAACAGCAGGTTCCATAGCCCACCGCCGCGCCCCCAGCCAACGGGGCAGCTGAGGCAGAACATTGGGACCAGCAGGATCCAAACGCTGAGGAAACCGGCGCATCTGGTCGTTAAGATCCATATATCCGGATTGGTAGACGCCCAGCAGTGTGCGCAAGGTGTCGTCATTCTGAAGGACAAAAGGCAGACCATCCGTGATAGAGCGGCCGGGGAAGGAGAGGGTGAAGCCCAGCAGCGCGGCCCCCGGTTCGGCGGTGAAAGCCAGATACTGTCCCCGTACTCCGTACAGCAGCAGATCGTTAGCGGTGTGGACTAAGACGGGGTGAAGGTCCGTGATAGACTGCTGTGGTGTATCGGCAACAAAGACCCGCACTTGAGGTGCGACCGGGGCGTCCAGAGTCAGCCGCAGCCACTCCATACCAGGGGACAGCCCACGGTACCAGCGGGAGCAAAATAAGTTTTCTTTCAATATGCCGCATTGGGTCAGGTCATAGCTGGAGCGGTAGCGGCGCAGTGGTTGTTCCATAGCAGCTTCTCCTCTCATTGGGACTGTGAAACATGGAATTGCGCCAGATAGGGCAGCATATCGGGAGCAGGTTGGAGGCTTCCGTCTGGCAGACGTGTTACCTCCTCTGTCAAGGTGGTCAGCTCCAGCTTCTGGACCGTGCGCACATGGGCCACGCTGCCTAATGCGGCATACAGCCCGGTGTATGAAATCTCAGCTCCAAAGTCCAGGGGTCCTGTCACCCCATCAGTCAAGGACAGCGCAGCCTGGTATAACGAATCCTGATCCACCGGCTCCGTAGTCAACAGGGTAACTTGCACCCGAAGGGGACAGTACCGGGGGCCACGGATCTCCAGAGGCACCCCAAGCAGCCGACATGGCGACAAAAAGTCGGACAGACACTTCTGCTGCCAGGAGGTAAGGACGGGCTGAGGCAGGTGAGATTTTGGTTTGGCCAACAAGACCACTCCAGGACCTGTCCCGCCCAGCCTGCATTTGGGTAGAGCCCGTACCCGCTCCAGGGCCAGACCGGGGGCGCGCCGGGCCAAAAGTTCATAGTCCCGGCAGGTTACCGCCCGCATTGGCTCCTCCTGCTCCCGGGCGGCCCGGAGAAAGGCATCTCTGGGAGGCTCAGCGTCCTGACCCCCTTGAGCCGGCGTCAGGGGGATAAGAGCCGCACCGTCTTCACGCACCAGAGGCCCCATAACTCCGCTGCCTGCGCCGCCCAAGGTCCGTACACAGCTGACAATCAGTACTTGACCCTGAGGTGGGGGAAGATAGTCCCGACCGTCTCCAAAGCGGAGGGTGCGGCTCTTTGCTTCCCAACGGCAGCCCCGAGACAGGGTTTTTCCCTCCACCGGCTGGCAGACGGGGAAGTCATACCACACCCCATCTTCTTCCACCATGACCTGAAGAGCGTCTGGCCACAGGCTATCCTCTTGGATTGAAAGCGTTTCCATAGCAATTCCCTGAAGAGAGCAGAGGGCGTGAAAGTCGGGTTCCACCGCTGCAACCCGTATGATTTGAGGGGGGGCATCTGTCCAGCCGGTGACGTGTCCTCCTGGGTCCAGATGAAAGGCCATTTGTTTCCAGCCCTCGCTCCAAGGTACAAAGTAAAAAAGTTCCCGTGTCCCAGACCAGGCGGGAGGAATGGAGAAGGGCGCGGTCAAGTCTATGCAGGCACTGCGGGTGTGCTGCTGGGTCAGCTGGATGGGTTCCAGAACGACCTGAGACAGCTTTGGAAGCCCCTCCCAGCTTCCCGTGAGGGAAAAGGTCACAGTATCAGTCTCCTGGGGAAGGGTACATGTGACAAAACCACTTTGAAGAAATCCGCAGGTGCCGTCCGTACAGGGGATGTCCTGCTGCTGGGAGAAGGGGAAAATAACTTGGAGGGTCACCGGCGGCGGGGTCTGTGCCGCAGGCAAATTTCGGCCCTCATCCTGCGTGACAGCAAGCCAAAAGGATATCCGTCTCCCAGAGGGAAGCGGCCCAGATAACCGCAGGGTGAGCTGGCCAGGCAGATCACCCTCCAGAGAGAGGGGGGTATCTGGGGATAGGATCTGGGTGCCGTGGGCGGTGGTCAGAGAGACTTCATGAATCTGAGGAAGATCCGCTTGGGGAGCTTTGGATATCTCAAAGGGAATATGGTCAATGAAAAAACGCTCCCCCCAACAGCAGGGGACAAAACGATCAGGCAGCGCCAAAAGCCGGGCGGGAGCCAGGGGGCGGGGGGATGCGCCCAGCAGCTTACAGTAGGCCAAATAGTGGTCGTCCTGCACTTGGTTTAAAACATAGTTCTGGATGTCGGAGAGATAAGTGAGGTGTTCCAGTATCGCCACGGCAGGGTCGCTGGGATAGTCGTCCGTCCAGCCTGGAAGTTTGCTGGCCATGTCTTGGCAGGCGCGGGTATAAAGATCCTGCTGCCGGGTGGTGTCCAGATCCATGGGCTTCATAAAAGATCCTCCCTTTGTACGGTCCGAACGGTGCAACTGCCCGGGACAGGCAAGGCGAAGGGGTCTTTTACCTGCGTGCAGTCTACCTCCAGTCCCTGGGGTGTGACAGCCGTAAGCAGAAGCTGGACGAAAGATACCTCTGGAAGCCGGTGGGTTAAATCATTGCGTATTTCCGTCTCAGTTGGCAGGTCGCCAATACGCCAGCCATCCCCTCGAAACTTTCCGGTAACAGGGTGAAGAAACTGCTCCAGTGCCAGACGCACCGCGTCCCGGTCTGCCTCCATATCCCGGCCAGGTACCCTCTTGATCCAGACCATGACCTGAATGAAATAAAAATTGGGCTCCCGTACCTGAACCTCAAGCCCCAGAGAGAGAAGTGCGGTCTGTTCCAGCAGCAGTTGAGTGATGGCCTTCCGGTGCTGGGCAAAGGCCATGCTGTGGTGCTGAGCATCCCGCATCAGAACAGCCACCAGAACCTGATGGCCCTTCCGCAGGGAGCGGGTGCGCACCACCGCACCGATATGCTCCCGCACCAGCTGCTCCACATCCAGGGGGGAGACCCCACGGCCAAGGTGGTGGCGGCGCTGGCGGGCCCGTGACAAGGTCATCCAGTCAGCCTCCGGCGGCGTGCCGCCGAAGCTTTCCGTGAGGGTAAGGCCGGAAACCACCCCGCCTCGCAGGGGCAGTACCGACTCTCCGGCCTGGCAGGTATCCCCGGCCGCAGCCAGGAGACAGGCCGCACCAGGATACAGTCCGGCAAGCTGGGGAAAGCGCCGCCCCTGCGACAGAGTGCCGCTTTCATCCCGCAGGCAGAGCCACCAGCCCCTCCGGCCAAACCGGGTGGTCTCTCTTCCATGGATGCCGGACAGACGCAGCAGCCCGCTGTGACACAGCCCGTCGGTCCCATCCGCCAGCTCCAGGGGGCGAAGAGCCCCAGGCGCAGATTCCCAGGCAGAGAGCTTGCCTGCTGTACACCGACCGCTTAACGCAATAAACAGAGAGAGGTCTGCACGGAAAGGCGGGCGGTCAAACTGGAGCCACCAGCACTCGCCAGTGGCGGCAAATGTGGGAAAAAGTGGGGAGGGGGTGCTGTTCCGGGGCTGGAATTGGGCGTTAAGACCGCTGCACAGAGAAATGTCAACGGGCGCATTCTGCAAGTCGGCCTGAATCTGGATTTCCAACACCTGGGGGACGTGAAAACGGCGGGGAAGGTATCCGGCTCCATCTGCCTGGGTGATCCGCCAGCGCAGCCAATGATCCCGCTGCCCCTGTATCGGACAGGGCTGGGCATCCAGGGGCCAGATAAAAGACGCCTGAACAAGCGTGTCCTTTTTTTGTTTGCCAAAGCAGGGGCATAATTCTTGAGTGCCTGGAATCGGCCGCCAGGCGTTGCCGTTCCAGTATTCCCATATCACTTGCTGCGCGTAGACATCCCGCGGTTCCGGTGGCGGAGTAGGCAGGCGGCGCATGATGCTGCGATATTGGGGAGCCTGCTCCGTCCCGGGCAGCAGCTCCTCCCAAACAGTAAATGTGATGGCCGCGGTAAGGAGGATCTTGGCTCCCCGAAGGGAGAAGAGATCCGGGCAGGAGAGATAGCAGGTGCGCCAGGACTCCAGGCTCAGACCAAAGGGATAAAAAGGCCCGGGGGATGCAATAGCGCCGTCACAGACCACGGTCTGGCAGGTGAAGGCCCGGCGCTGAGAGGAGACCAGAACCGTGCCGCACATCGCGGAGGATGCCGCCGCGCCAGGCAGTACCTCCGCTGTCAGCGCAACAGCCAAAGGCATTGCAGGGAGTGAGAAGGACAGTCCGCCGTTTGTCCATTGCGGCGGCTCCACGGCCTGAACAGCTTCATCCTCCGATTCTATCTGCCAGGATACCTTCGCTGCATCGGCCAGGATGGAGAGAAGTTCCGCCTCGCTGTCCGGAAAACTCAGGCATACTGTGCAGCCCATTTGGGAGCGAAAGGCATCCGAATGGGCAAAGCGGACCGCCTGCCGCTGGCTGCCGGAGCCGCGGAAGTCAAAGAGAGCGGTAGGGGCTTCTGGTGTGGGTGGAGGAAGCGCCAAGAGCTTTCCAAGGTGTCCGCTCTCCAACACCTGGCCTACCAGGGACATGGACTCTGCGGACACAGAGTGGACAGCAGTCCACCGCCGGGTTCCGTCGCCGGAGAGGTATAGCTCCTGCCCGGCGGCCACCTGTGCTCCCTCCGGGGCAGTGAGCGCGGCATAGACAGACATAGGCATCGGTTCCGCCCGCTCCAGTCCCCAAGCTTGAAGAAATTCCATCTCATGCTTTTCCGGCAGACGCTCCATCCGCTCCCGGGTGTCCTCCAGCAGCCTCCACGCGGCATATAACAGAGCGGCCTCCGGTTGTCCATCCCCTTCCTCTATCCTCCATCCAGGCAGATAACCGTTCACCCTGGCCCAAAATTGTGCCTCCATTGCCTCCAAGCCTGTTGCCTCCTCTCAGCATTGGCTGTTGCTACGCTATGGTCTGCGTCACCTGTATACTTCCCTGGACCCCGGAAGAGCGCACCTCGTATTGGACTGTTACAATGAGCTGGCCTTTCTGGGGCTGCTGGTCAAAGGAAACCTGAATGTTCCAGATCCTGGACTCCCAGGTCTGGAGCGCGGATACCACCTCCTGACGGATGAGGGTGCTGGTGGTGGTGTCCATCTGTTCAAAGGCGAAAGTATTCAGCCGGGTGCCAAAGTCGGGGCGGAAGGGGCGCTCCCCCCGCTGGGTCAACAGAATCATACGCACCGACTGGGCGATTTCCTCCAATTCTGACAGGGTGCGAAACCGTCCAAGACCGGTAACCAGCTGGCTGGGATAGGCCATGGCAGCCATATTGCCGCCTCCTCTCAGTTTAATTTGATCAAATCGCCTTTGACTTGGGTGACACCACCAGAATGAAGCTCTGCATGATTTCCACCGGATAATTTGGCCCCCATGGAGCCGCTGAAAATCACTTGTTCCCCCTCACCCTCCAGATTGTCCTGGGCGTTCAGGGTGATGCTTTTTCCCTGCAGCGTGAGGTTCCCCTCCGCGTGGATGGTAAGGTTTCCATCTTTGTCAAAGGTAAGATGGGATTGACCGCACTGAACGGTCAGTTTTTGTCCGGCGGACAGGGTCACCTCGTTCGTCTCCCAGTTTAGGGTTAGAAGGGGAGTCTCCTTTTGGCCGTTGTGAAGGGTGATGGCCTGCTCCTTGTCCGAGAGGAGCAGCTCCAGCCCTCCGGCCGTTTGCAGAGACATTTGGGTGCTGTCCTGGGTGTCATCCAAAGTGAGGGTGTGGCCGGAGCGGGTGCGCAACTGCTTGCGGTCGTTCTGTTCCGTCCAGCATTCGGCTGCCTGCTGAGCTTGCTGCTGGCCATGTACATGAATAATCCGGGCCTGGTCGCCAGGCCGGGTGGACAGCGCTACATCCACCACATCGCCAATCTCCGGCAGCCAGTAGACCCCGGACATGCTCTGGTCCACCTGCGCCAGGACAGTGTCATTCTTTGAGTCCAATGCTCCAATTTTGACCTCTACCAGCCCTCTGTCATTTTCACCGGGGTAAGCGCTGACCTTGCCCCGCAGGATGAGTTGTTCCCACATTCCGTCAGTCCTCCCCCTCAAAGTCTGTGGTAAAACCGTTGACGTCTAGCGTGTGCCGGACGGTATGGATGTAGTAAGTGCCGTTGACGGCGCTGCTCACACCGGAGATGGTGAGAAATCGGCCTGGCCTCAGCTCCGGCGTGCCCAGGCAACGCCCAAAGATACCTCCGGCCTGTTGCTGCCGCGCCTGCATCCTGGCCTTGGACAGCGTTTGGGCCTGAGCCATGGTGCGCACGGTGGGCTCTGGTTGATACAGGTCGTTGGAGAGGACCTGGCTCATCTGCTTGGCAGCAAAGCCACTGTCCTCCGTTCTGGCCTGCCTGGCGTAGATTCTCCCTCCCTGGTCATCGGTGCCGCTGACCACCATGGCCGCGCACTGGCCAGCCAGGGTGCGCCGGCGCCCCAGCTTAATAAAGCCGTCCGGCCCATCAAAAGTGAGTATTGCGGTGCGGTTGGGACGGGGCGGGCCAAAATAGAGGGTGTCGGCCCAGGCGTAGAACTCGTAACACAGAAAGGAGGCAATTTGACAAAGTACGTCATAGTCCGACAGCCCCAACCGCAGGGCGGACAGGTTCCAGTCCTCTGAAAACGGACCGATAGACCGGGTGGAGGCAAGCTGGGTGCAGCAGCTCTGGCTGAGAATCGTCTGCACCAGCTGGGAGAGAATCCGGGTGCGGCCTGCGTCGGCGCTGGAGGAGAGCATCAGCCGCCCCCGCACATCCAGAAAGACCGCCTCCAGAGTCAGAGCTCCCTGAGTCAGGGGGTCGTGCCACACCACCTCATACAAAAACCCCTGGAATACCTTGGTTTTACTGGTCCCATAGCCCACGGAAAAGACGCACTTGGCCCCGGCCTGCAAGGCGCTGACCCACTGGGCGCCGTTTGTCCCCTTCGGGTCCATCACAGCCTCCAAATGCAGATAACCGGCACTCTGCCGACAGGTCAGCTCACACACCGCCTGGAGCAGTCGAACATCTTCCCCCACAGGGAGTGCCTTTCCTCCAACCTCCAGGGTATAGGAGGGCTCGGCCATGGAGTGGTACTGCTGAAACAGGGCAGAAAACTTCATATGGGTCCCTCCTGGTCAAGAGAACAGCCAGCGTACGGAGTCTGGAACAAGGCCCAGATCCCGCCAGGAAGCAATCGCATCTTTTTGGATGGCTGCGGACGCGGCATGGTTGATGCTGCTGGCGGTGATATCTGGGTCCTCACCTACAATCGTAATAGAGACCTCCGCCTGTACCGGTGTACCGTTGGAGGCAAACATCTGGTAGGAGACATTGATATACTCCAAGGTGCCGACGATGGCGAGGGTGCCCCAGGCAAAAGCAATGCGCTTGCTGATGACGCCGTTTCCGTCGTTGCTGCGGCGCACAAAAGTCCGGATACGGTTGACTTCTTTACGTACATCCTGGTAGGTAGTCTCGTTCTCGTAGGTGTAGAAGAACAGCGTGGCAGATAGGCTGGCCTGTCCGGTCTGTCCGGTGGGATCCCCCTGCATCTGTGCCAGAGGAGAAGTCACAGTTCTGGGTACAGTGCCCTGATCCAAGTTGCTGCCTACCGAGTAGGTGAGGGTGTTAGGGTTAAAGGGGACATAAAATCCATCCGTAGGCTGATCTGGGTTATAAATCCGTGCCTTCTCCAGTGCGCCCATTTAGTTCCCTCCTCTTCGTATGGATTCCAGACGGGTCTGCCGGCCAAGGGAGGATGCCACTCCTTGTACCAAAGCACGGAAATCCGCATCGCTCAAATGGATCTCTTGGGTCTGTGGGGACTCCCGGGGTGGGCGTCCCTCCGGTTGGGGATGTATCATCTTTTCCAGCGGCTCTTGGGGTGGAAGAACCCGGCGCTGTACTTGGAGCTGTACCAGGTCGTCTGCCAGTACCTGAGCGTGGTGGGTATAACGCAAGATTGCGTTAGAACGCTCCCAGCTCCGGAGCTGGCGCACATAGTGCTGATAAATCCGACTGTGCAGTACCACACCTGCCGCCAAATACAGGGCATTCTGCCCGTGGAGGGCGGGGTAGTAGTTGCTGCCCAGCTTTTCCACCGCACTGAAATAAAAACGAGTCAGGGTGCGGAATGCCTGCCGCTGGCCGAACAGGTTCCAGATCAGAGAGATAGCCTGAGTGGGACGGCTTTTGTAGCGTTCCTGTTCCTCCTTCAGAACGTGGCGTACAATGCGGCTGTAAAAAGGACGCAGCTGCCGCTGGGCGCTCTCTACGGAGAAAAGGCGAAGGAGCCGCTGGGCGGTGCGGGTGGGCCGGGCCGGGTCCATTATCTCTTCCTGTCCCGCCCGAAGAGGGGGCGGAGGCGAGAGCAGCAAAAAGGCATTGGTGTGCAGATGATGGATAGAGATAGAGTGATGCTGGATGCGGCAGTGGGTCACAGGAGAAAGGCGGATGACCGTCTGGCGCAGGATGGGCTGGACCACCTTTTCCACCGGTTTGGGTGGTGGAGGAAGTTTGGTTTTACGGTAAATGAGGAGAGGGGTGTCCCTGGATCCCGTGTGCCAGCCAACCCGCGTGGGAGAGCGGTTAGATCGCTGAGACCTGAATATATTCGTAGTCCAGTTCAAAGCGGTCAATGACCACTGCATTTTGCAGGGCATCCAGTTCACCTGCCTCCCATTTCTTGACCACCAGACCTGTTAAGGTGTAAACCTTGCCCAACAGCGGAACAGGGGAGGATGCCGCCCACAGCTCCACCCGCATGGGACAGTTCAGCCGCTCCCCTACCAGATAGAAGGGAAGGTATTCTCCAAAGTAGACGCCCCGTTCCAGGCAAATGGTGCCGCAGGACTTAGCTGGCCCTGGCAGCACATGGACCCGGTCGTTGAGACCGCCCTCCTGGTAGGTGATGGTCTCCTGGGTTCGCTGCAGGCCGGATACTTTGGAAAATCCAAACTCCAGCAGGCCGATCCGGACGTGAAACTGATAGGCAGCCAGTGGGTTCATGACGATTCCTCCTTTTTCTCAGATCTCAAACAGGTTCTTTTCTTCCCCGTTAGCCTGACGGTTGATCTGGCTGATCTCCCGGCAGAATTTTTCCCGCTCCAGATGGGGCAGATCCAACACGGTTTCCAGCTCCCAGTGGAAGTAGTACGAGATGAACGAGAGCTGGCGGTACAGCTCTCTGGGAGGCGTCAGGCTCATCCCGCCCCCTGAAAATTTAGGGTGTCGGTGAACTGCTTGCCGCAGTAGGGACAGGTAACCTGAATCTGGGGTTTTTCCGACTTGTTAATGGTGTCGTACATGGTTTGCAGGTACTCCATGTCGGCAATAAAAAGCCCTTCCATCATCTCCGGGGTCATTTGGGAGATGGTGCCCAGACTGACAATTACTTGGCTGAGAAGCACGGCGTTGAGATAGCTCTCATCCGCCTTGACCCGGGGGTCCCGCAGGGCGCGCAATTCATCCCCGGCGGTGGCCAGACGCATCGTTCCCTCCCGGTGGAGGTTGCCGTCCGAGTCAATGTAGCCTTTGGGAAGGCGGAAGGGGTAGACCGTTTGCAGTTGCATAGATTATCTCCTTTTACTTGGTGCGGGTGATGCCTTCGGTGACCAGTTCCAGGCTCTCGATGGCTACCTCGTTGCTGGTGGCGTTGAAATCGGTGGCGGTATACTTGGTGGGCCAGGTCTTCTCCAGCTGCCAGGAGGCCACCTCGTTCATCTCATCGTCCATCAGAGTAATGACGACGGTTTTGCGGGGGGCCTTGCCGTTTTGGATTTCCTTCATCCAATCCACAAAGACGTGGGATTCGGTGGTGCCCCGCTTGAGGGTGACGTTGGAATACTTTAAAATGCCGGGCTGCTTGCCGGGGGTCTTGCCCGCCATGTTGCCCTCCCGGTACTCTACCGGGTCGGCGGTGATGTCCGGGGCAGACACTTCGCTGAAGCCTGCCTCCTCCGTGTTGTCGATGAGAACCTTGTAGTTATATTTTTTGTAGGGGTAGATAATATCTGCCATCGGGGGATTCCTCCTTTATCAAGTGGCGCTTTGCGTGATCTGCGTGATGCGGAAGATGACAAACTCCGCCGGACGCACCGGAGCCACGCCGATCTCACAGATGAGGCGGCCGTTGAGAATATCGTCCTGAGTCATGGTGGTGTTGCCCACGTTAACATAGTAGGCCTCATCCGGTGTGGAGCCCATCAGCGCCCCGCTGCGCCGCTGGGTCTCTAGAAACAGGGAGATGGTGCCCTTGACCCGGGACCACAGGGCCTCGTCGTTGGGCTCAAAGACCACCCAGTTGGTGTTGGCCCGGATGGACTCCTCCAGGAAGATGAACAGGCGGCGCACATTCACATACTTCCAGTTGCCGTCGCTGGAGCAGGTGCGGGTGCCCCAGACTCGAATACCTTGGCCGGGGATGGCGCGGATGAGATTGACACCGTTGGGATTGAGTTTGCCTTGCTCAGCCTGGTTGTAGCTGACCGACAGCCCCGTGCACCCCTGGATGATCTCATTGGCCGGGGCCTTGTGAACCCCTCGCTGGATATCAGTGCGGGCGTAGATGCCGCAAACGGAACCAGAGGGGGGCAGATAGGTAGGCCGCTTTAACAGCGGATCGTAGACCTGGACCCAGGGGGCGTAGAGGGCGGCGTAGCTGGAGTCGTAGGTGCCGCGATACGTGTTGAGTTCGTCTACGCCGGTGCAGTCCAAGGGTGCGTCCAGCACCGCAAAGCGGCTGGTAAGCCCCTCACAGTGGGCGATGAGCTTGGCCTGGACGTTGGGGTCGGTGACGCCGGGGACAGCCATGATGGAGACATCGGTGATCTCCTGAAAGGCCTCGATTCCCGTGCGCTTGCCGGGACCGCCGTTGGTGCCGTTGAATACACCGGCGTTGACGTTGTCCATGGCGCCGTTAAGGCCGCCGCTGAGGTCGATGCGCAGCTGATCCTGATCGGCGCTGCCCCCCAGCATCGCCAGCAGGTCGTCGGCCTTATTGTCCAGTTTCAGTTCCATGGAGGCCATGGTGGATTTCTCCAGGGCGGCGATCAGGTAG
>CABVDR010000005.1 GCA_902497145.1 uncultured Oscillospiraceae bacterium
CGCGCTCCCGGAGGATCTGCCTCCAGAGCGCCGGGCCGTGGTGGAGACCGCCTGCTCCCTGGTGGGCAAGGTGAACTACTTCTGGGGCGGCAAATCCCTGGCTTTAGGCTGGGACGAACGCTGGGGCACCATCCAAAAAGTCACGGCGGCAGGCAGCTCCACCACCGGAACCTACCGGCCCTACGGGATGGATTGCAGTGGATTCGTCGATTGGGTATTCTACAATATGACAGGCGGCGAGTATATCATAGGCCACGGGGGCGGAGCCGCCATGCAGCATAATTACTGTACGGAGATCTCCTGGGACGAGGCCCTCCCTGGGGATCTCGTCTTCTACCCAGGCGACGAGCACGTGGGCATTGTGGGCGGCAGGGATGAGAACGGAGAACTGCTCATTGTCCACTGCGCGTTTAGCCAGGACAATGTGGTCATTACCAGAAAGAGCGGGTTTGTGTCGATTGCGCGGCCCGACTATTACAGCGAATAGCATCCGGGCGGAGGCGTGATCCATGCCTCCGCCCATTTCTTATAGATCCATGGGGCGGGCGCTTTGCGGCCGCAATATGGATTTGTACGAAAAAGCGGTCAAAAGCCGCAATTATACTAAAATCAGGAGTTGAGTGACTATGGCAGTTTTTCGTGTGGAGCGCACCCAGAATTACACCGTGATGAGCAACTACCACCTGCGGGATCGGAGGCTCTCCCTCAAGGCGAAGGGGCTTCTCTCCCTCATGCTCTCACTGCCGGAGGATTGGGACTACACCCTCTCCGGCCTGGCCCGCATCAGCCTGGAGGGGAAGGATGCCATCCGGGCCGCCGTGGTGGAGCTGGAGCAGGCCGGATATGTCCAGCGCCGCCAGACCACGGACAAAGCGGGCAAGTTCAGCAGCAACGAGTATATCATCCGGGAGCGGCCCACCCAAGAGAAGCTGCCGCCGAAAGGGCCGTCTGCGGCTGATCCGTCGTCGGAAAACCCGACGGCGGGAAAACCGTCCGCGGCCTTCACGTCGCCGGAGAAGCCAACGCAAATAAAGAAAGACTCAGAAAATACGAATATAGAAAATACGAACTTACCAAGTATAGAATCCTTTCCCTTCTGTTCCGCGCCTCCCGCGCTGGAAGCGAAAGGAAGGGATGCGAGTCCCAGGAGAGGGCGGAGTATGGACGAGCATGAGATGGCCGCCTACCGGAGCATGATCCAGGAAAACGTCCGCTATGATGACTTTGCCCGGGAGCAGCCCTGGGATGTGGGCCGTCTGGATGAGATGGTGGAGCTGATGGTGGAGACGGTCTGCTCCACCAGGAGAAGCATTCGGATCGCGGGAAACGACATTCCCCAGGCGGTGGTCAAGTCCAGGCTGCTGAAGCTGGACGGCGAGCACATCCGCTTTGTGTTTGACTGCCTCCAGAAGAACACCACGGAGATCCGAAACATGAAGCAATACCTCCTGGCAGTGCTCTACAACGCCCCAGTCACCATGGAGAACCACTATGCTGCCCAGGTCAACCATGATCTCTATGGGGAAGCCGCATAGCTGCACACGGATAGGCTGAGTAAAAGAGTCACGCTGCTTTCCTCAGCGTGGGGCTTCCCTTGGCCTGCTCCTCCGTGCTATAATGAGGACAAAAATTCCCTGTCTTGGAGGTGACCCATGTACCGCATCGCCGTATGTGAAGATGATCCGCGCACTGCGGAGCAAAATAAAATAGCCGCCTGCCGTGTGCTGGACGGAAAAGGCCGCACCCAGGGGCGGGACTACGATGTGGAGGTCTTCCACGCCGCTCCGCCGCTGATGGAGCGGCTGGCCGCAGACCCGGACGCCTACCAGCTCCTGCTGCTGGACATCCAGCTGGGCGGGGACAACGGCGTGGAGCTGGCCCGCTTCCTGCGGGAGCACCAGGTCAAAGCCTCCGTCATCTACATCACGGATCACCCCGGCTTCGCCCTGGACAGTTTCCCCACCTATCCGCTGGAATACCTGCTCAAGCCGGTGGATGAGGAGCGGCTGGCTGCCGCTCTGGATTGGGACTGGCAGCAAAGACATATCCGGCAAAAGCGCCCGGTGCTGCGTGTGGGTGGCCGGGCCATCCCCCTGGACGAGATCGCCTATCTGGAGACCTCCGGGCGAAAGACCGCGGTCCATACCAGAGAGGAGCGGATCGAGCACGCCGTCCCCCTCTCCAGGCTGAAGGAGGAACTCCAGAGCCAGGGCTTCTGTCTGAGCCATTTCAGCTATCTGGTGAATCTTTCCCATGTGACGCGGGTGGAGCGGGACGCCCTCACCCTGGACACAGGCGAGTCCATCCCCGTCAGCCGCCGGTATTACCAAGACTTTATGGCCCGCTATGTGGAATCCCTAAAATAGAAACTCCGCTGTTCCATACAGGAAACAGCGGAGTTTTTCTATGCTTCCGGTTTGGGGAGCAGCAGGGCGGTGCTGGCGGAAAAAGCGTCCCCGGACGATTTCAAAACCAGCTCGCTGTGGTACTTCCGGGCGGTGGCCCGTGCGGATTTGAGGCCCATTCCGTGGTGGGCGCCGGACTTGGTGGAGCGGTACAGCCGCTCCTCCGGATCGAAGTCTACCGGGCCGAACCGGGCGTTCTCCACCCCGATATACAGGTACTCGCCCCGGATGTGCATGGTCACCCGGAGCCACTTGTCCGCCCCCTCGGGGGCTTTTTTGTTGGCCTCCAGAGCGTTTTCCAACAGGTTCATCAGCAGGGGGCACAGGTCGCTGTCCGGGATGGTTAGTTTGGGCGGCAGCTCCACTTTGACCTCGGAGCGGACCCCCGCCTCGGCCCCGCGGGTCAGCATGGCCGTGAGCACGGCGTCCACCGCCGGGTGGACGGTATAGCCGCTGCTCCGGTTCAATTCCGGACGCTGGGCCAGCGTCTCCAAGTAGGTCTGAAGTTCCGCCAGATTCCCTTCCCGGCACAGGCCCTGCAAGGCGGTGATATGGTGTCTCATGTCATGGCGGAGAGAGGCGAGCTCCTCGCTGTGCTGCCGCAGGTTCTCGTAGTTCTCCTGGGCCAGTTCGCCCCGCTGGAGGAGGAGCCGCGCCTCGGTGCGGCGCTCCGCCTCCGTTTGGAACAGGTGGATGAGGGCGGCCAGGACGCCCGCTCCCAGGGCCGGGAGAGACAGCTTCCACAACAGGAACCGGGGAAGCCCCGCTTGGAAGCCGGTGCGGAGCTGGAGCAGCAGCTCCCGTCCCCACTGGGGCTCCGCCAGGGCATGGACGCCCCAGACTGCCGCGCCCAGCCCCAGCGCCGCCAGGAACAGCGGCGCGAACAGGCGGTAGAAGCGGTTTTCCCGCTTCATCCAGACCACGGCCAGCACGCCGGCGGCCACCAGGCCCAGCAGTCCGGCAAATTCCGAAACAGAGGTCAGTGTGGAGGTGGCCGCCGAGCGGCCCAGCAGGGCGGCGGTACCGTGGAGAGCCGCCATCCCCCACAGAAGCCAGCGCAGCCGTCCGCTGCCCCGTTCACCCAGAAGGACCAGCAGGGCGGTCAGGCACATGGCCCGGCTCAGGGCGTTCCAGTCCGTTTGAGGGTACGGAAGGTAGCGCCCCAAAAAGCTGACGTCCGCCAGGGGGGCGAGCATGAGGGAAAAGACCGCCAGGGCGGCGAGAGCCAGCCCCACGTCCCACCGGCCCCGGAAGCCCTGCCACAAAAAGGCGGCGCAGAGCAAAAGCCCCAGGGCGAAGCACAGGGCGGCGGGGATGGCGGCCCGAAAACTCTCGGCGATGAGGCCGCTCTCATAGGCGTAGCCGCAGCTGAGGGTCACGCCGCAGAGGTAGACAGTGGACTCGGCCTCCGGGATCTGCTTCTCGCCCAGGCCGGTGGACTGGGCGATGGTCAGGGTCTTGCCCACATAATCCATGGGCAGGGAGACCGCCACCGGCTCCGTCCGGTCCCAGCCCAGCATGGGCAGGGTCAGCTCTCCCACGCCGCCGGACAGCTCCGGGCAGTCGGTGTAGAGCCGTTCCCCGTCCAGGAACACCGCCACGCTGCGGTTGGCCGTGTTCAGATACAGGATCGGGCTTTCCACCGTTTCCGTCAGGATGCGGGAGAACCAGACGGTCTGCCCCGGCGCGGTGAGGCCGGTGAAGCCGCCCATACCGTCCGGCGACAGGGGGACGATCTCCTCTCCCTCCTGGGTGTAGGCCGTCCAGCCCTTCTGGTCATAGACCCACCCCTCCGGCATGGCCTCGGTGGTCCAGCCCAGGGAGAGGTCGTAGGTCTGCTCCGCCATGGGCTGCGTATAGAACAGCAGCGCCCAGGCAAAAAAGCTGCACAGCAGCACCGCGGCAGTTGCCGCCGTCCCCCGCAAAAGCCATCGTCTCATTCGGATCGACCTCCGATGCAAAATCCGTTCTATTTTAAGAGTAACGGGGAATTTTTCTCCCGTCAAGGGGCAGTGCCTACCAAGTTTGTAGCGAAAAACGACCACTTTGGTAAATGCTATTGAAAAGGCAAAGAATTTCGTTATAGTGGTAGGCGTAAGAGCCTGTGCGCCGCGCCGGGCGGGGGAAAACACTCTCCCAGCGGCGGGTCGTGCAGAGAAGAATTGCAAGGGGGGTACCCCCCTTGCATGAGATGGTGAACCATCTCATGCAAATCCCTCTTGGCGAGAGGAGGAAGTATCTTGCTTTACCAGAACGCCATGCGCCTCGGACTTCTGGCGGAGCCGCCCACAGCGGAGCAGATAGAGAAACTGCTGAGTGGGCTGCTGATGCCGGACGAGCGCATGATCCGTGGCCCGGACGGCGGAGAGCCTTTGGATTGGCTGCGGGAAGCGGAGCCGGACGCGCTGCTTCTGGACGCCGCCCACGGCGGAATGGAGCTGGGCGCGCGCATCTGTGGGGAGGGCCGCACCCTGCCGGTCATCCTGCTGACGGATGACTATGAGCAGGTGCTGACGGGCTACAAGCTGTCTGTGGGCCGCTGCCTGATGAAGCCGCCGGAACGGGATGCGCTGAGGGAGGCCCTGGAGTTTTGCCGAAGCGCCTGCGGCAAGGAGGCGTTTCAGGTGTCGCTGGCCGGCGGAGAGACACGCATCATCCGGTTCAGCGAGATTCTGTGGTTCCGCAGCTGGAAACGCGGGATCGCCCTCTATACGGAAGGGGAAGCCGGACCACTCCAGCTGCGCGCGATCATCCCGCAGCTGGAGCGCATCCTACCCGACAGCTTTGTCCGCTGCCACAACAGCACCACGGTCAATACGGACAAGATCCGCACCTTGGAGCGTACCGCCGCCATCCTGACGGACGGGAGCCGGGTCCCGGTATCCCGGCGGAAGCACGAGCTGGTACGGAGCCGATACATGGCATCAACACGCCTGTGTATGCAAGAAGGGAGAGTTTTATGAGAAAGAGATGGAAACGCTGGCTGGCGGGAGTCATGACGGCGGTCATGCTCATCGCCGCCCTGCCCACGGCGGCCTACGCCGCGGTGGGCGACCTGCTGGACATGAGCAGCGTGCAGCGCACCGCCCTGCTGGAAGCGCTGGAGGATGCCTACGGCGAGGACGCCGAAGCCTATCTGGCCATTCTGGAGCAGTACGGCCTCGTTGACGAGGACGGCAGCTTCGTCACCGACGAGAAGATCGTCATGGACGGGGTGGAATACACCCTGGACGAGATCGAGGCCACCCTGAATGACCCGGCTACCGACCTCTCCAAGGTGGTGGAGGTGGACGGAACATCCCTCACCCTGGAGGAACTGAAGACCATCGTGGAGATCGAGCGGTATCTGGCCTATCTCCAGGCCACCTACTTCACCGAGCAGGAGCTGACTGACGAGCAGATTTCCAGCTTCTATGACCTGGCCGACGCATGGGCCAACGGGAACGTCCAGCTGCTCTCGGCCAACGCGCTGGACGGCGTTGGCCCCGCCGGTGTGGATCACGACGTGCGGCTGGAGGTAACCGGGGACAGCAGCGCCGAGGAGAATAGCACCTATACCGTCACCGTCACCCCCAACAAGGCCCAGGCGAAGGATATCACCTTCACTTGGCGGGTGCTTTCCGGCAGCGCCCAGGCTGCCGGCGAGAACGTGGGCACGGTCACCATCCCGGCGGGGAGCGCCGACCCCGTGACCCTGACCGTCAATGTGGGAGACGCGGCAGAGCGCACCAAGGGCAGTAGCACCTTTCTGGTGCAGTTCTACGACGTGGAAAACGCCCTGTTTGAAAACGGCACGACCCGGCATGAGCTGACCGTCACCGTAGCGGTTCAGGACGATTATTATTATTACTCCGCTCAATCAATCATTGTAAGCTCAGATATTGATGAATATTACGCTAACACAGAGGTTGCGCAGTCTTCCTATCCCAATTCCGAACACTATGATCCCACTTTGGTGAACCAGATAAAGAGCGGGAACATGATACAGCGGGGCACCCAATCGCTGTCGGGGGTCAACGCGCTAAGCGATGGAGAGTACATCGTTGAGATTGCCCCTCAAGACACAATCGAGGGACCGACTGTGAGACGGAACGATTATACCATCTATGGGAACGTCTCTTTCTGGGAATACGCACAGGAGAAAGCGGTCAAGCAGGAGATCCCACTCAAAGTCAAGTTTGAATTCAAATTAGTAGAGCGTAACACGGGCAATGTCATTGGAGCTGCAAATATACTGGAAGCAGAGGGAATCTCTCTTAGTCAGTCTGGTTATATCGAACTGAGTTCGCTCCGCCAACCCATAACGGTACGCATGACCATCGATCATTCCCAAAATATAACGTATGCCTATCAAGCAATCCTCGAGTCAAGCGGGTATTACCTTGAGCTTGACGATGGAGCCAATATTGCAATGTATCCCTATATCGGCTATATGCCCTCCCTATGTTTCTACCATGCTGTCCAAAGCGCCGAGGTCTCCTTCTCCGCGCCGGCGGGTACGTATTACGCCGGACAGTATGTGCCCATCACGGCGGACTTTGGCTACCCGGTGAAGATCACCAGGGACATGACCATCACGGTCAACGGCCAGACGCTGACCCCCGTGGAGACCGGCACCACCAGCGAAAAGTGCACCTATCTCTACCCGGTGGACGATACCAGCGGCGCCTCCCTCTCCATCACCGGTACGAGCTTCATTGGGACGGAGGACGACGGCATCGCCATCGGCGCCAACCAGCTCGACCTGGATCTTACCGAGGCGGCGGACAGCCCCATCCAGGTGGGCGGCGGCCAGGCCGGGGGCGTTACACTGGAGTCCCTGGACCGGGAGCAGGCCTTCGGCGAGCCGCAGCTGTCGGTAACCCGCGAGGAAAACAAGACGCCTGTTCTGACCGTTACCCTGCCCCTAAAGAGCAAGCCTTATGACGACTGGGTGCTGAACGAGGTCAATTCGGATACGGGCGAACTGACCGCCCTCAAGGTGGTGACCAGCCAGACCGGAACGGAACAGTACGCTTTCAAAGTGGACAACACCCAGAATCCCACGACGCTGACCGCCACCATCCCCCTGCCCAATAACACGACCACGACGGAGCTGACCGGAAAGGTGGACTTCCTGCTGGACGGCCGGGTGCGGATGACCCAGGGCCGGGAGTACACCCTGGAGGGATCGGTCCCGCTGACACAGGACGACTATAACAGGGATCTTAGAACGTTCACTATCTCCTATAATGACGGTACGAGCATCAGCCCATCGAGTTCCGCATACATCAGCGGGGAGGAAGCGGCGCAGATCAAGGACGTTATTTTTGACTTCGTCCCCGGCCTGAAGGAAGGAAATTTCACCTGGGGCGACACCAGCAAGGTCGTCATTTATAACAGCATCGAGGAGAAGCCGGACAACGTCACCGGCGAGGAGTACCACTTTGCCTTGGTGGGCTCCGGCACAGTTTTATCTGGAATCAAGCAAAATGAAGACGGCACATTCAGCATGATGCTCAATGGCGGTGCGGTCGGCCATGCAACGATCACAGTATATGCGCTCAACGGCGATATGGAAGATGCGTACCTCACAAGCGCCACCATCGAGGTCTACAACAGCGGTGAAGCGTACGCCTACCTGAACATCCCCGAAAGCGGTCTGAGCGTCACCGCCCGCTATGGCGAGGCCGCCAAAATCTACTGGAACAGCAACGTCTGCGCCCTGAACCAGGCCGCCGGGGAAAACGGGGCGTTTGTCCCCACCACCTTTACCGTGCAGATGTGCACCACCGACGCATATGGTGATGAATTCAAGCTGCCGGATGCGGAAGACCAGGATTATATTACTGAGTTTGCGAAACATTTTACGGTTGTCAAAGAGTATTCTGTCACGACCGACGAGCAGAACCCCCTGATCTCCTCCTTCTCCATCCCGTGGGACGACCTGAAGACGATCTATGATGGGACTACGAACAATCGCAAGGCCGTGGTCTTTATCTCTACCGAGTACGATGGAAAGCTGCTGGGCGCGCGCCGCACGGAGGACACGCTGGAGTTTGAAGAAGGAATGTCTGGAGCCCCTTGGGTCATCATCACCCTGCTCCCGCCGCCCGCGTCCGTCACGCTGGAAAAGCCCGCGGACGGCCTGTACCAGACCGACGACGGCGGGAACGGCAAGAGCATCACCCTCAACTGGACGGCGAAGAACCTGGATGCGGAAAACGGCGGCAAGTTTGAGCTGTACATCGCCGGCGGCGATACTCCCATCTCGGAGACCAGCCTGAGCGAGAACGGTGTGACCAAGACCGGGGATGATACTTACTCCTACACCCTGAATGTCCCGGAGGTAGAACCGGACGCCGGCGACCCCAGCAGCTACCGGGACGCCTATACCATCACGGTCAAGGTCAAGAACGCCGCCGACTCCGCCTGGGCCTATGACAGCTATGTGCTCTATGTCTACTCTGAGGACATTCTGGATATCCTGCTGGACCACGGGGAGACCGACACCACGGGCGGCACATACAAAATGTCCAATGTGGAGAAGATCAAGGCCCTGTGGGACGACGGCGGCGAGGACGGTTCCGAGGCCATCGTGGCCCTCCAGCGGGACATCGCCCTGCGGAATGTGATCTCCATCAATTACGGCCAGTACGCCTGGGCCGAGCTGGCCGATCAGATCGCCTGGAGTTCCAAAAAGGCAGATGGCACCTCGGGAAGCGATATTGCCTCCGTCAACTACCAGCAGGGCACGCTGTATGAGAACATCGAGAATTTCTCCTACACCACCTACCGCCCCTCCACCGACTTCGTCCTCTCCGGCCTGGAGGACGGCTCCACCACCATCACCGCCGCCCACGGCAAGCTGCCGGAGATCTCGGACAGCCTGACGGTGGATGTGGAGACCCTGCGGGACAAGCTCTATCTGTTCCAGTGCTATCCCAAGGCGGTCACGACCCTCACCTACGAGGTCTACACCGACGAAAGCCGCACCCAGACCGAGCAGATGACCCTGAATACCAACGAAAAGGGCGAGGCGGCCATTTACGCAGAGTACGGCATCGCCGGGGACATCTGCTGCAATTCCGTGGCAGACGACGGAGACGACGAGGATGTGGTCTTCCTGGGCGTCATCCGCAACCAGAGCCTGGTGTCCTCCGAGGCTGACTCCACCAAGCTGCAGCTCTACCCGGTGAACACCCTCCGGCTGCGCCGGGCGGCTCAGGCGGAGATCTATCTGAAGAACCCGGACGGCACCCCCTATGTGGGCCAGGTCACCTTCCGGGGCGGCGTGTACCGCCAGGGCGAGTACTGCACCGGTGCGGCTGAGTCTGTGGTGACCTTCGGCCTGCAGGGCGAGAAAGATCCGAACAACTGGAAGCCCGGAAATGAACCGCAAACGGTCAGCACCGACGACGAGGGCCGTCTGCTGGTGAACATGGATCTTGAGAAGTTCAAGACCGAGGACATCACGAAGGACGTCCAGGCGGGCGAGGCGCTCTATTACCTGTTCCAGCTGGAGTACGGCGACGGTACCGGCGCGGAGTGCTACCCCATCTTCCTGCGGGTGAACGCCAGCCTGAACCTGGACGACGTGGCCGTCTCCGGCGACAGCATCGTGGTCTGGGAGAAGAACGAGAGCGGGGAGAAGCGGCCCTACATTGCCCAGCAGACCCTGAGTTACAGTCCCAAGAAATACGCCAGCGTGGCCGACATCCGCAAAAATACCGGCAACGTCGGCCCCAGCGACACCTTCCCCACCGCCTATGTCACCACCTCCGTCATGTGGTGGGGCGACGATCACGCCAAGGACGAGGGGCGGGCCAACACCGTGATGCTCCAGGACGCCACCGGCAAGACTCCGGCGTGCCAGACCAGCGAAACGACCACATATCCCTTCACGGATCTGGTCTTTACCGAGAACCGGATGACCATGGACGCGAATAGCATGGAGAAGTGGGGCGTCGGCCAGGGCGAGAGCCGCGGGATGCGGGCCGTCCTCAGCGAGGACGGGACCACCGCCAGCCGCACCATCAGCCTGCCCTTCAAGATGGTCAATATGATCGGCGTACCGGAGGCGGCGGACTCCAGCACCCTGACCGATGCCATGAAGGACATTGAGAACGGAATGGATGTGGACGCCGGCGAGGATGTCGGCGGTATGGGCGATGGCGATATTATGGTCGAGGG
Organism: uncultured Oscillospiraceae bacterium; assembly: GCA_902497145.1. Taxonomy (GTDB): domain Bacteria; phylum Bacillota; class Clostridia; order Oscillospirales; family Oscillospiraceae; genus Lawsonibacter. Next base: position 10,578 of record CABVDR010000005.1, read on the forward strand.
CGGCATGGATCTGCTGAGTGACGACGCCAGCTATGACCCCGGGGAAGACAAGTTCGCGGTGCGGCTGTACGCCACCAGCGACCCCATGGTGTTCCGCGCCCTGTTCGGCGTGAACATGGGCGATCTGGGTCCGGGCGTCTATCCCGAGTATGACGACCCGGAGAATATGACGTTCGTCCACGGAGACGCCTCTACCAGCGACAACGCCGAACTGAATGCCCTTCCCGGTCTCTCCGATCTCTACAGCATGGCCAAGGGCGACTATCTGAGCAACGCCAAGCAGGACGCCCAGATGGCCAAGGCCGGAAAAGGCTCCCTGGGGACCAGCATGGCGCTGGGCGGCTACATGGAGGCGAATATCTCCTACAACAGCGCTACCAGCAAGTGGGAGTGCAAGCCCATCAGCGGCGGCTTCAATGTGGGCGCGGGCGTCGATTACACATGGATCTTCAACAGCTTCGTGGGCATTGTCCCCATCACCGCCAGCCTGACCCTGGGCGGCGCACTGGAGATCCGCATGGATATGCAGCAGGGCAACTATTATGAGGTGTCCTCCGGCATGGAGGCGCTGCAAAACGCCAACGATACGGCGGCATTCAACGCCGCCCTGGAGAAGGCCAGCTATGACGCCGCCACAGGCAACGATTATCTGACCAACCTGCGGATCTACTTCTATATGCGGGCCTTCGCGGGCATCGGCTTCGACTACTCCGTCGTCGCGTTCAAGATCGGCGTGTTCGGCCAACTGAATCTGGATATGCAGTTCGAATGGCTCAACCGCAGCTATCTGGACGACGACAGTAAAAATATCAGCGCCGTGGGACAGCTCAGCAGCCGGCAGGACGACGTTATATCGGGCTCCAACCTGTCCGTCAGCGGATCGACCGGCATTGAATTTGTATTCAAATTCCTGTTCATCAGCTATGAGAAGATCTTCTGCTCCATCGGCTTTGAGTCGGTGTCCGATAATCCGGGGTGGAGGACCATCGAGGATATCTGGAAGTCCAACAAGACCATCAACGGAAGCGTTGTCACCCGCATGGCCATGCCCGACGGCCAGGTGATGTACGCCGTCGACCTGGGGGCGCAGCTGGAGAGCCGGGACTATGTGGACGCCGTCGAGCAGGAGTGGCTGGGCGGAATGCCCTCCATCGGGCTGTTCAGCCTGGACGAGGATCAGGACGCCACGCTGGCAGAGGCGCTCCAGACCGGCGCCTACTCCTACGCGAACCCCGTGCTCACCGACGACGGCCAGGTCATGTTCTACCTCTCCGACCGGGGCGACGGTCAGTACGGCGACGCCACAGACCTGGCCAACACCCGGGTGGCTGTGTCCACAAAGAATGAAACCGGCCAATTCCAGAAAGGCACCCGTTTTGATGGTAATATGTCCCATACTATTGACGATGATATTTCCCAGCAGATTGGCGAAGGCTACGGCGACAGCGGCGTGAAGGTGGCCGGCTCTGACGGCAATTACGCCGCCGTGTGGGTCCGGCAGACAGAGGACTTCACCGATTCCGTCATAGACCCCAACGCCCCTCTGGACGGCGATCTGCAGATGCTCCAGATGAACTCCACCGAGATCATCGTGGCCACCCCAGATTCCGATGCAACGAACGGATGGTCGCTGACCCAGCTCACCGACAACAGCACCCCCGACCTGGCCCCCGTGGTGGCCGCCAGCGAGGAGCGCATCATCGTGGCCTGGCGCGAGGTCAAGTCCTCCTCCGCCGCCGATCTGACCAGCTTTGACCAGCAGGACGCCATCCGCTTTGCCGTCTGCGAGAAAAAGAACGGCACGTGGGAATGGCAGTGGGAAGAGGAGGATGTGCTGCTCATGACAAAAGGCGTCGTTGCCCAGACCCTGTACGACGGCACCGGCTCCAAGGCATCCGTCAAGGGCCTGGAGATGGCCATGCTGGAGGACGGCACCGCCGCCGTGGTCTATACCTTGGACACCGATTCCACCAACGACAGCACCACCGACTGGGAGACCGTCGTGGCTATTATCCCCGCCGCAGACGGCACATATGGTGCGGACGATGCCCAGAGCGAAGACCTGGTGCGCACCTTCCGCCTGACCACCGACGAAAATCTGGACGAGAATCCCCAGATCACCACCGCGACGATCGACGGTGAGGAGCGGTTCGTGGTGGCCTGGCACACCGAGCGGGCCATCACCGACGCCGACGACGGCCAGACCGAGTCCGATATCCGCCTGGTCGTCATGGACGCCAACGGCAATCTCTATAGCAATATGCCCGAGTCCCTGAGCATCGCCACCGGCGGCACCGGCGACACCATCGACGCCAACTTCCGCTTTGCCAAGAACACCGGGGGCATCGACGACCTGGCCATTCTGTGGGGGGACTCTGTCAGCGCCGCGGCCGACGAGACCTCCTACGAGTCCCCTCAGGATGCGATTTCTTACACCTCCACCAATGTGGGCCACGATGTGCTCAAGGCGGTGAAGTTTGTGAAGAACGGCGATTCCTACACCCTGTCCGGCACCGTGGTGGTGGCGGAGATGCAGGAGGGCACCCTCATCGACCACTTCGACGCCTATGTCAGCGATACGAGCACGCATGAGATCAAGTCGGTCATTTTGGGCACCAACTACACGGAAACCACAACGCGCCAGGTGACCATCGCCGATCCCGACGGAAAAAATGAGCAGACCGCGACCATCACCGTGGCCAACCCCATCAGCGGGATGTATACCGCCACGGAGAAGTTCACCAACCAGATTCAGGAGTCGGCAGTGATGCTGGCGTATCACGAGCTCTACACCAACAGCGATATCGATGTCCAGTTCACCATCCGCAACACCGGCATGGACTCCATCTCCAAGCTGGAGATCGTTTCGGGTGACGCGCCCGTCTACACCAGCGGCGAAACACCCCTGAACCTGCTTCCCAACCGGGACATCACCGTGACTGCCAAGTTCCCCACGGGGGAGGCCATTGAGAATGTGAACTACACCATCAAGGCCACCTTTACGGACGGCACAACCGCAGAACTTCCCGGCACACTCTATCTGGACATCCCCGACGTGGGCATCTCCTATGTGACAACGGTCAAGCAGGCCGACGGCGAGCGCACCCTGCGCTATGCCCTGCACAACCGCTTGTCCGCCAGCCTGGCAGACGAGAAGGATAATTGGCAGGTCAAGGTGGGCTTCTACGCCGACCAGAACTGCACGGTGCCGCTGAAGGATGGGGAGGGCAATGCTCTGGTCTCCACCATCACGGAGCAGACCGACCTGGCCCTGATCGACGCCGACGGTTACAGCGCGGAGGTCACGCTGCCTGTGGCAAGCTATATGACGGGCGAAGACGACGTGCAGGAGGAGATCCCCAGCACGGGTATCCCCGTCTATGTCAAGGCGTGGATCGAGGCCCCTGTGGAGGACCCGGCCATGCGGGCCAGGATCGGTGACCACGACAGCGTCAGCGAGTATTTCACCGCCAACAACACCACCTCTCTGACTCTGAGAAGCCTGGCCGAGGAGCGGGATGAGCCGGTCACCGTTACCTACGACATGAGCGTTGCCGACGGCAAGACCATTGTGAATACAAAGGTGCAGTACAATTACCTCGGCGGCACCACCAGCGGCAACCTGATCGTCACGCTGCTGGACGCCCAGGGCCAGCCCATCGCCAAGCAGCAGAGCTACACCAAGGATGGTGGTCTGCTGACGCTGAGTAAAGAGGGCACCGCAAACCAGACCTTCACGTTTGATAGCGACCTCAACGCCGCCGACGTCCGGGTGGAGTTCTCCGACCTGGTCTTGGAGAGCAGCAGCACAGCATTGCACCATATCACAGTCGGCGGCCACACCGCTGTCTTTGATCCGAACACAAACACCTATACGGTCAACGCCATTGGCCTGACCAGCGGTATCTTGGAGATTGCACCCAAGGACCCCCAGAACGCAACGATCAAGCTGGACGGTCAGGATTACGATGTGGAGGCCTCGCATACCACCCAGTTTGCCTCCGGTACTACCACATGGAACATTGCAGTCTCCAACGGCGGCAACTCTGCAAGCTACACGCTGAAGCTGACCAACAATGCCGATTCTGTCCCTGTCACCGGCGTGAGCCTGGATCAAACCAGTCTGACCCTGGCGGAAGGCGGAACGAGCCAACTGACAGCCACCGTTCAGCCGCACGATGCCACGAATAAGAATGTTAGATGGACCTCCAGCAATGACTCGGTAGCCACAGTGGACGCCAACGGCAATGTCAATGCCGTCGGCGTGGGCACCGCGACCATCACCGTTACCACGGCGGACGGCGGCAAGACCGCCACCTGTACGGTCACGGTCACCTCGTCTGGCGGCTCTGGAAGCGGCGGCAGTGGTTCCTCCAGCTACGCGGTGGAAACCGACGCGAACACCGACCACGGCACAGTCACAGTAAAACCCAGCCGTGCGGAAAAGGGTGACACGGTCACCATCACCGCCAAGCCCGACGAGGGCTATCAGGTGGGCAAGATCACCGTCACCGACAAGAACGGCGACCCGGTCAAGGTCACTGACAAGGGCAACGGCAAGTACACCTTCACCATGCCGGGCAGCAAGGTGAGCGTGGATGTGACCTTTGTGCCTGAAAAGCAGTGGACCAATCCCTTTGTAGACGTGCCGGGCGACGCCTGGTACTATGACGCGGTGAAGTATGTCAACGAGAACGGTCTCATGGCCGGCACCAGCGCCAATACCTTCGCGCCCGACCTGACCACCACCCGCGGTATGATCGTCACTATCCTGTACCGGCTGGCAGGCTCCCCCGACATCGAGGACGAAATCTGGGGCTATCCCTTTAAGGACGTGGATGCCAATGCCTACTACGCCACGGCGGTCTACTGGGCACGGATGAACGGCATCGTGGCCGGATACAGCGACGAGCTATTCGGGCCAAACGACACCATCACCCGCGAACAGATGGCGACCATTCTGTACCGCTACGCCCAGTACAAGGGCTACGATACCACGGCGAAGGCAGATCTGAGCAAATACACCGACGCCGCGCAGATCGGTTCCTACGCTGTGGATGCTATCCGCTGGGCCAATGCCGAGGGACTGGTCAGCGGTACCAGCGGCACAACACTGACACCCAAGGGCAGCGCGACCCGCAGCCAGGTGGCTGTGATCCTGATGCGGTTTTGCCAGAACATCGTGAAGTAATCCAGCGAACCACAAAGGGGGGCGGAGGCAGCTGCCTCCGCCCCCCTCGTTTTTCAAGCGAGCGAGGTAATTTAATGAAAAAGTGGTTGTTCTTGTTTGCCCTGATCCTCTGCGCGATACTGGCAGGCTGTCATCAGCCTGCCGCAGCCCCAGACGGCGAGGCGTCTTCCACGCAGGACTCTTTCATAGAAGCCGAGACGCCGCCAGCGGAAGGACCCGACCTGCCGCCGGACCTGGAAGTCGGGCAGGTGGCCATGGTATATATCGGGACGAAAGCCGATGGATTCACCGACTATCCGATCATCTACGATGGGGAGCTGACACCGGAAAAACTGATCCAGGGGATCGCGGATCTGACCGGCTGGGATTTGACGCTGGCGGAACCAGTCACTTCCGGCAAGGATGGCATGAGTGTATGCCTGTCCGATGGATCGGCCCTGTTCACCGGCCCGCCCGATCCGCAGCGAGAGGCATTTTTGGTGTACGATGCCGAGCAGCTGGCCGAAATGATCCTGGACAGTATTCAGAAAACATTGCAGGAAGGCTTCACGCTGGAAGGCGGCGATTCGAGTGAGCTGGATATTTGGTACTACATGGAGGGAGAACTGCCGTTGTCCCTTCCGGATTTGCATATATCCTTCCCCATTGACCAGCCGTACCAGTGGACGGAAGCGGTAAGGGAGAGATAGTTTTAACGTCCCATCGCGGCCAGATACAGCGCCGGGCCGTTCTGGCTGAGGGATACCGCCACCTGCAAGCGGCAGGCGGCCATCCTGTATTGCTGCGCCCAGCACAGATCATGCCGGCGCTGCGCCGTCCGGCTCCTGGGCCGCGGACGCCATCCGTTTGACTCATACCAGCCGCCAGGACCACCACACTGTCCGCAGGGGCAGGGCCGCTCGCAGCCGGGTGGCCGTGATCCTGACCCGGCTTTGCCAGAACGTTATGAAATAATTTACATCAGACACAAAGAGGGGCGAAGGTGGAAGCCTCCGCCCCTCTTTGCAGCTTTGAGGTGGTTTTATGTTAGGGCGCCCCTTTTGAGCCTCCCGGACTGCGTTTAGCGAGAGATAGATTCAACGCACCACCGCATGATTCAAAAGAGACGTGGACAGCCAAGCGGCTGTTCACGCCTCTTTTTTTATTCGACAGCTTTCCAGAGTATTCTCTATCAAAGTATAGGGGATACTGTGGAAAGCCGTCAAGTAAATCCACCATTTTTTGTGTCGGATACCCTTATGGCGGAAAAGATGTGGAAAAATTTTCCGTTTCCAGTCCGCAGGTCGGGAAATGGCGATGGGAGCCGTATCTGGCAGAATACCCGTGACCTCCAATCTCAAACCATCGTTTCAAAATTTTTGAGATTGGAGCTCATAAGTATGATTTACGACATAAAGCGGAGCGGCGAGCGCATTCGCCGGCTTCGTATCCAGCATGGCTATACACAGGAACAACTGGCGGGAGAATTGAACATTGACCGGAGCCTGATCAGCCACGTGGAGGCGGGAAAACGGGGCTGCTCGGTAGATCTGCTCGTCCGTTTTTCCGAGCTTTTTGACGTATCACTGGATCTGCTGGTCCTGGGCAAAGAGAAAAGCGGCCTTCCAAGTGCTGCGGGCCGCAAACAGCTGAAAGAGGATATTGCAAAGCTGATAGAGCGTCTGGAGGTACTCCAAAGTACATTGTAAGCAAGCGTGACGATTTGTCACGGGGATGTGACTAAGCCACTCTAAAAAATGTCGCCGGAGCCTTCTACAATGGGTACAGAGCCAAGAGCCTGTGTACCTTGCTACGAAAATAGGTAGCGAGGTCGTGTACCTTGACAAACAGGTTTTCAACGCCTCATGAAAAACCATCGCAGCACAAAAAGCGGCAGGCCAAAACCTGTCGCTGGTCGAAATATGGAACAGTGGGCATCAGTCTGGTGCCACCACAAAGTATCCCAGTTTTTGCAGTTCGTTCACCATGCGGCTGGCCCGTTTTCGTTCGCTTTGTTTCCTGCGGATTTCAAAGCACTCTTCGTTGTATGGGGTTCCCGTCTTCAGCATCGTGTAAATTAGTGCCAGCAGCTTGCGAGCCAAAGCAATTGTTGCCCGCTTTGCTCCCTTGCGCTGCTTGACTCGCCAGTACCAGCCAGAGAGGTACAGTGTTCGTTTTCCAGAGATGACCCATCCGACTTCGCAGAGCATGCTTTTCAGGTAAGGATTTCCCTTATTGATATGGGCACTCTTGCGTTTTCCGGCACTCTCGTTGTTGCCGGGACTCAAACCAGCCCAGGAGCATATGTGCTGGGAATCCGGAAATGCACTCATATCAGTACCAATCTCTGCGATGATGGAAGCTGCTGCGGTTACATCAATGCCCGGTATAGAACACAGGAGACTTAATGCCGCTTCATGTTTTACGATTTCTTCCGAAATAGCATCTTCCACGGTATGGCGGTGCCGTTCAAGAGATTCCAAGTGTTCAAATATCATACGAAGAAAGGACCGCTGGTGCTCTGAAAGTGAGCCGTTCAAGGCAACAAGAATTTCGTCAATGCGTTTCCGAGTCTGTGTTTTCAGACACTTATCCAGAGCTTCCCGCGAAATATCTCCGTATTCCATGAGATGACGGATAATATTTCGTCCAGAAGCTCCAAATGCGTCCGATAGAAACGCTGTGAAACGGAAGCCGGAGCTTTGCAGAAACTTATCGATGCGGTTCTTTTGGGCGGTTATGTCGTGAACAATGCTCTTACGATACCGTGTTAGATGTCGCAGTTCCCGAAAAGTCTTATCTGGGATAAAGCTCCCATTTAGCAACCCGGCCCGGAGTAATGTAGCTATCCATTGCGCATCACGCATATCCGTTTTGCGCCCAGGCACATTCTTCATGTGGCGGGCATTTACTACCAGAATGTTGATCTGACCGTCAAAGCAGGGCTCCAACATCTCATAAATGGGTTGCCAATAAATCCCGGTGCTCTCCATGGCAACATGGCGACACTCTACCTCCAACACCCAGTCCCGTAATTTCCTCATTTCTGGGATAAGCGTGCTGAAAGAGCGAATCTCAATTTCCGGCTCGGTGCCCAGCTCGCCTCTGGCAAGACAAGCAACGATAACATCGCGGTGAACATCCAATCCCATGGCGCAGGTCAATATGTCTTGCATCAAATTCCTCCCTGAAATATGCAGGCTGGGAATTGCCCGGGTGGGTATCCGAACTTTGCTACTCGTGCTCTTCACTTGCGTGATGCAACATACTGCTGTTCTCTTGGGCAATTCGTCCACGTTGAACAAACGGGGTGAAAATCCACCAAGGTGCAACCGGACTACGCCTGCTGACTTCAGTTTAGCAAATTCTGCGGTTAACGCACAGACTATATTTTCATTCTCAGTTGTGATGGCATTTCATGAGGCGTTGTCAAGTTCATACCAGCAGTGCGGAATCCCACACAGACAATACGCATGGCGCGCCAGGACCCGGAGGGGGCTGAAAAGCCCTCTCCGGCGAGCGATACCGCCTGTGTAACACGGCCCCGGCAAAGCCGTCGTGTATTCCCAGGGTTGAAAGCAGCAGAGACCCTGGGGGTATGCCTGTGAAGGTCTGCCAAACCTTGTCCGTACTGTTCCCAACTCATCGGGGGGCGAGCCGCAAATACGATGAGGAAAGAACGAATCAGATTGAATGAAGGGGACATATACGGATGAATACCAAGGCTAACAGGCAAAATGCCCATAACGAGATCGACCATATTTTCAGAGACCTGCTCCCTGCACAGGGGATGGCGGAGCGTCCGGCCCAGATCACATTGAGCCACCAGATGCTGGACGCCATGCTGGAGGGCGGCATCGCCCTCTGCGACGCGGGAACCGGGATCGGAAAGACCTATGCCTATCTGGTGGCCGGGACAGCGTTCCACCGTTTCCGGGCGGCCCAGGGCCTGCCGCCGCGCCCGCTTCTGATCTCCACCTCCAGCATCGCCCTCCAGGACGCGGTGCTGAACGACTACCTGCCCCTGCTCTCCAAGCTCCTGCTGGCAGACGGTATGCTGCAGGCCCCGCTGCGCGCCATCCTCCGCAAGGGCAAGGCCCACTATGTGTGTGATGAGCGCCTGAAACAACGGCTGCAGGCCGTCGATCTGAGGCGGAAGAATCCAAAAGCGCGGGAGGCCCTGCTGTCTCTGCGGGACCATCTGGATTTGGACATGGCCGTCCACCTCAGCGGCTATGACCGGGAGCGCGTATGTGTTCCCCAGATATGCGACTGCGGCCATGGTGACTGCCGGTATCTCTGCTTTATGGACGCGTGCGATTCCGGAAGGTATCAATTTCAAATCTGCAACCACAACCTGCTTCTGGCGGACGCCATTCACCGCAGCACAGGGAAGCGGCCCATCTTCCCGGAATACAGCGGGCTCGTCATGGACGAGGCCCACAAGCTGCCGGAAACCGCCCGGCAGATGTTCGGCGTCACGTTCATGGCGGAAGAATTCCGCAGCCTGATCCACAGCCTGCGCCGGGAGCGTTACCTGCTGGCCTCCGAGACTTTGGCGGCAGCGGCAGAACCTCTGCTGAAGGAGCTGTCCAGGCCGTGGGATACGGAGCGGCCCTTTTCTCATTTCGCCGGCCTGCTGGCAGGGCCGAACCGGACACTTCTGGTGATCCATCAGCAACTCAGGGATCTCCTGACACCCAGTGCCCGAAAGCAGCTGGAGCAGGTGTCCAGCAAGTCGGAGCTGTTCCGCAGCCGACGACCTGAGATGGTGTTCTACACTGCGGAGGATGAGCGGGGCGGCTCCATGCTGTGCGCCTCCGCCGCCGACCTGACCGCCCAATTCCGCCAGACCCTCTGGCGGCAGGACAAGCCGATGATCCTGGCCTCCGGTACGTTGGCCGTGGGCCGGGACTTCCGGCACTTCAGAAAGGAAACCGGCCTGTTGGCGGATGGGCGCGTGCGGGAGTTCGTCGCGCCCTCCCCTTTTAACTACAGCAGGAACTGCCTGCTGTATCTCCCACACATCCCGCCTAACCAGGGAGACAAGGACTATTACGACCAGCTGGCGGAGGCGATCATCGCGCTTCTGGACGCGGCCAACGGCCACGCCCTGGCGTTGTTCACCTCCTACGCCGCCATGTCCGCCGTGAAAGAGCGGCTGCGGAGAGGGACGCTGAACTACCCTCTGTTTACGCTGGGACGAAACAGCGCTCATACCATGGAGCGGTTTAAAGCCAGTCCAGGCAGCGTCCTGCTGGCCACCGGCGCGGCCTGGGAGGGCTTTGACTTTCCAGGCGACTGCGTGTCCCTGCTCATCATCCCCAGGCTGCCATTTCCTCTTCCCGACGCCCACAGGGAAAAAGAGCGGGAGAAGCACCCAACGCTCCGTGCCTTCCTGCGGGCGGTGGTGGTGCCGGAGATGCAGATCAAGCTGAAGCAGGGCTTTGGCCGGGCCATCCGCACGGAGACGGACACCTGCGTGGTGGCCATCCTGGATGAGCGGGCCGCCCAGGGCCGCCGCTATTTTACGGATATGATCGCTGCCCTGCCGGAAATGCCGGTCACGGACAGCCTGACAGAGGTGGAGCAGTTCATCCGGACTGTTAAGGCGGAATCTTACTTCCAGGAGGGCGCGGCATCATGATCAACGCCAGGACGGAGCTGCAGTATCAGATTGCATTGGGCGTTCTGGCCCGGATGCGGGAGGCCGGCTTTGTGACGGAGGAGGAAGCCGCCGTCATCCAGCGGCTGGCTGCGGAGAAATACCGCCCGGCAGCTGTTCGGGAATCGTGATAGCTATTCCGGGCAAGGTGTGGTAGTGTTGTCGTTGCCAAAAACGAGGAAAGGACGGACACCCATGAATGGAACAGAAAGAACCCCGCTGCGTGTTGCAGTATATGGCCGGGTGGGCAACGCTGACCAGATCGCCCTGGATGCACAGGTCAGAGCCCTCACAGCCCAAGTGGAGGAACATGAGGGCTGGACTCTGGCGGGCGTCTATGTGGATGTGGTTCCCAGCGGCAGACGGATGCGGAAGCGGAAAGAGCTTACCCGTATGCGGAAGGACTGCCAGGCCGGGAAGATCGACAAGATCCTGGTCAGATCCATATCCCGGTTGTCAAGGGATATCCAGGACTGCCGGGAGCTCCTGCGGGAGCTGACCGCCCTTGAGGTGTCCGTCTACTTTGAACTGGAGGACATTGACACCGGCGAGAACGGCCCACAGATGGAATGCATGAATCTGTATTCCATGCTCGCCAAAAGAGAGGCGGAAGAAATCGCGCGGCACCGCGGCTGCGGGTGCTGCACCGGCTGGCCCACAATCATAGGAAGAAGGTTCCCGTGATGGAATACAACTACTACGCCGAGCAGAAATATAGGTACGCCGGATACATTGAAGCCCGAATCCTGACCGCCCAGGAGGCGGAGGCACTGGGCTATGAGGACGGCTATGTGAAGCACCATGAGGACTGCAAGGTCTATGTGGACGGGTTCGACACCAGGGAGGCCGCACGGAATCATTTGGACGACCTGGAGAACTGCCGCATCATGGAGTGACAAAACGGAACGGGAAGGAGTGGAACGGCATGGCGTCAAATGTGACTGTAATCCCGCCGAAAGCAGTACAGCCGGACATCCTGCGGGTGGCGGCGTACTGCCGGGTCAGTTCGGATTCCAGCGACCAGCTCCACTCTTACGCCGCTCAGATTAAGGAGTACACGGAGCAAATCAACGGCCATGCTGGCTGGGAGCTGGTGGACGTGTATGCCGATGAGGGGCTGACCGGCACCAGAATGGACAAGCGGGAGGACTTCAACCGTATGCTGGCCGACTGCCGCAAGGGCAGGATCGATAAGGTGCTGGTCAAATCCATCTCCCGGTTCGCCCGCAACACCCGTGACTGCCTCGCTTCCCTTCGAGAGCTGTCCAGGCTGGGGGTATCCGTCTACTTCGAAAAAGAGAATATTGACACCGGAACGCTCACCACGGAATTGATGGTGAGCGTTTCCGGTTCTCTGGCCCAGCAGGAATCCGTCTCTATCTCCCAGAATCAGTGTCAGAGCTACCAACGGAGAATGGAGAAGGGCCAATTTATCACCTGCAAGGCTCCCTTCGGCTACCGATTGGCACATGGAAAGGACCTGGAGATTATCCCGGAGGAAGCGGAGCAGGTGCGCTGGATGTTCCAGTCCTATCTCAGCGGGCAAAGCCTGGACTGGATCGCGGCGGAGATGACGAAAAAGGGATTCCCCACAACGGACAAAACGCCCTATTGGCAGCACACCACGGTTCTCTACATATTAACCAATGAGAAATACATAGGCGATACCCTCAGCCAAAAGACCTTCTCCTCCGGCTTCCCTTTTGTAAAGCAGCGAAACCATGGAGAACGGGACCAATACTACACGGAGGACACGCACCCCGCCATAATTACAAAAGAGGTATTTGAAAAAACACAGGAGCTGCTCCGACGCAAAGCCAGTCACACAGGGTGGTCATATCAGCCCTATCTGCTGTCGCGGAGAATCATATGTGGAGTGTGCGGCACCCCCTTCGTTCGCCGGGAAGGGCGGAGTGGGCGTGTGGTATGGATCTGCCGCAAACACGATAAGGGTGCGTCAAACTGCCCGATGGGCAGGATTCCAGAGTGCGAGATCTATGCAGCTTTTGTACGGATGTACAACAGGCTGAAGCAGAATGAAGGGATTGTCCTGCGGCCCATGCTGGAGCAGCTGGATGACCTGCGGACCGCCCTCCTGCGGGAGGATCCCGCCATGCTGGCGGTCAACCAGGCCATTGCCCAGGCCGCCGAGCAGAGCCACAACATCAGCAAGCTCCAGAGTGCCGGACTGCTGGATGCGGAGGCCGGCGCCGCCAAGCAGAGCGCCATCAATGCCCAATTGACACAGCTCCGTGCGGAGCGCCGCAGGCTGCTTAAGAACGATGACGTTGAAGAAGCGGCGGAGACCCTGCGCCAGACGGCAGAAGCTGTGCGGCAGGGCCCGGAGCGGCTGGACAACTTTGATGAGGGGCTGTTCGACACGCTGGTGGAACGGATCGTCGCGGAGTCCCAGACCCGCCTCCGCTTCCGGCTGTGGGGCGGCCTGGAATTGACGGAACTGCTGGAGGAGGAAGTTGGATGAGAAACCGGACCTTGTTATATGGCTATCAGTTCCAGAATGGGGATCTGACTGTAGCCCCGGAGGAGGCCGCTGTGGTGGTCCGGGTGTTCACCCTTTACATGGCCGGCCTGTCCTATCAAAAGATTTCGGATACCCTGAACAAAGAACATATCCCATACAGCCAGGAGCGGCCTGAGTGGAACAAGCACAAGGTCAAGCGCCTGCTGGAGAATCCCCGCTACATTGGACGGGACAGCTATCCGGCCATCGTTGACGACGAGATGTTCCAGACCGTCCAGACGATGATCCATGGGAAAACGGCCGGATACGCCCCCAGGCCGGATCGCCCGGCCCTTCGGTTTAAAGATTGTATGCGCTGCGCCCGCTGCGGCGGAGCATTGCACAGACTGGCCGGGAAGGGACGCAGGGAGGATACGCTGTATCTCAAATGCGCCTGCTGCGCCGCTGTGGCCACCATTGCGGATGCCGAGCTGCTGGATGAGGTGGCCCGGCAGTGGGCGGAGCACAAGGCGCCCCGCCAGGAGCCGTACCAGCCCTCCGGGGAGGTCATCCGCCTGACCAATGCCATTAACCGTGCCCTGGAACGCCCGGAATCACCGGAGGAGGTTGTCTCCCTGATTCTGCAGGGCGCCTCGGCCCGGTACGACTGCTGTCCCGCGGCAGCTCCATATGAGAATGCAGACCGTCCGCTGGAGGTGGATTTTAACCGCATCCGGCAGGCGGTCTCTTCTATCACCATATCGGCAGACAACACGGTGGCGGTCTCCTTCCAATAGACCACCGGGAAAGGACAGGAATTGAACATGACACAGGAAATGGGACAAGGAATAGAACGCCGGGTGCGGGTCATCCCCGCCACCAAAAGTCTCCCCACAGGGGGGCGCAGAGGCCCCAGGCAGGGCCGTCAGCGGGTGGCCGCCTACTGCCGGGTCAGCACCGACAGCAAGGAGCAGCTCACCAGCTATGAGGCCCAGAAAGAATACTACACCCACAAGATCCAGGACAATCCTGACTGGGAGCTGGCCGGCATCTTCGCGGATAAGGGGCTCTCCGGCACCAGCATGAAGAAGCGGGCAGAATTCAACAAGATGATCGCCGCCTGCAAGCGGGGCAAGATCGACCTGATCCTGGCCAAATCCCTCTCTCGCTTCGCCCGAAACACCGTGGACTGCCTGGATACCGTGCGGATGCTGAAGGGGCATGGGATCGGCGTCATCTTCGAGAAGGAGAACATCAACACCCTCACCGAGTCCAGCGAGTTCCTCATCACCCTGTTCAGCGGATTCGCCCAGGCAGAGAGCGAATCCCTCAGTAAGAACGTGAGCTGGGGGAAAGAGAAAAGTATGAAGGCGGGCAATGTCTCCTTCCAGTACAAGAAGCTGCTGGGCTACCGCAAGGGAGAGGACGGCAGGCCGGAGATCGTGCCGGAGGAGGCGGAGACGGTGCGGCGGATCTATCGCAGGTACCTGGACGGGTGCAGCCTGATTCAGATCCAAGAGGAACTGGAGGCCGACCATGTTCCAACCGCTCAGGGTATCCAAAGGTGGACCAGATCCGTGATCCAGAGCATTCTGACCAACGAGCGCTACATTGGCGACGCCCTGCTGGGCAAGACCTACATCACCGACTGCATCAGTAAAACGGTTCGCAGAAATAACGGAGAGCGGCCCATGTACTATGTGGAGAACAACCACCCGGCCATCATCCCAAGAGAGCTGTTCCACCGGGTACAGGAGGAAATGACCCGCAGAGCCAGCAAACGGAAGGTGCTGCAGAAGTCCGGCAGGACGGAGCTGGGCAAATATTCCGCCAAGTACGCCCTGACGGAACTGCTGGTATGCGGCGAGTGCGGCTCTCCCTACAAGCGGGTGACCTGGGCACGGAACGGGAAGAAGCAGATCGTGTGGCGGTGTGTCTCCCGGCTGGAATTCGGGACGAAATACTGCCACAGCTCCCCCACAATGAACGAGGAGAAGCTCCACCGGGCCATCCTGGAGGCCCTCAACGAATTTGCCCAGGCCGGTACGGAGGTCAAGGCCGATCTGCTGGAGTTCACTGCCGTGGCCTGGGGCGGCGGGGAGTCTGACGGGGCCAGCCTCATCACCCTGCGCCAGCGGCTGAAGGACATCAATGCCCAGCAGGCCCTGCTGCTGGATCAGGTGCTGGCGCACATGGACGATTTAGCCCTGACCGCCCAGCTCAAGGCCCTTGTGGACGAGAAGCAGGCCATTCAGGAGAAGATCAGCGCCCTGGAACTGGATGCCGTCCACAGCGCCAACCAGGCGTCCCGCATGGCGGAGCTGAGGGAGTGGATGGCCCGCCTGGAGGTCAACACCGAATATCAGGATGAGCAGGTTCGCATGGCAGTTGAGAAGATCACGGTGCTGGACGCTGAGACCATCCACATCAAATTCAAGTATCCAGGGCTGGAGATGGATAAAAAGCTGTGCTGAACAAAACAGGAAAAGGAGTTTAATCTTATGGCGCTTTATCTGACAGGTGACACGCACGGAAATTTCAGACGGTTTCTCCCGGAATCCTTCTATGAGCAGGAGACGACGACCAAGGAGGACATTGTCCTGGTGTGTGGAGACTTTGGAGGGGTGTGGTACGGAGACAAGCGGGATGACGACGGCTTAGACTTCCTGGAACGGCGGCCCTTTACCACAGCATTCGTCTCCGGCAACCATGAGAACTATGACGCCCTTCGCACCTACCCGCTGGAGGAGTGGCGCGGCGGAAAGGTACGGTCCATACGCCCATCGGTGCTCATGCTGGAACGGGGGCAGGTGTTTGAGCTGGACGGGAAGCGCGTCTTCGCTATGGGCGGCGCCAGCAGCCACGACATCCGGGACGGCATCCTGGAGCCGGACGATCCCCTGTTCCAAAAGAAGTTCCAGCGGCTAAACGCCCAGGGAGCACTGTTCCGGGTGAACCACCGCTCCTGGTGGAAGGAGGAGCTGCCCAGCGAGGCGGAGTACGGGGAAGCCAGGGTCAATCTGGAGAAAGCGGGCTGGGCCGTGGACTACATCGTCACCCACTGCGCGCCCACCAGCATTCAGAACGCCCTGCTCCGGGAACACTCCGCACCGGACGCCCTGACGGACTTCCTGGAGGAGATCAGTCAGCGGTGCCAGTTCAAGTACCACTTCTTCGGACACTACCACAGCAACCAGGTCATCCTACAAAAATATGTCCTGCTGTACGAGCAGATCCTGCGACTGAAATGAAGCAGGGCAACCAGACAGGTTAAGGCAAAACAGGGGGCCGGAGCAAACCGCCGACCCCCTGTTTTGCCTTAAATCTATATGACGAGGTGCTCCACAATGAAAAAAGAGACTTACAAGATCCCGTGCCCCAGGCACATTATCTTTGGGGACCCGCTCTATTTTGAACAATTCCAGGGGAAAAAGCTGCAGAGCCTCGTGGTAGATTATAAGCCGCCTCAGAATTTCGAGGCCCGATTGGTGCTGCTGGAGGAGAAAAGCGAAGAACTTGAGGGGTTCATGGAACGGAGCATGAACCTCTACCTGGCCCCTGCGGAGGACATGAAAACATACCTGGACGACATGAAATACAAGGATCAGAAGATGACGCAAAAGATGATCGGCGTTGATACCGCGCGATATATGCTGGAGATCGACGGCCGCTCAGATGAGATCCGTACAGGAGGCGACGGCTACTGGGGCAACGAAGTGGAGCTGTACCGCAGGGTCGGGAATCAAAGGGTTTCCGACGCCGTGATAATCTCTGTGGCGATGCCGGATGAAACGGACTTTGATGGAATGCGCCAGATGGCCCGCTACTTTTTCCCGGATTTACAGCAGATGGACAAGAGCGAGAAGAAAAAGAAGCGTGGAGATACGGCAAGATAAAAGAATCTACTCGGGAATTTCCCTCTATACAAAACCAGCCTGGAATAGTATAATGTAAAACGCAGATGCGGATAGCAACCTCGCAACCCGTTGCGCCGCAAGCCTTTCGAGTGTGTATCTTTTTTGTAGGCACCGTCCAAAAAGACGGACGTTCAAATGAATGTCCGTCTTTTTGTTTTTTCTTCAAGCAATTTACGATTTCCAAACCGCACTACTGTGGACACATAGCTTTTCAACGCAAAAAAGCGGGGCATCCCATTGGGATGCCCCGTTTTTCTTATGCTTCCTGCTGCTTGAGGATCTGCTCCAGATCGATCTCCTCCGCATCGCCCCACAGCCGCTCCAGATCGTAGAACTTGCGGGCCTCGTCGGTGAAGACGTGGACAATTACCGAGGAAAAGTCCATCAACAGCCAGGTGCCGCCCCGGTGGCCCTCGATGTGGTGGGCGCGCTCGCCCTGGGCCTCCATAGCCTCCTCACAGGCGTCGGACATTGCCTTGACCTGGGTGTTGGAAGTGGCGGTGCAGATGACAAAATAATCTGCCAGGGTGGTCAGGCCCTCCGTTTTCAGGACCTTGATCTCCTCCCCCTTCTTGCTGTCCAGAGTTTTTGCCAACAAAATGGCGCTCTCATAAGAAGTCACTGGTGTTCTCCTTTCTATACTCTCTTAATTATGCCGCCAGCTCACCGCCGGCAGGCTCGTTTGGTGTAGTTTCCGTTGCTCCGCTCTGTCCGGAAGAACTGGACTGACCACCTCCCTCAGAACCGCCGCTGGTCTGTCCATCATCTGGATTACTGGGTTCAGTCGTTCCGCCATCGGGCTGGGAACCTTCCCCGCTGCCCTCACTGGGCTCCTCGGGAGTGGTAGGCTCCTCCGGTGTGACAGGCTCCTGCTCCGTAGGCTCCTCAGGCTCCACAGGCTTCTGGGTTTGGCCCTGGTTGGAACTGCCGGAGGATCCTCCGGACGAACTGTTGGATTCCTTATCCGAGTTGGATCCGGAGGAAGAGCCAGAGGAAGAGCTGCCCTTGGAGGAGGCCAGGCTGGAATCCAGCAAGGTGCCGCCGGTCACACTGTAACTACCGTCGCTGTTGCGCACCAGCACCTGCAGGTCACTGGACTGGATGTCACTGAGATAGGGATTGAAGCTCTCGTTGAGCACTTCCAGCAGCTCATCCACCACCGGGAGCACCATAGACACACCAGAATACTTCGCATCTGTCACGGGCATGCTGATAAAATTCACATCCTGTTCGGCATCCATGCCGGCTGCCAGCTGGGCAAAGGCCAGGATGTTGCCCAGGGACAGGTCGGTGGTGACATTCTCCATAAAGACCTCAGCCAAGGCGGGGGCCTTCAGCAGGGTAGCGGGCTTCAGGCACTCCGCGGCCACCGCCTTCAGGAAGGCCTGCTGGGTCTGGATGCGGCCCAGATCTCCGTTGGGGTACTGCACAGAGTAGTCGTTGTTGTGGCGCCAGCGGATCAGGCCCATGGCCTGCTCGCCGTCCAGCTTCTGATAGCCTTCTTCCAGGTGAATGTGCAGGTCCTGTCCCACAGTGGGATCGTCGTAGTCCATATCAAAGGGGACTTCAAAGTACACACCGCCCAGGGCATCCACCATCTTGCCTACGGCCTCCCACTGGACCATGACATAGAAGTCGGGGGTAATGCCGGTAAGCTTTCCCACCTCTTTTTTCAGCGCGGCGATTCCCTTTTCCACCTGGGTATCCGGATCAGAACCCTTGTTATAGTTATACACCGCGTTGAGTCGGTGGCCGCTGCCCTTTCGGTCCACGTTGATCATCGTGTCCCGGGGCAGGCTCATGCCATCGATGGTCTTGTTCTTGGTATCAAAAGTAATGAGCATCATGGTATCGGTGTTGCCGCCGCCGGCGGTATCCTGCCCAACTAGCAGGAAGGTGTAGACGCCCTCCTTCCGGCCGCTCTTGGCCACGTCGGGCAGCTCAGCTCCATCATAACTGGAGCTGTCTCCCTCAAGAGTACTGGAGGCTGGGATTTCCGGCAGCTTCATCCAGGCCCGCAGGGCCAGGGCTGCAACCACTGCAATCACTGCGATCACGACCAGCACCTGAAGCAGACGATAACGGATCTTCTGCCCCCGGCTCATGCTGGCCACCCTGGCCTTATGTCGGCTCCACCATCCTCCTCGTCTAGAGGAGCGCCTTCTTGCTGTACTTTCTCTCTTTCCGCTCATACGTTTTTACTCTCCTAGTGTTACTCCCTGCCGGCGCAGCCAATCCCGCGCCTGCAGCGTATTGGTGTGGATAGGGACTCCCCGCCGCTCCATGTCCCGGATGGAGTCCTCCACCCCCATCAGCATGGCCTGGTCCAAATCGGTATAGGCCAGCTTCCGCAGCCGATCGACACCATCAAAGTCCCGATTGGGCTCTATGTAGTCCGCCATATACACGATTTTTTCCAGCAAAGACATATCCGCCCGGCCAGTAGTATGCCAGAAGATCGCCTGGTATACCTCCTCAGGTTCTCCAAAAACATACTTGGCAATACATGCCCCCGTCTTGGAGTGGAGAAGCTTGACTGCCTGCCGTTCCAAATCGTCCAGCTCGATTCCGTACTTTTGGCACAGTTCCAGCTGAGGCTTCAGCTCCAGGTACTTGGTACAGTCGTGGAGAATGCCTGCGTGGCGGGCCAGCTCCGGATCAGCGCCCCAGAATTTGGCCAGCTTCACCGCCTCCTCCTCCACCCCCATCACATGGGGCACCCGCTTGGCGCGGATCATGGAGTAGGAGCAGGCCCGCAGCTGATCCACGTCCAGCTCCTTGAGGACCGCGCTGGTCCCGTAGAGGCGGTGCATCAGAATATAGCCGTATACGGCGGGCAGCAGGTACTCACGGCCCTTTTCCCGCTCCAGCAGCTCCCGCAGCTGGGTGGAGGAGATATCCACCAGTCCAGGCAGGGTGATGGTGACCACCTTGGCGCCGAAGTTTTTGGTCAAATACTCCCGCTGTGGGGCAAAGACTGCCTCGCCGTCCTGTTCGGTGCGGCCAAAGGCGCAGATTCCCGCCAGGCGGGTGATGGTGCGGGGATCGTGCCACAGATGAAGGGTGAGGAACATATCGGTGCCCATGAGCAGCCACAGCTCCGCCTTGGGGTACTGTTTATGGATGGCCTCCAGGGTCTCGGAGGTGTAGCTTTTGCCCTCCCGGTCCATCTCCAGGTTGGAAACCTCCACCACGCCGGGCAGATTCATGGCATCTGCCATTCTCTCCACCATGGCCAGGCGGTGTTCGCTGCTGGGGCTGTCGGCGGGCAGCACCTTGTGGGGGGGGATCGCTGCCGGCATCAGCAGCAGCTTGTCCAGCTTCAGTGCGTCAACGGCTGTGCGTGCCGCCGCCAGATGTCCCAAATGAGGGGGATTAAAGGTTCCTCCATAAATACCGATCTTCACTGTGAGACGCCACCTTTCTCCACATGTTACAGGAATGAACCTCTATTCTGTTATACGCCGCGCTTTTTCTTGTCCTCCACCAGGACGATCTTATCCTTCTTGTCCTTGCGATGACTTGGACGATACAGCACGAATTTTGTTCCAATCACCTGGACCACTTCGCTGCGGGTCAGGGGAGCCAGAGCCTCTGCCGCCTCCCGGGCGGACATAAGGGAGTTCTCCAGCACCCGGCCCTTGATGAGCTCCCGGGCCTCCAGGGCGTCGTCGGCCTGCTTGACCAGGTTGTCCCCGATCCCGTCCTTGCCGATGATGAGAATCGTATCAATGCTGTTGGCCAGGCCGCGCAGCTGGGCGCGCTGTTTGCTTGACAATTCCATAGACGTTTAATTCCTCTCTAAAGTTACATGGTTTTCAAATATTCTTTCAGTTTTTCCTGAAATGCCTCCAGAGCCTTTCCCCGGTGGGAGATGGCATTTTTCTCCTCCGACGTAAGCTGAGCAAAGGTCTTTTTCAGGGCGGGGATAAAAAATACCGGGTCATAGCCGAACCCGCCCTCCCCCATGGGGGCAAAGGCGATGGTTCCAGGGCACTCGCCCCGGGCGGTCAGCACGTCCCCGTTGGGGAAGCAGCAGGTGATGACCGAGACAAACTTGGCGGTGCGGGGAGTCTGGCCCCGCATATTCTCCAGCAGCAGGCGGTAGCGGCCGGTGTCATCCAGCTCCGGGCCGCCGTAGCGGGCGGAGTACACCCCGGGTGCTCCGTTGAGGGCGTCCACACACAGCCCGGAGTCGTCGGCGATAGCGGGCAGGCCGCTGGCCTCCATGACGGCTTTCGCCTTGAGCAGGGAGTTCTCCTCAAAGGTGGAACCGGTCTCCTCCACGTCTACATCGACTCCGGCCTCAGCCTCGGAACATACCTCAATGCCCAGCTGGGAGAGGATCTCGTTCATTTCCTTTAATTTTTTCCCATTCTTACTGGCCAATACCAGTTTCATATGTCTTTCTCCTTTCAGCCCTCGCCCAGAGCCTTCTTCTGGGCGGCCTGAAGTTCCTGGATGCCCTTGGCGCACAGCTCCACCAGCTTTTGCTGCTCTGCCAGGGTGAAGGGACGGCCTTCGCCGGTGCCCTGGATCTCAATGAGGCGACCCTGGTCGTCCATGATGCAGTTCAGGTCCACCATGGCGCTGGAGTCCTCCTCATAGCACAGGTCCAGCATGGGCACATCACCCACCACACCGGCGGACACCGCAGCCACATAGCCGCTGATGGGGTACTCGCTGAGCTGTCCCTTCTCCATCATGGTCCGGAAGGCCAACATCATGGCCACAAAGCCCCCGGTGATGGATGCGGTGCGGGTACCCCCGTCTCCCTGGAGAACATCGCAGTCGATGGTGATATTCCAGGGGCCCAGCTTCTTGCGGTCCACTACGGAGCGCAGGGAGCGGCCAATGAGCCGCTGGATCTCCGCAGAGCGGCCATTCAGCTTCAGCTTGGAGATGTCCCGGCGGGAACGCTCCCGGTTGGCCCGGGGCAGCATGGAGTACTCGGCGGTGACCCAGCCCTCCCCCTCAGGGACGTGGCGGGGCGGCTTGTCCTCCACACTGGCGGTGCACAGCACATGGGTGTTGCCGCAGCGGATGAGACAGGAGCCCTCGGCAAACTTATTGATATTGGGAATAATTTCTACGGGGCGAAGTTCATCGTTGGCCCGCCCGTCAATTCTTGCCATAATAACCCTTCCTCTCAATGTTCTTGATTGTACCATAAATAATGGCAGAAGTGTTAAGGGGATGTGAATAGGTCTTTTAATTTTTCCTTAAGAGCTTGGGATCACGGAATCAACCAGAACAGCACCCCGATCACGGCCAAGGTCAGCAGAACACCCAAGGCCACCAGGTTCTCCCGGCGCTGTTTAGGCGTCACGCCCTCCCCCCCCCACAGACGCAAAGAGCGCCATAGGTTCCGTAGGCCGTATTGGCGGATGCAGCGGATCAGGCCAATGATCAAAACAAATGCAACGACCCGCCAGCTCCAATATTCCATGCCCCATACCTCCTGATTTTGAAGTCAAATCAGCGCCTGGGCAAACTCAGCTGCATCAAAGGGCTTCAGGTCGTCGATGCCCTCGCCTACCCCGGCGTACTTCACAGGCACACCCAGCTCCTTGGCGATGGCAATGGCAATGCCGCCCTTGGCGGTACCGTCCAGCTTGGTGAGGACGATACCGGTGATGCCGGCGGCCTCTTTAAACTGCTTGGCCTGGATGAGGCCATTTTGCCCGGTGGTGGCATCCAGCACCAGCAGGGTCTCCCGGGCGCTGTCGGGCAGCTCCCGGTCAATGACCCGGGAAATCTTATTGAGCTCGTTCATCAGGTTCTGCTTGTTGTGCAGCCGACCGGCAGTATCCACCAGCACCACGTCGGTGTTGCGGGCCTTGGCGGCGGAGGCGGCGTCAAAGACCACGGCGGCGGGGTCGGCCCCCTCGTGCTGCTTGATAATCTCCACCCCGGCCCGCTCCGACCAGATGGTGAGCTGCTCGGCGGCAGCGGCACGGAAGGTGTCAGCGGCGCACAGCAGCACCTTTTTGCGCTCACTCTTGAGCTGATGGGCGATCTTGCCGATGGTGGTGGTCTTGCCCACGCCGTTGACCCCGATAAATAGGACCACGGCGGGTTTGGTGGACAGATTGAGGGCGGCATCCCCCACATTCATGGCGTTGGTAATCACCCGGCACATACACTCCCGGGCCTCTTCCACCGTCTTGATGTGCTCCTCCCGCACCCGGCCTCGCAGCTCCTCCACCAGCTCCAGGGTAGTGTCCATGCCGGTATCCGCCAGGATGAGGGACTCCTCCAGCTCATCGTAAAAGTCATCGGTCAGCTCGGAACCAAAATTGGCAAAGATGTTGATTTTTTTCAGTTTATCAAAAAATCCCATATTACAGTTTCCTTTTCTTCTTTTCATTCCAGGGGATCTTGGCCCCACACATCTTACAGTAGTCTCCCGGATCTCTACCCAACCACTTGCCGCACTCCGGGCAGCGCAGCCACACCAGAGTCAAAATTATGGCGGCCCACAACAGCACCAGACCCACAATCATCACACCCATGGTGGGGTGCCACAGCATTAGGATCAGGCTGACCACCGTCACAAGCAGGATCAGCCGCTCTTTTTGTCGTAACGTCATCGTACCTTCTCCTTAAAGTATGGCGTCTCTGCCCCACAGTAGGGGCACTCCGGGATAGCTTCAGTCCTCGCTGCTCCAGTAGAGTTCGCCGCCGGCAGCGATGCACTTCTGTACCGTCAGCTCCCGGCCATCCAGCACCACCCGGACCTGCTCTTTGTTCCAAGAAGAACGAAAATCCTGGAAGATCAGCAGCTGGCCATTCTCTGCCGCCTCACTGCCCTCCGAGGTGCGGATGCGCAGCACCAGCGCAGAGTCCTCCTCTGTGACGGTAACATCGTCAGCGCCAATAGCCCGATCCTGCATCGGCAGATAGAGGACATACTCCCCCGCCTCCTGCCGCTCCAGCCAGTAGGCCTGGTCCCCTCGATCGGCCTTCTGCAGCCACTGCTTCACCTCGTCATTGTCCTCGCTCTTCGTCAGCAGCATCCACTGGCTGTCGCCGCCGCTCTCGGTGCTCAGGGGCTGACGCACGACCTCAGGCTGCTTCTGGCCAATGGCCAGGTCCAGCCCCGCAAAGGCGATTTTTACGCCCAGAAACAGCACCACCACGAGAGCAACCATTCCGATGATGCTCCACATTCCCTTTTTCTCTTTCACGTGTTCCTCCTAGCGGATGTTCCGTTCTTTCTCCACATCGTTCAAGTTGATGGTCAGCATGCGGCTGACGTCCTGCAGTCGCAGGGCCCATCCCTATCGAATGTTCAGTTCTTTCTCCACATCGTTCAGGTTGATGGTCAGCATGCGGCTGACGCCCTGCTCCTGCATGGTGACGCCGTAGAGTACATCGGCCTCCTCCATGGTACCACGACGGTGAGTGATGACAATAAACTGGGTGTGGTCGGTCATGGAACGCATATAGTGGGCAAAGCGCACCACATTGCTGTCGTCCAAGGCCGCCTCGATCTCGTCCATCACCACGAAGGGGGTGGGCCGTACCTTTAAAATGGCAAAATACAGGGCGATAGCCACAAAGGCCTTCTCGCCGCCGGAGAGCAGAGAGATGATTTTCAGTGCCTTGCCCGGGGGCTGCACCTTGATTTCGATGCCGCAGTTGAGAATATCGTTGGGATCTTCCAGCTCCAACGCGGCCTTGCCGCCCCCGAAGAGTTCCACAAAGGTCTCCCCAAAGGAGCGGTTGATGCTGTCAAATTCCCGGGCAAAGATGGTTTTCATCTCCCCGGTAATCTGGGCGATCACGTCCTCCAGCTCCTTTTTGGCCTTCTCCACGTCGTCCCGCTGGTCGGTAAGGTAGGTGTAGCGCTCGTTGACCCGGTCAAACTCCTCAATGGCTCCCACGTTCACGTTCCCTAGGGCAGAGATGCTTTTCTTCAGCTCCCCGATGCGCCGGCTAGCCTTGGGCACTGACTCGATCTCCACGCGCTGCAGCTTGGCCGCCTCGTGGGACAGCTCATAGTTTTCCCAAAGCTTATCCAAAATCTGCTTTTCATCCATGGACGAGGCCATCTTCTTCTGCTCCAGGCGGGAGACCTCCCCGCCGATGGAGAGCAGTTCCTTATTCTTCTCCTGGCCCTCCCGGGTGGCCTTTACCCGCTCGCCCTCCAGTTCCATCTTCTCCTGGTTGAGCTGAGCGATGGCCTGGTTCTGACCCTCGTTTTCCAGGCGCAGCTGCTGCAGCCGATCCTCCTTCTCCCCGATCTCCTGGGTGAAGGCCTGGTTCTTCTCCTCATAGTCGCCGATGAGTGCCCGGCTCTGGTCCTGGTCTCCGGCCAGGTCCTGGCGCAGAGCCTCCAGCTCCTCCAACGTATGCTTGCTGGTCTCCCGCTCCGCCTCCAGGGCGGCCAGGCTGGCGTTCAGGGCGGCCAGCTCCTGGGTAATCTGCAGCGACCGCTCCTGCAAGTCGTTCTGGCCCTGGGCCTTGCCCTCCGCCTCACTCTTCAGGGCGGCGGCGGCTCCCTCCAGCTCCTGGATGCGGTCCCGGGCGTTCTGGGTATCGGTATCAATCTCCGCCGAGCGTTTTTTCAGCTGCTCCAACTCTTCCTTCTGGCTGGTCTGCTGCCGCTCCAGGTCGCTGACGATGCTCTTGCACAGGGTCTGCTCGCCCTGGGCCTTCAGAATGGCGTCCTCCCACTCCCGCAGTTGGGTCTGGGCGGTCTCCATCTCGTAGGCGGCGGCGGCCGACTCCCGGTTAGCCTCCTCCAGCTCCCTGGCTGCCTGGGCCAGACTCTCCGCCAGATCCTTGCTCTGGGCGGTGAGCCGCTCCAGCTCGTTGGCTCGGCTGAGGATACCGGCGCTGCGGCTAGCGCTGCCGCCGGTCATGGAGCCGCCGGGGTTCAACACCTGTCCGTCCAGGGTAACGATGCGGAACTTGTAGCCATACTTCCGGGCCACGGCAATGGCCGCGTCCAGATGCTCCATCACCACCACCCGGCCCAACAGGTTGGAAAACACATTGCGGTACTGGGGGGCAAACTCCACCAGCTGATCCGCCACCCCCACAAATCCCGGTTCCCGTCCTAAGCTCCCCGCCTCCCGCAGGTCGTAGGGACGGATGGAGCTCAGGGGCAAAATAGTGGCCCGGCCGCCGTCCCGGCGCTTTAAGTACTGGATGACCGCCTTGCCGTCCTCCTCCCGGTTCACTACCAGGTTCTGCATAGCCCCGCCCAGGGCGGTCTCAATGGCTACGGTGTACGCATCCGGCACATGGATCAGTCCGGCCACCGGCCCGTGGATGCCCCGCAGGTTACCCCGCTGAGCCTCCCCCAGCACCAGCTTGACCGCTTTGGAGTAGCCCTCGTGGACCTTCTCCATCTCGGTGAGCATTTTAATCCGGGAGGAGAGTGCGTGCTCTTCCATCTGCAATTTCATGTGACGGTCCTTGGCCCGCTCTGCCTTCTTCTTTCGGCTGTCCAGACGCAGAGCATAGCCGGAGATCACATTTTTCGCTCCGTCCCGCTCCTCCCGGGCCTCCTTGGCCTTGCGGTCGGCGGCGGCGGCGTCCTTCTGGGCGGTTTCCAGCCGCTCCTCCAGGCTCCGCAGCTCCTGGCGCACCGCTTCGTCCCGGTCCAACACCTCCTGAGCGGCGGCAGCCAGGGCGGACAGCAGCGCCTTAGCCTGGTTGACATCGGCAGTTTTCAAGGCCTCCCGGCTGCGCAGCTCCTCCAGTTCCTTGGCCAGCGTCCCGGCCGAGCGCAGGGCCTGCTGAGCCTGCTGGTTTTTCTCCTCCACGCTCTTCCGGGTGTGCTCCAGCTGGGCCTGGACCTCCTCCAGGCGGGCGCGCCGGTCGGCGATCTGGCTGTCCAGGCTGTCCTGGCGGCCTTCCCGCTGTTCCAGCTCCTCCCGGATGCGTTGGGTGCTCTCCAGGTTGTGCTGGATGTTGCTTTTCAGCACGGCGATAGCTGACTCCAACTCCCGGATGGTGGCGTCCCGGCCCTGGATAGCGAAGCGCAGCTGGTCCGCCTGGACCTCCTTGTCCCGCATCTGCATGGACAGCTGCTCTGCCCGGCCGAAGCTGGCCTCCACAGCCCGCTCCGCCTCCTCCTTCTGGCGCACCGCCTCCTTGTAGTCGGTCTCCAGCTTGATGGTGCTTACCCGAATACGCTCCAGGGTGTCCAGCCACACGGAGATCTCCAGACCCCGCAGTTCATCCCGGAAGATGAGGTATTTCTTTGCCTTCTCGCTCTGGGCCCGCAGGGGTTCTACCTGCAGCTCCAGCTCGGAAATCTTATCGTTGATGCGCACCAGGTTCTCGTCGGTGCGCTCCAGCTTTCGTTCGGCCTCCTCTTTGCGGTGGCGAAAGCGGGAGATACCCGCCGCCTCCTCAAAGATCTCCCGTCGATCAGCAGACTTCACCGAGAGGATCTCGTCGATGCGGCCTTGGCCGATGATGGAATAGCCCTCCCGGCCAAGGCCGGTGTCCATGAACAGCTCGTTGACGTCCTTAAGGCGCACGGAACGGCGATTGATGTAGTACTCGCTCTCTCCTGAGCGGTAGTAGCGGCGGGTGACCATCACCTCGCTCTCGTCCATGTCAAAGAGGTGATTGGTGTTGTCCAGGACCAGGGAAACCTCAGCGTAGCCTGTCTGCTTACGCTTTGCGGTACCGCCGAAGATCACGTCCTCCATCTTGCCGCCCCGGAGCACCCGGGTGGACTGCTCCCCCATGACCCATCGGATGGCGTCGGAGATATTGGATTTTCCCGAGCCGTTGGGCCCGACGATAGCAGTGATGTCCGACCCAAAGGTCAGCACTGTCTTATCTGGGAACGACTTGAAGCCCTGGATCTCCAATGCTTTTAGGTACACAAACACACCTCTTTCCCTTTTGAACCTTGTGCCATGCCCCTGCGTTCCGACACATTGGCCCGACAAAAAACGCCTGTTATCTCTGGTAATTCAGGCAACAGAGGCTGGTATATATAATAGTAGCATTTTATTGTACCACACCCCTTACCCCATTTCAAGGCATTCCCGCTCTGCCGCAAGAGGCCTTCCCAGCTTGAAAATCTTCTAATTTTACGCAACCCCGCTCGAATTTTACACAAGCAATGGAAATGCCTTCTTACCTGTCCTAAAATAGTCTTGAGCCACCCGGTTCTTGCTCCGCCCGGGCTATCTCTGTTTTTCCCCTGTGCCCCTAAAAATTATGATGAAGTTTAGATTGCTCTATTTTATTCTGTCTTTTCCACATTCTTACATTTTATCTCATCTTCACAAAAATTTTTTCAGCACAAATATTTACTCATATCCCCCATCTTGTCCTCTTTTTTTGCGTTTCTTTTGTATTCCTATCTTTCGCTTTATAAAACGCCTTTGCCGCCCGCTCTCCCTTCTCGCAGTTTAACTTGACTTCATTGTTTACATTATTTTATAATTTTGACAGAATAAACAGAATACTAAGGGGAGCGATGGTCCTTGAAGATATGGGAGTTTTTCGAAAACCTAGATGAGATGGTCTATGTATCCGACATCGAGACTCATGAGCTGGTGTATATGAACAAACACCTGCGGGACTCGTTGGGCTGCGGCTCGGAATATAAGGGAAAGATGTGCTACCGCGTTCTGCAGGGTGCGGATAGCCCCTGCCCCTTCTGTACCAACCGCCAACTGGAATCGGAACAGTTTGTGTCCTGGACCTACAAAAACCCGGTTCTGAACCGGAGGGTACTGTTAAAGGATACATTAATCCACATGGACGGACGAAACTACCGTCTTGAGATTGCCATCGATGCGGACTCCAACATAGCAACCAAATCGCCCTACTACTATGCCCGCAGCGAGACCATCCTCAATGCGTGTATCCAGCAGATCTTTTCCACCGCAAGTGCGGAAGAGTCCATCCAAAAAATGCTCTCCTACATCGGCACAACTTTTTCTTGCCATCGGACCTACATATTTGAATTCTGCGGCAGCACCACCATGGACAACACTTATGAGTGGTGCTCAGAACATGTAACGCCGCAAAAGGATTGTCTTCAGAGCGTTCCCCTGTCCTCTATTGATTGGTGGATCTCTCAGTTTTCCAACGACAAAGTCATTATTATTTCTGATTTAGAGAATATTCGCACCAAATACCCGGAGTCTTATGCCATCTTAAAGCCTCAGGAGATTCAATCTTTGGTCGCCGGCCCCATCCGAACTGATGGAGACATCATCGGTCTAATTGGTGTGGATAACCCGGACGAAAAGATGCTGCCCATTCTGGAGTCCTTCCTCAATGTGATTGGATACTTCACTTCCACCCTTCTTCGGCGGCGGGATCTGGTGCAGCGTCTGAACAACCTCAGCTACCATGACCAGCTCACCGGAGCCCTCAACCGCCACGCCCTTACCGAGCTGTACGGCGATCTTCCCATGACTTCTGTGGGTGTCATCTACTGCGACATCACCGGGCTGAAAGCCGTCAACGACTCGAAGGGCCATGAGGCGGGAGACCAGCTGATCAGTCACTGTTATACGCTGCTGTGCGAAGCGGTAGGCCCATGTAACGTCTACCGGGCCGGCGGGGATGAATTTGTAGTGCTCTGCCCCAACTGTGGGGAGTCTGAATTTCAGGACCAGCTGCGTATGCTGGTCGATAAGGTCCGCCAAGATAAGCACCACATCGCCGTGGGATACATCTGGTCTGATACCCAGCCTCTGAATCTGGAAAAGCTGATTGCTCAGGCAGATCAGATCATGTACCAAGATAAGCGTGACTACTATCGGACCAACATCTACCGTCCGGGCGTGGACCGTCGGAAACCGGATGACACCTGCAGTATGCCTGCTCCCCGCCGACGCTCCTCGGATACGAAAACGCCGTTCCAAACATTTCTTGATACATCCTACTATGATATTGAGGCCTTGTTCCAGTCGGTCTCTCGGCAAAATGATTCCAGCTATTTTTATCTTGGAGATATGCAAAAGGATCTTTTCTATATCTCCGATAATATGCGGGAGGATTTTGGGTTCTGCAGCAATCTTGTGCCCGGACTTCTGCACCTGTGGGCAGATCGAATCAGTACACCGGAGTTTCAGGATATGTATTGGCAGGACATTTCCGGCATGCTGCGTGAAAAACGCACCGTTCATGACCTGCGTTACCGCGTACGGGACATCTACGGCAATAACCAGTGGATTCGCTGCTATGGCATTCTGACATGGAATGAAGACAAGACCAAGCCTCTGTTTTTCTCCGGCCGTGTGACCCACCAGGACGCAAATTTTGTAGTGGATCCCACCACCGGCTTCCCCCGGGAGCAGGCATCTGCGCAATCTCTGGAGGAGGTGAAGAACTCCGGGCGAAAAACGCTGGTCATCGGCTTCAGTTTGAACGGCATCACAGAGGTCAACAGCACCAAAGGGCGAGAGTCCGGAGACCGTTTGATCCAAAAAGTGGCTAACGCATTAACGGAAAAGCTATCCTGGGAGATGTCCCTCTATCGCCTGGAAGGTGCCCGCTGTATGGCTATTGTAAACCCTGTTTGTCTCAGTCAGGGAACGGATCACTTTGTGGACCAAATCCGCACGGTAGTAAAGTCCTGCTATGCCAATATGGACGTTTCTGTCCAAAATCCCTGCTCCTTCGGCTTGATCGAATATCCCAACGGCAACATGGCTGCGGAAGATCTGGTGGAAAATCTGGTTTCTCTGATCCGGGTGGCCAAGCAAGAGGTCAAGCAGCCTTACGTGGACTACTCCACTCAGAATATCCAGCGGATCAAGGAGATGTCCAATATGGCCATGGCCTTGAGCCAGGATGTAGCTCACAACATGGAGAATTTCCGGATTGTGGTTCAGCCCGTTGTGTCTGCCGGCGATGGCGCCCCCATCGGCGGCGAGGTCTTGCTGCGCTGGTCGTTCCAGGGCCGCGATATTTCCCCGGCTAAATTTATCCCGGTTTTGGAAAAGAATGGCCTGATCCAGGAGGTCGGACGATGGGTATTTGAGCAGGCTGTCTCCACCTGTGTCCGTTTGCAGTCCTATAATCCGGCCTTCTACCTCACCTTCAATGTGAGCCTCCACCAGCTGTCCGACACTCAGCTGCTGCCGTTTATGAAGAGCACGTTGGAGAAATACGCACTCTCCGGCTCCAGCTTGGTGGCAGAGCTGACGGAGAGTTCGCTGGATGAGCAACCCGAGCAGCTGGACGCCTTTGTTCAGGAATGTCAGAAGATGGGGCTGTATATTGCTCTGGATGACTTTGGCAGCGGATACTCGTCCCTGCGCATGCTGCTGCAATATCCCTCCAGCATCATAAAGCTGGACCGTTCCCTGGTCAATGAGGTGACGGAATCGGAGGCAAAGATGCACTTTATCCGCAGTATCGTCTTTGCCTGCCACCAGTTCGGGAAAACCGTCTGTATGGAAGGCGTGGAGCACGCGGATCAAAATGAGATTATTTTAAACACAGGATGTGACATGATCCAGGGTTACTACTACTATCGTCCCATGGAACTCAGCGACATGTACCGACTGGTCAGCCAGGGCCAGTCGGCAGCTTTCAGGAAGGAGGATAAGGAATGTCCGGCAAACATGGTGGATTAACAAGTGCCGACACGGATCATCCGGTCTATGCAGCACTCAATGAGTTTTTTCATCATTATCTAGTGAAACGGGATCTTCAGGGCACTTTAGAGCTGCTCTCCAACCAGCTTTACAGCGTCGGCACCGGAGAGGACGAGGTAGCCATTGGGAAGGCAGCCTTTCTTTCTCTGCTGCAGGCCGAGTCTCCCAACTTCCGGATCCTATTTCCTACTCAATGTCGGACTACGTCCAAAAGGAACGGGTTGCCGGCTGTTGGGACTGTTTCTGCAACTTAGAGATGAAGCTCTCCCTTCCCAACCGGACCCAGGCACTCTACCACATGCGTCTGACCGCAGGCCTGCATCAGGAGGGAGCGCGTTACATCATTGATACGCTCCACGCCTCTGAGTCCAGCAAGTACCAGGAGGCAGGGGAATTTCTCCCGCTGAAATTTATCTCCCGGGAGCTCAGCTCACTCAACCGTGAGACTCAGTACCAGCTGATGGAGCTGATCGGACAGACTATGCCTGGCGGCATTGTGGGCGGCTATATGGAAGAGGGTTTCCCTCTGTATGTCGCCAATAACCGCCTGCTGGGTATGGGCGGCTACGAAAGCTACCAGGATTTTGCCTCAGACATTCAGGGGCTGGTCATCAACAGCATCCACCCGGACGACCGGGAATATGTCTATGCAGAGATGGCCCGTATTCTCGCCCTGGGAGACCAGTATGAAATTCAGTACCGGATGAAGCGGAAGGACGGCAGCTACATCTGGGTCCACGACATGGGCAGAAGAACCATAGCTGCCGATGGGCGGGATGCCATCATTAGTGTCCTGATGGATATTTCCCAGCAAATGTCCACCAAGTGTCGGCTTGAGCACGAGGCGGCCACCGATCCCCTCACCGGCATCTATAACCGCAAGGGCGGGCAGGAACACATTCAGAAGGCGATGAAATCTGCCTGCAGTTACTCGTTTTTCATGCTGGATCTGGATCACTTCAAGCAAGTCAACGATCTCTACGGCCATCAGGAGGGAGACCGCGTTTTGTGTCTGGTCGCCGATCAGCTGACAAATCTCTTTCCGGACAGGGCCGTAGTCTGCCGTCTGGGCGGAGATGAGTTTGCTGTTTTTGTCCCTGACTGCGAATCGGTTTCCAGCATAGAACAAAAGCTCCAGACTCTGCTGGACTCCTATCAGGCCATGATGAACCGCGGCTGGCCCCTCGCAGGGTCGACCCTTTCGGTGGGCGGGGTCTATGGCCGCAAGCACCGCACCTACCTGGAGCTGTACCAGCTGGCCGACGAAGTACTTTACGAGGTGAAAAATTCACGCAAAGGCGCGTTTAAACTTTGCATTCTGGAATAGGTCCGTCCGCTCCAGGCTGCACATCGCAACACACAGGAGGAACGGATATGCCCCACGGGATTAAACACAATCAAAAGGGCTTTACTTTGCATGAGATGCTGTTGGTAATCGCAATTTCCATCATTCTGCTGGCAGTCTCCGTGGTGGGGATCCTGACCTATATGCGGCATCTGCGCCTGACTGAGCTGGATAACTCCGCCAAGGAGATCTTCCTGGCCGCACAGAACCGTGCCGTTCTCCTGCGCAGCAGCCAGCAGCTGGATGGGTTTGTATCTCAGTCTTCCAACAAGATCGAAAACGTAGATGTCATTCCTGACTCCAGCAACACCACCCAGATTACGGTTTACTACATCCATTGTGACAATAGCAACATAAAACAGCTGCTTCCCATGGAGTCCATTGACCCCACCCTTTGGGAAGGGGATTTCTGGATCACCTACGAGCCGGAGAGCGGCAGTGTAATCGACGTATTTTTCTGCGACCAGAATCTTGAGATAAGTGATTTTCCTTCTTTCTATGAGGAATGGCGGGCCGCATCCAAAAGCGCCCGTATGAGCCGCAAGCCCATGGTGGGCTACTATGGCGGCGAATCTGCCCAAAGCGGCACGACCATCTCTCTGCGCACCCCGGTCATCAACATCTACAATGAGGATACCCTGCGTGCGGAGGTCACCTACTGGGTACCCCGTGCCCTGTTGGGGACCCCGGAGGCCGTAAAGCTGGATATATCCCTCACCTACCAGAATCAAGTCATCATTCTGCAGCAAGCTGACGCAGTCCCGGATTTCTCGGTCGATATCTCTGCCCTCTCCTACACCTACACCTGGACACTGGATTCCCTGAAGGAAAGCGAGACACAGTTTTATGAGCTCTTTCCGGGGGGATCTGACCTGACCTGCGGCGGGGACTTTACCATTACCGCCGAGGTGTCCTATGAGGGATCTTTGAAGGTCAACGGCGCCAAAAAGAAGGCCACCGACAACAGCCTGTTTGCCAAGGACAGCCATGATGAGACTGCCTACATCGCCTGTCTGCGGCATCTGCAAAATCTGGATACCGCCTGGTCCAAGGTGGAGGGGAAAACCGCAGCGGAACAGATCAGCGATATTCAGAAGGTGGAGGACTATACGTTCCAGCCTATTGAGAATGACCAGCTAAACCGCTATGACGGCCAGGAATATTCCATCTATGACCTAACCATCGGCAGCGGCACCAATGCTGCCGGCCTGTTCGGTGCCTTTTCCGGCACCCCCACAAAAAAGAACACCTTGTCCAATATCCGGCTGGTCAATACCAACATCACTGGAAACGACACTCCAACCGGCGCACTGGTAGGCAGCGGAGAATATCTCATTCTTACCAACTGCCAGGTCTACTGGGAAAACCGTTCGGAAGAGACCACCAATCTGCGGGAAGTGCTGGGGGACAGCGCAACCCAGTTCTACTACCAGGTCACCAATACCGGCACTGCTCCGGCTGGCGGTCTGGCTGGTGAGCTGCGCAATTCTACTATCACCGATTCCTCTGCCTCCACCTTGGTAAAGAGTGCTGGCCCGACAGGCGGACTGGTAGGCGCGGGCAGCGGCCTGACCATAAAAAAGTCCTATGCCGCCTCCTACCTGGCTGGACCTGCCGCCGCAGGTCTGGTGGGCAACCTCGCAGGAAATGCCAATATTTCCGGCAGTTACGCTGTGGGCTTTATTGACAGCAAACAGCAGACAAATGCCGCTGCCGCCGGACTGTGCCTGGGCAGCGGCAGCGCAGACGTAACGAGCTCGTACAGCGCCATGCTGTTTACCGCGCAGAGTGAGGTACCTGCCTCCCTGACCAATTACCCTTTGTGCCAAAATGGCAGTTATGATAATACATACTATCTATCCTCTGACCGCTTTAGCTCCGACACTCAGCAGCCGCAGCGCGCTTTGTCTTACAGTGAACTGATTGACTCCACCAAGTGGGACACTCTTTTCGGCTCCGGTGTGTTTACCTCCAAAAGCCTGGTTCAGTCCCACCCCTATAATCTCCAGACCACTCTGTCCCTCACCACCTATATCTATCCCGGTCTGAGCAGCCTGGACCACTGGGGCGACTGGGGCGCTCAGTTCCAAAACGGCAGCCTGGTGTACTATGAAATCTACCAGGATGCCGAAGGCGCCACCACCTATGGCTTCCACGGCGGAAACCTGAGCCATCTGTCTGATGACAAAACGGTGGTACAGGACGGCTACGCCGTAGCCTACCAGAGCACAGAGTCGATCTCCAGTCTCGGAGCCACCTTAACGGTCACCTATCCGCTCTCGGAGCAGAAAACCGAAACCGATGAGTTTTCTTATGGCTGGAACACGGGCGATCTTTCGATTTATGAAGTCAAAGGAGTCAAGGAGGTCACCGACACCTCCGGCCAGCCAAAGAACTACTATCTTCTCCCCCTGCCGGACGAGGTGGTCAACAGCGACTATGCTGCCCAAGATTTTTACCAAGAAATCACCATTCAGGACACCAAAAGTGATATTGTCAACACAGCGGTCAGCTACTATTACAGCCCCCACTTTGCCAACACGGTGGTTGCAAAGAATGAAATCACCTCGGAGGATGAATTGGTGGACAAAGCCGACCAACTGCAGGTGGAGGTGCGCACTCCCCGACACCTGTACAACCTCAGTCAGTTTGAGGCGTATTATGCCAGCGGACATCAATACCGTTTCTTACAGCAGCTGGATCTGAATTACATGGACTACACTGGGTATGAGCTGTTTCAACCCGGTTGGTCTCAAAACCCCATCGGCATCGACGCCAACAGTCCCTTCCGGTGCAGCTACTACGGCAACCACCACCGGATCACTGGTGTGGTTCCCGCTGTCAGCTATGAGGATGAGAAATACCAGTATGTGGGCCTGTTTGGGTACAGCACGGGCGTGCTTCAGGGCGTGGTCTACGAAATGCAGGAGACGGCGCTGTCCATCTCCCAGTCCGGCAGCAGCTCCAAAACCCTGTATGCCGGCGCTCTGGCCGGCTACAACGGCGGTACGATGTCCAACTGCGCTGCCTTCGGCGTCCAGCTCCAAGCCAGCGGCTACGATTACAGCACCCTCTATCTGGGCGGTCTGGTGGGCCGCAACCAGGGCACCATCCGCAATAGCGCCGTGGAGGGTGCAGCCATCACGGCCAATACCTCCATGTCCAACGCCTATGCAGGCGGATTTGTGGGGGATAACAGTGCCGGCGGCTACATCGATCAGTGCTACGCTGTGGGCAAGGTATCGGTCACCCAGGCTCGGTACGGCACGGTTTACGCCTGCGGCTTTGCCGGACGCAGCAGCGCCGCCCTCTCCCGCAGCTATGCCGCTGTCTACCTGCTGACCGACGGAGCGGCTCAGCGTTACGGTTTCTGTCCGGACAGCTCCACCCACTGTGTCTATCTCAACGACGGCAACTTCACCTACCGGGGCGAGAACTATGTGGCTCAGTATCAGGATCCCGCTGCCACAGGGGTGACCTGGGAGGCCCTGTCTGGAACGCTGGGAAACAATCCCACACAGGCAATACAGCAGCAGGCCGCCGCCGTTAAGGCAATGAACATGAGTCCTGCAGGAATCAAGGTTTATGGGGATCCTCAGGCAATCTATCCCTACCCCGGCACGGTATCCCTCAAAAATGACGACGGCACCCTCCAGTATATCCACTATGGCCAATGGCCTGCCCGGATGGAGCTTGGTACCATAGGCGTGTACTACTGGGAAAAGCTGACCATCAATCAAACCGTTTCCTACCACATCAGTGCTATTTCCCTGATGGAGAACGGCCAGGTCATGAAAAGCGGAACTCTGTCCACCGCTCACGGAGACGGCGGCGTGGTGACCGAGTATGGATACGGGTACTTCACCCTGCAGGGACAGACTCTATCCAGCTTGAAAAGCAAACGAATCGGCTATACCGCAGAGGACAAGGAGTTAACCGACTTTAACTTCGAACAGGATAACGAAAATACAGAAGCAAATGCGGAGCTCTCCGATCTGATGGGCGGAAAATACGCCTTCCACAGCTTCAATACCTGGGGTACGAAGACGGACGGACAGGGACTATACGTGAACAACCAGGCGGATTCTTCACAAAATGCTCCGCCGGTGGGCACCTGGACTTTGAATGGGACGCTGACGGTCAACCTCAACCCCTTCTTTGCCGATGCCATGTCCTACCAAGGCTCTTCTGCTGGAGAGGGCGTTCCCACAGCTCTGCCAGGAACTGAACAAAACAGCTATGAAGTTCGCTCCATCGACCAGCTGCAGTTTATCAACTGGAATAATAATGCTATGAACACCGTCCGGCGCATGGACACTGGAAATATGACTAAATTCCCGTATCTGTGTTACGGTACCAATGGCTCTCTGGTCATTCGCGCCTTCTATTGGGAGCAGACTCACGACCTGGAGGGGGCAGAGGACAAGACCTACACACCGATTGCAGGGGTATATGATACTACCAACCAAAACAAAGGCTCTCTATTTGGCTGGTTTGGCGGCACCTACAACGGCAATGACTATATGATTTCCGATGTGGATATTGCGCCCTACCAGAACGATGAATATAACGCCACCTCCTGCATGGGCCTGTTTGGCGCTGTATTTGACGGTACCCTGAAAAATATCGTTCTCTATTCTGCCGACGGCAGCGCCACCGTAACAGGAAGCTACAGCGGTCAGAGCCGCTGGTATGCCATCGGCGCCTTGGCCGGATTGGCTGGCTCCTCCACCGACGGCAGCGCAGTGATCAACTGCACCGTAGCAGGATACACGATCCAGGATACCCACCACTCTACCTCGGCAGGAGGCTGGGGCGGAACCGGTTTGGGCGGTCTGATCGGCGTGTCCGACATGAGCCTGGAGGGATGCACCGCAGTCACTCAGATCGTGCTGAACTCCACAGACAACGACAACGTCCGAGTAGGAGGCTTGGTGGGCAGCTGTCAGGGCAGCATCAGCAGCAGCTATGCTGGAGGAAGCATCACCGTTTCACAGTCTTCTACGACTCCCAGTGATCGAGGCATCTACATTGGCGGTATCGTAGGTGGTATCTATATGAAGCCTCAAACGGTCGGCGGCAGTTCTGACCCGGCTTTTACCGTAGGCAAATCCGGTATAAACCTGGAAAATACGCTGAAGAACTGTTATACATATGTACAGCTGCCCGCCGCCAACAGCAATTCCTATATCAAAGGTCTCTACGCAATTGGCGGCAACGGCGACCTGCATAGGTATTATACAGACGATCTGTATACACCTGCCCCCGGTGAACAGGGACAGCCCACCCAAGATCGCGGAAGCAGCAAATATTTTAATACATATTATCTGGAGTCCGTTGTCTTACAAAACAATTCCAATGGGATTAATACTCAAAAGGTTGAAACTGACATCTATGATTCCGCCAATTTGAATCAAGCAAATCCCAATGTCACTGCTTTGAACTATGCTGAGATGGAGGACAACACCTCTGAGAAGGGCCTGCTCTACCGACTGAACAGCCAGGGAGCTGGCTTCTCCACGGTCACCACCACTACCTCCAGCGGCAACCCCCTCTCCGGCCGGTACAGCTTCGGCTGTGACGAAAGCCTGCTGGGCCGTGACTACCCCTTCCCCACCATTCTTACCCAATCCAGCGACTTGGTGGAGGGCGGAAGGGCCAACGTCCACTACGGCGACTGGCCCCTAGCTGGCATCCGGCGGGAAAACGGCGCACTGCCGGTGAATCTGGATTTGTTCGCGGATTACAAAGTAGCCAATCAGGGAGCGGTACACACAGAAAAGCTC
Organism: uncultured Oscillospiraceae bacterium; assembly: GCA_902497145.1. GTDB lineage: Bacteria > Bacillota > Clostridia > Oscillospirales > Oscillospiraceae > Lawsonibacter. Next base: position 49,522 of record CABVDR010000005.1, read on the forward strand.
TCCCTAGAGGGCGTAGATTCGGGCGGTCGCTGGAGCGTCGAGAGTCAGGATCCCTCCATCGCTTTGGCAGCCCTGTCTCCTGGGGGCAACAGCGACACCCAAACGCTGTCTATCACGGGTCAGCAAGCAGGCAGCACCACCGTTACGGTGACCTACAACACGTTGAAGAATGACACCTACTCTCTGGAAATTGACGTCAACGTGACGGCGGAGCTCCGTCTGGCTGTGGCCCAAAGCCCGGTGACCGTATTCACCAATGAGACGGTGCAGACTCCCCTGGAGCTGCGGGACCACAATGAGAAAGAGTTGCCTCAGCAGCTGCAAGATCTTATTACGCTGTCCACCCCCACTGTGGAATTGGACCACGACTACTTTACAACGGCCTCTGTCTCCCCCTCCTCTGATTCTTGGATACTCACCGCCGAGAGCAAAACGGCAACCGGCAGCACCCAGATGACGGTAAGCTACGACTTTACCTACCAGGAGCAAACGTATCATGCCACCAGTTCCATCGCTTTGAACCTAGTCACACCAGACATTCAGCTAACCCCAGTTGTATTTTTCTTTGGTGAGGACGATACCGTACAGGAAAAAACTCAGCTCTATCCTGCCTCCGGCACGGACATCACATTTACTCTTAATGTAAACGGGACCGAAGAACCCCTCACAACCACGGCACAAATTACCCAGTTTGAAGAAGTGGCTCTGGAATTGAAAGATATCATCTGGGTGGAGTGGGCTAAAAACCCGGACGGCACGGACCAGATCGGGGTCCTATCCATTGAAGCTTCGCCGCAAAGTGTTTATCCCGTTTCTGCCTCGGTAAGGGTACAATTCCAATTTGAGTATGCGGGCAGTACCCATACCCTGTGGAAAGATCTGGATGTGCAGCTAAAGGCGGCAGACAGCACAGAGGAGGGTCAGTCATGAGACGTGCGATATCCCAAAAACTGCACAGTCAGCGGGGGGCCTCCCTGCTGCTGGCCCTGCTGTTCCTGCTGCTCTGCTCTATGGTCGCCGCCTCCATCCTGATGGCGGCGGCGGCCAACGCCGGTAAGTATCGCAGCAACCTGGAGGAGCACCAGACCTATCTGGCCCTGTCCAGCGCAGTGACTACCCTGTGCGACGAACTGAACCGCTCAGAGTATAAGGGACAATATCAGTACCGGGAAGAAACGGAGCAGAAGGAGAATCCTGACGGCACAATAACATCTATTACCCTCAAATTTTTCAAACAGTTGGACGGGAGCTACACCCATATTGACACGGCGGAAGAATCTGGATATCTGAAGGATATTCTGCTGAACGACTTTGACGCTCTTTTTGCAGCAGGGATCTCCCTGCCGTCCGACGTTACCAACGAAGGTCTTAAAACAAACACGATTACTCCCCACCAGCTCACCCTTACCCCAAGCACAGGCACCAGTTTGGACGGCAGGACGGTCAAGCTGACATTGGAGGTCAAAGACTCCTATGCCATCTACATTACCGCGTACTTGGAGGATTTGGAGGTGTACAAGGTTGAGGCGGAACTTACCCCCACTGAGACAAAGCCCACCATTCAATCCTTCACTCCCGGCACGCATTTCACCCAACCCATGAGATGGAAACTGGGCTGGATTACCATTGCCGGAGAAACCACCGAAGGAGAAGGAACCGACGGATGAAGCAGATCACGGCAAAATTGAATAGCTGCCGGGGAGAATCTCTGGTGGAGGTCCTGGCCTCGATTCTGATCGCCACCCTGTCCGTAGGTCTTCTGCTAGGAGGCATAGCCGTTTCCGCCAACCTGGAACGCCACGCTGATCAGTCGGACGAGAACTTCTACCAAACCTTGAATGCAGCGGAAGAGCGCCTGACCCCTGTCAAGGAGGGCGTAGCGCAGTCTCCTGATATTCAAATATCCGAGGGCGGCACCAGCATTCAAATCCCCATCTGCATTTATGGGGACGAGGAACTCTGGTCCTACGGCCTGAATGCCACACCCAAAGGCGGTGACGGTTCGTGAAACGCCTGCGTCAAAAGCTGAAAAACAGCCGGGGCCTGACGCTGGTGGAGATGATGGCAGCGTCAGCCATTCTGATCCTGCTGGCCCTGATGCTCCACACCGGCCTCATCATGGCTCAGGACAGCTACAACAAGATGACCAGCGAGTCGGAAAGTCAGCTGCTGCTGTCCACGCTCACCGACTTGCTGGCCCATGAGCTGCGGTACGCCCGGGACGTGGAGACCGGCGCTGACGGCATCCTTTCCAACTACACCAGCGTCAACTACGGCCGCCACACCACCCTGTCTCTTAATGCAGAAACCAAACAACTGGAGGCCAGCGGCCGTCAGATGCTCTCCAGTGGAGCCTATGGCAACGGGGCGTACCAGATCGAGACTTGCAGCATTACTTATACGGAAGATACCGGCCTGTTTCATGTCCAGTTAAAGGTGGCCGGGCCCTCTTCCATCGCAAACGAAGCCGAATTTTCCGTCCGCTGTCTCAATGCAGAGGGCGGCGAGGGAGGAACTACATGAAATACACACGTCTGGGCGACCTGCTGGTAGGCAACGGCACCATCACTCAGGACCAGCTGGAAGAGGCTCTCAGAATTCAAAAAGAAAACGGCAAACGCCTGGGCGATATTCTGCGGGATAACCACATTATTACTGAAAACCAGGTGATCGAGGCCCTGATGGCCCAGCTGGGTCTGGAGTTTATTGATTTGAACGCCTGTACCATCTCCTCCGAGATGGCCCAGCTGCTGCCCAAAAGCATCGCCAAAAAGTACCAGGTTGTGCCGGTGCGGGCCACCCGCACGGAGCTGTACCTGGCCATGTCAGACCCGCTGAACTTTACCGCCATGGAGGAGGTGGCGGCGGCGACCCGCCGCCAGGTCATTCCCATGATCGCTACTCAGGCCGCTCTGGAGCGGGCGGTGCAGAACCTGTACAGCAACCAGGGCACCATGAAGGCCATTGAGGACATGCGCCGGGATCTGGACAGCAGCCAATACGGCGCGTCGATCCGCATCGGAGATGAGTTCCAGATGTCCGCGGACGATGGGGACGAAAACGCCGCCCCCACCATCCGCCTGGTCAACTCCATCATCCACCGGGCGTATACAGAAAACGCCAGCGACATCCACCTGGAACCCACAGGGGAAAAGCTGCGCATCCGCATGCGCATCGACGGCGTGCTGCGCAACATTATTACCGTCCCCCGGGAGCTGCAGATGTCGGTGATTTCCCGCATCAAAATCATGGCGCAAATGGACATCGCCCAGAAAAACATTCCCCAGGACGGCCGGATCAACATGACGGTGCAGCAGGAAACTCTGGACCTGCGCGTATCCACCCTGCCCACCATTCACGGGGAGAAGATTGTGATCCGTCTGCTGCGCAAGGACGCCCGGATGATCAGCATCGACGGCATCGGCCTTCAAGGAGAAAACCGGCGCAAGTTTCTGGAACTCCTGTCTGGCTGCACTGAGGGCGTGCTGATGGTAGTAGGTCCCACCGACTCCGGCAAAACCTCCACCCTGTATACCATGATCGATCGAAAAAAAAGCGAAGAAGTGAACCTCATCTCTCTGGAAGACCCGGTGGAGTACCACATCGACGGAGTCTGTCAGGTGCAGATCAACGACCGCACCGACCTGACCTTCGCCAACGCCCTGCGGGCGGTGCTGCGTCAGGACCCGGACATCATCGCCGTGGGCGAAATCCGGGACGGCGAGACGGCAGAAATCGCCATGCGGGCCGCCATGACCGGCCACCTGGTTCTCACCACCATCCACACCAACAACGCTCTGTCCTCCATTGACCGCCTGCTGGACATCGGCGTGGAGCCCTACCTCATCGCCGGGGCGGTGCGGGGCATTGTCTCCCAGCGGCTGGTGCGGAAAATCTGTCCCCGGTGCCGCCAGGCCTACACGCCCGCCGAGGAGGAGGCCGCCATGCTGGAGCTCCCCTGGAGCCAGGATCTGAAATTCTACCGGGGTGTCGGCTGCTCGGACTGCTTCCAGACTGGTTATCGGGGCCGAACAGCGGTGTTTGAGATTCTGCCCTTCACCCCCCAGATCCGCCGGGCCATCCATCAGCGGGATCTCAAGCAGCTCCAGGAGGCAGTGCGCCAGTCCACCTTCCAGCCCCTTCTGGTCAACTGCGCCCAGCTGGTGACCCAGGGGATCACCACCACGGAAGAAATCTTTAGGATCGTAGGGAGACAAGTGGAATGAACATCATCCAAGCCATTGAAAAAGCTAAGGCCGATCGGGCTTCCGACCTCCATCTGGTCTGCGGTCTGCCGCCGAAATACCGGGTGGACGGAGAGATCCGGGATCTGGATCCCACCCCTCTCACTCCCCAGCAGTGCGGGGAGCTGGCCAGGGAGCTGGCTGGGGAGAGCTTCTCCCAGCTGGAAGCGGTGGGCGAGCTGGACCTGGCCCTCACCCTTGCAGGGGTGCGGTGCCGCCTGAACCTGTTTCGCCAGCAAGGGGTCTACTCCGCCGCTATCCGTCTGCTCAGTGACCACATCCCCCAGTTGGAGGAGCTGGGCCTGCCGGAGGTGGTCAAGGAGTTTGCCTCCTACCACCAGGGGCTGGTGCTCATCACCGGCGAGACCGGCTCGGGAAAATCCACCACCCTGGCCGCCCTGCTTAACCAAATCAACCACACCCAGCGCCTCCACATCCTCACCCTGGAGGACCCGGTGGAGTACATCTATACCCCCGACCAGTGTCTCATCAACCAGCGGGAAATTGGCCGGGACACCATGAGCTTCTCCGCCGGCCTGCGGGCCGCTTTGCGTGAGGACCCGGACGTGATCCTGGTGGGTGAGATGCGGGATCTGGACACCATCCAGACCGCCCTCACCGCCGCCGAGACGGGCCACCTGGTCTTCGGCACCGTCCACACCAACTCCGCCGCCGACTCCATCGACCGCATTGTGGACGTGTTCCCGGCGGAGCGGCAGCAGCAGATCCGCCTGCAGCTGTCCATGACCTTGAAGGCCGTCCTCTCCCAGCAGCTGCTGCCCCGGGCCAAAGAGGGCGGGCGGGTGCTGGCCTGCGAGGTAATGAAAACCGACGACGCCATCCGCAACCTGATCCGGGAGGGCAAGACCCCCCAGATCCAGAACGCCATCCAGACCAGCGGTTCCATTGGCAACATTCTCATGGACCGCTATCTGCAAAACCTGTACCGCAGCGGGACCATCTCCCTAGAGACCATGCAGGGTGCCCTGCGGGGCGGCTCACCCCAGGTGGGGGGCACTCCCATGGGAGCGCCTATGGGGACGCCCATGGGCGGCGGTCTGGGGGCCCGTCCCCGGGGCTTTGGCCGATGAAGGAGGAATAGACCATGCCGACCTATCGCTATGAAGCCCTGGGCGGAGACGGCCAGCGGGCCGAGGGCGTGCTGGAGGCCTCCGACAGCGCCCAGGCGGTCTCTCAGATCCGCCAAACCTATGATGTGGTGCTCAAGCTGGAGGAGATTGCCGCCCCCCGCACCGATCCTCTGGAGAAATTCCAAAAGCTGAATCTCAAGGTCTTTTCCTTGATGTGCAAGCAGTTCTCCATCATCCTCAAGTCGGGCCTGCCTCTGGTACAGACGGTGGACCTGGTGGCCTCCCAGGTTTCAGACAAGATGCTGAAAAAGCTGCTGGAGGAGGTATCCCAGGACATTGCCAACGGCTGGAGTCTGTCTTACAGCTTCTCCCAGCGGGGCAAGAACCGTCTGCCCGTCACCTTTGTGGAAACCATCCGGGCGGGCGAGGAGTCCGGCGACCTGATGCGTGCCTTTGAGCGCATGAGCATCTACTACGACCGTATGACCAAGACCCGGGCCAAGGCTACCAGCGCCCTCATCTACCCCGCTTTTCTCACCGTAGTGGCGGTGATCGTGGTCACCATCATCATGACCTATGCCGTGCCCACGTTCGCCTCCACTTTTGACTCCATGGATATTGAACTGCCCCTGGCTACCCGGATCGTCATTGGCGTATCCAACTTTTTCAGCCGCTATATTTGGCTGCTGCTGTGTCTGGTGGCTGGGATCCTCTTTCTGCTCCGACTGTACAGCCACACGGCCAAGGGCCGGGTTCAGATGTCCCGGCTGCGTCTGGGGCTGCCCATTCTGGGCAAGATCGCCGTCATGACGGCGGCCAGCCAGTTTGCCCACACCATGGCCGCCATGCTTTCCGCAGGCATGCCCATCCTCAACGCTTTGGACACGGCTTCCCGCTCCATCAGCAACGCCCACCTGTCCGCCCAGATTCAGGAGGTAATCCCCGGCGTGGAGGGGGGCCGCCCTCTGGGGGAGTGTATGCGCGCCTGTAAGGATCTGCCCCCCATGCTGGTGCAGATGACCGCCATGGGCGAGTCCACCGGCTCCTTGGAGTCCACCCTGGAGATCCAGGCGGAGTACTACGACAATGAGGTGGACACCCTGTCCGCCCGTGCCCTGGCCCTGCTGGAACCCATCATCATTTGCATCATGGCGTTTTTTGTCCTTGTCATTTTGCTTTCTATCTATCTGCCCATGTTCAGTATGTACGGGGCCATGTAAGCTTGTCGTTAAAGGGCGGCCACCCCGCCCTTTGATGAATATATGTTTTTTACCTGCCGTGTGTGGCAGCAAACAATAAAAGGGAGGAGATTCCAATGAATCTGAAACAGAAACTGTCTAAGAAACTGAAGAAGTCCGGTGGCTTTACCCTCATCGAGATGCTCATCGTGGTGGCCATCATCGCCATCCTGGTGGCGGTGTCCATCCCCATGGTGGGCAGCGCCCTGGAGAAGGCCCGTGTAGCCACCGATCAGGCCAACGAGCGGGCTGCCAAGGGCGCCGCTATGGTTGAGTACCTGACCGAGGGTGAGACCGACCCTGTGACCTATGCCTATGATGCTGAGAACGGCGTCGTTTATCTTAGTACTGAGACTGATAGCGTTGGTAAGATTAAAGCATACGGCCAGTGCTCCAAGCACAAGGGCGGCTATGTGCAGGTAGAGATCACTGCTACTGATGCAGATATGAAAGTTAATGTAACTTGGGCTGGAGATGGAATCACTAATACTGCCCCCGACGGCATCACCGCAACCGAGGCTGACACCTGATTACATTAACTACTCTGATTTTTTAACCCCGCCGGGGGGGTGGCCCCCGGCGGTACTACCCGAAGCGGCAAACCGCTTTGGGAGAGCTTCGGAACCTCCGGAGCTCTCCCAAGGCCGTTTGTAATGTTACAAAGGAGTATTCCCATGGAAGCGGATGTTCTGTTACAATGGTATCTGGCCCTTTGGCTGGCCGTTCTGGGGGCGGTGCTGGGCAGCTTTCTCTGCTGCGCCGCCGACCGGGGCGGCCTGCCCACGGGTCGCTCCCGATGCGACGCCTGCGGCCATGTGCTGCGGGCTTGGGAGCTGATTCCCATATTCAGCTACTTATGTTCCAAGGGCCGCTGCCGCGCCTGCGGCGCTGCCATTCCGGGGCACTGTCTGGCCGCGGAAGTGGCCGGGGCGGTGTCCTTTGCCGCCCTGGGCCTGCACTTTGGCCTGCGCCTGGAGCTGGTAATGCAGCTCATTCTGGCCGGGCTGCTGCTTCTGCTCAGTTTAGTTGACTGGACTGCCCATCTGCTGCCTGATAAACTGCTGGCGGCGGCAGCGGTCAACCGTCTGGTCTTTCTGTTTCTGCTCCGGGAACCCCTGGGCGAGGCCCTGCCCCGGATGGCCCTGGGGGCCTTTAGTGTGTCCCTGCCCCTGCTGCTTTTGTCCCTGTTTATGGACTGGCTGCTGAAAAAAGACACTCTGGGGGGCGGGGACATCAAGCTGTTATTCGTGCTGGGGCTGTACCTCAGCTGGCTGGAAATGCTGCTGCTGCTGTTTTCCGCCTGTGTGCTGGCCCTGCTGTGGGCCGCCGGGCCGGGACGGCAGCGGGCCGGTGGGGAGATCCCCCTGGGGCCCTTTTTGGCGGCCGCCTGGCTGCTGGTCACCCTGTTTGCAACACCATGGATCCAGTGGTATTGGAACCTGCTGGGATGAGAGGATGAAACTATGTCAAAGAATGCAAAAATCAAACTGGCCTTCGATCTGGGCAACAGCAGCCTGAAAATCGCGGCCTGGAAAAAGGGCTCTCTGGAGCTGCACGAGCTGCCCCTGCCTGAAAATCTTCTGGAAGAGGACAACGTCCTCATGCCCCACGCCTTCTCCGCCTTTTTGAAAAAGGCCAAACGGGAACTGCGGCTGCCCGGAGGACCGGCAGGGCTGGTGCTGCCCTCCAGCAAGGTGATCTGCCGCCTGGTGACCATGCCCCAGATGACCGTGGATCAGCTGATGCTGAACCTACCCTATGAGTTCAACGACTTTATTCATGGTGAACCCCACCAGTACTACTGCGACTACGCCATGTGTGAGGACACGGAACCCTCCCCCGAGGGAGAGGAGCCCCAGATGACCATGATGGCGGCGGTAGCGCAGCGCCAGCAGATCCAGAACTACATCCGTATGTTCGGGGACGGAGGCTTTTCTCTGCGCCTCCTGCTGCCCCAGGAGATGGCACTCATTCAGCTGGTCCAAGCGTGCCGCCGGGAGCGGCCCGAGGCGCCGGCGGAGTTCTGCTTCCTGGACCTTGGCTTCCTGTCCACCCGGGTTTTCATCATTTCCGGGGATCGGATCCAGGCTGCCCGGCGCATTCCTGTGGGCTGCCGGGATTTGGATGGGGTCATTGCCGACCTGTTCAACATGGACCGCTTCCTGGCTGACGCATACAAGCGGAGCAACCACCAGGATGTGCTGGACGATCCCCAGTGTGGGGAGGTCTATGAACGCATTGCGGTAGAGGTACTGAAGGTGATCAACTTCTACCACTTCACCTACCGCCAGAACCAGCTGCAGGGCGTGTACTTGATCGGCGGCGGAGCGGAAATCGCTCCGCTGCGCAAGCAGCTGGAGGACACCTTGGGCCTGCCCGCTCTCTCTGCGGACACCCTCATCCCCGGCGGAGAGGGACAGGTCCAAAGCAGCGCCTTTGTGTGCGCCGCAGGGTTGCTGGCACAGCCGGAACAGGAGGGATGACCCATGAAACTGGATACTGATGTGCGCGAACTGGTGGGCAAGAAAAAAGCGATCCTCCCCACCAAGCGCTCCATGAACCTCTATTTCAAAGTGGATCGCACCACCGCCCCCGCCACCATCGCGCTGTACACCCTCTTCACTCTGGTGGTGCTCCTTGGAGCGGCCAAGCTGGCCATCTACGACCCCTGGACCCAGGAGCAGCAGCTGAAACAGCAGGCTCTTGCTCTGGAGCAGCGCTCCGTCTCCCAGATGCAGGAGCTGAAAAACTACGACCAGGTATTGGAGAACTACATCCGCTCCACCCCCACTCAGGAGGAGCTGTCCCAGGTGGACACCATGGAGGTGCTGGATCTGATTGACCGCACCATCCGCCCAGCTGCCACAGTCTCTCAGGTCACCATCGAGGACAATCAGGTGCTGGTCTCCTTTTCCGGGGTCACCCTGAGCCGGGCCGCCGAACTGGTGACCCAGTTGGAGCAGTCTCCTCTGGTGACCAACCCCCACGTGGACACCGCAGCCACTACCGAAGACAACCAGGATGCGGTAGAAATCCACATCTACTTTGAGATTTCACAGGAGGAGAGCGGTTCATGAGAAAATTGACCCTGCGTGAGCGGATTTTGCTGCTCATTCTTGCCATTGTGGCGGTGATCAGCGGATATATCCTACTCTTTTATATGCCCACATCCCAGAGGATCGAGTCGCTCAACGCCCAGATCGCTCAGAGTGAGGAGCTGGTGGCCCAGCTAGAGGTCAAGTTGGAGGACCAGCGAAGGATGGAGCAGGAGCTGAAGCAGATCTCCACCCAGGAGGACGCCTCTCCCTCTATGCCGGAGTACGACAATCTCCAGGCGGTCATGGTGGAACTCAACCGCATTTTGGCCGGCTGCCAGAACTACTCCCTCTCCTTCCAGGAGGATCAGACCCAGGACCACATCTTCGGCCGCCAAGTGACCATTCCCTTTACCTGTGCCAACTATGACCAGGCCAAGGACGTCCTGCAAAAACTCCACGATAGTTCCCTGCGGGGGCTGCTGGGCAACGTCCAGCTCTCCCAGCAGCAGAATGGAACAGTGCGGGCCACTGCTACCATCACCTTCTATGAGTACCAGCCTGAAACGCCGGAATCATAACAAAAAAGGAGTCCCTTACAAAAATAAGGGGCTCCTTTTTTACGCTTTACTTGTCTCCTCCTGAGGCATGGCAGGAGCCAGCTCCTCGGCCTCGTTGGCCTGTTGAGGATCCAGCTCAGGCTGTGCCTGTGTGTAAGCCACCTGAAGCACCGCCTGGGGCCAGTTGAGCCGCACCCTGGGATGAAGGCCCCGCTTCTCCCCCGCCCGCTCCAAGCTCTGGAGAATTTCTCCCAGCACCGTCCGGGTGAGGTAGCCTCCCCGCCAGTGAAACACCAGCTCCCGCTTTTTCCGGGCCGCCTGTTCCCCCCGGCGCTCCACCTCCTCCAGCTTGGTGAAAGAGAGTTTCTTGGTCCGGTAATAAAATCCATCTCCGTCTGTGCAGGCGGGGGCCGGAGTGATGAGAGGCTCATGGTCCCGAAAAATCCGTCGATCCTCCAGATTGAAGTAGTCGTAACGCACCAGCTCCGAAGTACCCACGGAGTTGTCAAATGTGGCGTCCAGATGGTAGTACTTTCCCCCGATTTTCACCACATTCCAGGCATGGCGGTATTTGATTCCCTTGTCCGGGGCGTTCTCTGAAATAACTACGATGCACCAAATGCCCAGTTGGTCGCACAGGGCCTTCACCGACTTGGCAATACCTTCACACACCCCGACTCCCTGCCCCAGAGGGCCTAAGATCTCGTGGGAGTATGGCTTTTTCAGCTTGTCATAGCGCACCTGAGTGCAGATAAAATCGTGGATGTACCGTTCCTTTTCCCACTCAGCCAGATCCTTGGCAGGACGGGAGAGCCGTTCTACCCGAGCTTTTAGAGCTTTTTGGTGTTCCCGGATCCGTCCCTTGTCAAAGAGGTATTCCGGGCAGAACTCTACCCGCAAGGCGTCGGGGTGAACTCGGCAGGAAAAGTTGGTGATGTAAAAGATCTCCGGGCAGTCCAGGCGCAGGTAGAACAGCACCTCTCCCAGCTGCTCCATTTCCAGCCGTGGCACGGGGAACGCGGGGCTCAAAGTTTCCACCCCTCGCTTGACGGCGTGGTAGGCCTCCTGCATGGGCTTGGTCAGCCGCTGATAGTAATAGGGCTCCATAGGGCCTCCTTCTAAAAACTTTAAAGCGCAAAAATCCGCGGCGCATCTGCGCCGCGGATTTGATTGCAAATCGAATTTCGATTAGCCACCGAACACCTTGATCATGAAGCCGGCAGCCACAGCGGAACCGATAACACCGGCCACGTTGGGACCCATAGCGTGCATGAGCAGGAAGTTGGCGGGGTTTTCCTTCTGACCAACGGTCTGGGAGACACGGGCGGCCATGGGCACGGCGGACACACCGGCGGAACCGATGAGGGGGTTGACCTTGCCCTTGGTCAGGATGTACATCACATCGCCCAGCAGCACACCGCCGGCGGTGGACAGCAGGAAGGCCAGCAGGCCCAGGATGATGATGGACACGGTCTGGAAGGTGAGGAACTTGTCGTACACAGCCTTGCAGCCCACGGACAGGCCCAGAGGAATGGTGACGATGTTCATCAGAGCGTTCTGAGCAGTGTCGGACAGACGATCGGTCACGCCGCACTCACGGAACAGGTTGCCCAGCATCAGCATACCGATCAGAGGAGCGGTATCAGGCACCAGCAGGATTACGAAGATGGTCACGGCCACGGGGAAGATGATCTTCTCGGTCTTGGAGACGGTGCGCAGCTGGGTCATCTTGACCTTACGCATCTCCTTGGTGGTGAGCAGCTTCATAATGGGGGGCTGGATCATGGGGATCAGAGCCATGTAGGAATACGCCGCGATGGCGATGGCAGGCAGCAGATCCGCAGCCAGCTTAGAAGACGTCAGGATGGCGGTGGGGCCGTCCGCGCCGCCGATGACGCCGATGGCGGCAGCCTGGGCAGGCGTGAAGGAAATCAGGCCGCCGGTGACAGGACCCAGAACCAGGGCCAGCAGGAACGCGGTGAAAATGCCCAGCTGAGCGGCAGCGCCCAGCAGCAGGGACATGGGGTTAGCCAGCAGGGGGCCAAAGTCTGTCATCGCTCCGATGCCCATGAAGATGATGGACGGATAGATGGCGTAGTTGACGCCCTGATAGAGCACCCACATAAAGCCAACACTGCTGCCGGAGGGCTCATTGAGCAGACCGGTCAGAGGCAGGTTAGCCAGCAGCATACCAAATGCGATGGGGACCAGCAGCAGGGGCTCGAAGCCCTTGCCGATGCCCATGTACAGCAGAATACAGGCAATGACCAGCATGACGACCTGACGCCAGTCAGTAGGCAGAGCGGCAAAGCCGGAGCCTCCAAAAATTGCACTTAAAACTTCTCCAAAGAAACCCATACTTCACCCCTCCTCTCAACCAAGTGTGACCAGCAGGTCATCGGTGTTAACAGTTGTGCCCACCACAGCAGAGATGGACTTGACGGTACCGTCCACGGGAGCGGAGACCTCGATCTCCATCTTCATGGCCTCCAGCACCACCAGCACATCGCCGGCCTTCACAGCCTGGCCAACCTGGCACTCGACCTTGAAGATGTTGCCGGGCATGGGGCTGTTGACAGCAGTCTCACCGGCGGCCACAGGGGCGGCGGCGGGAGCAGCAGCAGGGGCAGGAGCAGCCGCGGGAGCGGGAGCAGGGGCAGCAGCGGGAGCCACAGGAGCAGCAGCCACAGGGGCGGCGGCAGGAGCAGCAGGGGCAGCGGCAATGTTTGTAATCCGGAAGGAGTTGGGGTTCATGCCAGACTCCTCAGCCACAGCGGCCATCATGACGGCCACCAGTTCACCCTCGTCCACAGCAGGAGCAGCGGGGGCTGCCGGTTTGGGAGCGGGGGCGGGAGCAGCCTTCTTGGCAGGGGCGGCAGGGGCAGCCTTGCCCTCCACGGAGTTGACGATCTTGGAGATGATGATGATAACCAGGGCCAGGATGGCCAGCATCATAAACACCACAACCAGACCGCACACAGCCACCATCAGGGCCTCAGGCACGCTGAGCGGGGTAAACGGATCAAGAATTGCTTTGTTAATATCAGGCATAAATAAGACCCTCCATTAACCCAGGGTGACCAGCAGATCGTCAGTGTTGACCGTAGAGCCAACCACAGCGGAGATGGCCTTAACAGTGCCGTCCACAGGAGCGGAGACCTCGATCTCCATCTTCATGGCCTCCAGCACTACCAGCACGTCGCCGGCCTTCACGGCCTGGCCGACCTGGCACTCGACCTTGAAGATGTTGCCGGGCATGGGGCTGTTGACAGCGGTCTCACCGGCAGCCACAGCGGCGGGCGCGGCAGCGGGAGCAGCGGCAGGAGCAGCCGCGGGGGCGGGAGCAGGAGCGGGGGCAGCGGCAGGGGCAGCAACGGGAGCAGCCACAGGAGCAGCCACAGGAGCGGCCATCACAGGCGCGGCAGCCACGGGAGCGGCGGCGCCGGTCTTCTCCACCGTTACACTGTAAACCTTGCCGTTCACGGTAACATTGTAGTTCATAGTTTGTTTTCCCCTTTTCTAAATGGAATAGGCTGACTTTGGAAACCGTTTTGCCGGCCCCGCAGTCAAACTATCGTTCCTTCACCCGCCCCCCCGGGCGGGTGAAGGTTCGAAATTACTACCATTGTAACATTTTTGCAGGATTTCTGTCAAGAAATTCCCACCACTTTAACAGAATACTTACAGCACGTCAGCAAAGGCCTGAATGGCAGTGCTGGCCTGGCCGAAGTCCCGCATCTGCTGATCCACGCCCAGCTTGACGTGGGGGATACCGGCGTCGTCCAGAGCCTTCTTCAGGTAGGGATACTCCATCTCCTCGGGGTCACAGAACTGCTGCATAAACAGCACCAGACCCTGAGCGCCGGAGTCCTTCACCATCTGCACCACATAGTCGGCGCGGCGGTTCTTGTTGGAGTGCTCATCGTACAGCAGTACGTCGTAGTCCTGGTCGGCAAACTGCTGAGCCAGAGCCATCATGGGATCGCCCTCCTCGCTGGCGTCCACGCGGAAGGAACGGGTCTCCTGGGCCACGTCGTCAGCAGCGATGGCAATGTGGTTGTCATCAAAGATCTGCAGCAGCTTGGGGTTGTCACAGATGATACCGGAGGTAACCACCTTGCAGCCCTTCCAGTTGGAGGCAGGCAGCTTGGCCAGCTCAGCATTCAGCTCTTCCAGCTTCTGAGTGTGGACAGCGGGCTCCATGAACCAAGCGGAGCGGAGCACGGCGGAGCGCTCCACAGCGGAGATCGCCTCGGGGTGCTGACCAGCCAGCTTGACAAACTCACGGCGGGCCTTGCGGCTGCGGTTCATAACCTTGATAGCATCCCGCAGCGCCTCGTCGGTGATGGTGGTGCCGGAGATCTTCTCCAGCTCACTCTTCACGTGCATGTACTGGTCCACGGTGAACTGCAGGCCGAAAGCGGGCTTACGGTTCTGGGGGTGAGCCAGGAAGATGCAGGGCAGCTTGCCCTCCATGGCCACACGGAAGTTCTGGCTCATGGGACGCAGGGTGTCACAGATGGTGGGGGTGATGAGGCCGTCCAGCTGATCCAGGGTGCCGTCCAGCAGCATCTCCAGAGCCAGCTGAGCGATGGTGCAGTAGAAGGTCGCGCAGTACTCCTTGGCCAGGGCAATGGTCTTCTTATTGCTGCCCCAGATGCCCATGGGCACCATGCCGGCGGCCACCACCAGCTCCACGGGAGCAAAGTAGGGCAGCACGCCGATGACCTTCTTCCCCTCCTGCTTATAGGCGGAGATTACCCGATAGGGGTGTTCGGAACATTCCTTAAACTCGTTCAGCAAAACTTCGGTGCTCATTTCGCCTCAGCCTCCTTCTTCGCTTGATTGGCCTCCATGGCCTCTACCAGGCCCTGGACACGGGTCTCATACTGGGCCTCATTAAAGTTCCGGGGATCGGCCTGGTCGCCGTCAAAGCCGGCGCAGGGGACACCCAGGTCCTTGGTAAAGCGGCGCTGCATCTCGGCCATGTAGCCGGACCAAGGCTTGCAGGAGCGGTTGTAGTGGACCAGCACGCCGTCCACCTTGTTGTCCCGGCAGATGCCCTCACGCCAATCCACGCCCTGCTCGATACACACGGAGTTGGGGGCCTTGTAGTAGGCGCGGGCCATCTCATCCATGTTGTTGTACACGAAGCCGAAAGCGGGGGCGTACACCACGGCGGTGACGTTGACGCCGTTGGCCTTCAGAGGCTTAAAGAGGTTGGGCAGCTTGGGCCAGCAGGGGATGCCCTCGAACATGACGCGGTACTTCTCGGGGAAGGGAGTGGTGCTCTTGCCTTCCTTGACGGCCTCGGCCAGGTCCTTCTCCAGCAGCTCGAAGGCCTCAGCAGCCTCCACCTTGCCGCGGGCGGTCACCACGTCGGCCATGTGGTTAAACAGATCGAAGCCGCTGTAGGGGGCGGGCTTGTACTGCAGGTAGTCACACACGCGCAGCCAGGCCTTAGCGGTGCGGTTGGCGTTCTCACAGGCGTGCTCGAACTTCTTCTCGTCAAACTTCTTGCCGGTGATCTGCTCCAGCTGATGGATGGCAGCGTCGAACTGAGCACGGACATAAGCCACGTTGGTGTCGTGGACGTCCACAGTGTTGTTGTAGGGGATGTCGATCATGATCAGGGGGATGTTGCACATACGGGCGATGTTCTCATACCACTTGGTCATGCAGTTACAGATGTTGTTGCAGCACAGCACGAAGTCAGGCTGAGGCATACGCATCTGACGATAAGGCTTGATGGCCTCACGGCGGAAGTTCTTGTAGGCGATTTCCTTCTCGGTGGTCTCGGGCAGAGCCTCGATCTCATAGATGTCATCTAGCACGGTGTAGGGCTGCATGGTCTTGGGATCCTTCTTGGGCTTGCCGGTCTCGGGGTCGATGACCACGTTGCCGTTCTCGTCCTTGAGAGGCTTGCCGCTCTTGGGATCGATGATATACTCCAGGGTCTCGGGGTCAAACTTCCGGGATGCACGCTTGCCGGCGGCATAAGCCAGGCTGATACGGGCGTAACCGCAGATGTCGTTGTCGTAGCCCAGATCCTCGGCAGCCTTACACATGATTTCACCGTCACGGTTGGCGGCGATACCAGCGGCCTGGTTCTCGGGATACATGACATTCAGATCAAAGGCCTCAGCCAGCTCGCAGGGGAACTTGGAGCTGGACCAACCAACCAACTTGCCCTCGGCATGGGCCTTGCGGGCATCAGCATACACATCCTCGACGACCTTGCGCAGGGCCTTGACGCCGGGGCTCACTTCTTTAGCCATTGTTGTGTCCTCCTCACTTAAAAATCGTCCATATTGTTGTTTTTCGCAAAAGGGTCAGCCCTTTTGCTCCTTCAGATACCGCTGATATGCAAACAGCGCCGCCCCCAGGGCACCGTTATACTGGGTCAGGGGGGAAGTGTGGATGGTGTGTCCCAGTTCCTCCTCCAGAGCCTTGACTACCCCGGAGTTCTGGGCCACGCCGCCGGTCATTACCACCAGCTCCCGTACGCCCACGCGGTGGGCCAGGCCGGCCACACGGGCGGCCACGGAATGGTGGATGCCGTTGATAATGTCGCACTTGTCGGTGTCCATCGCCAGCTGGCTGATGACTTCGCTTTCCGCAAATACGGTACAGGTGGAGCTGATGGCCACATCTTTGGTGGATTTGGCCGCCAGATCTCCCAGCTCCTCCACCTTTACCTCCAGCACCCGGGCCATAACATCCAGGAACCGGCCGGTACCGGCGGCACATTTGTCGTTCATGACAAAGTTGGTCATCACACCGTTTTCCACCTGCAGGACCTTCACGTCCTGGCCGCCGATGTCGATGACGGTGTGCACGTCGGGGAACAGGAAACTGGCCCCCTTGGCGTGACAGCTCAGCTCGCTCATCTGGTGGTCGGCGATCCCCTCCAGGGAATTGCGGCCATAGCCGGTAGCAAGCACGTAAGCCATCTGGTCCCGGGTCATCCCCGCATTCTCCAGCACCTCGGAAATGGCCCGCTGGGGACCGCTGGTGCCGGCGCCTACGGAGATAAGAGACTTGCTGACAATGTCCTTGCCGTTGCACAGCATCACGCACTTGGAGGCAGTAGAACCAATATCGATACCAAGAGTGTAAATCTTATCCATCAAACTCGCTCCGTCAAAAATATGGTGTCTCCCGCCTGAGGCGGGAAGGGATACGCGCTACCGGGACCCCGGCTGGGGTCCCGGCGCACATGCCGGTCGCTTTGGGCCGGTCTTACTTCTTGAAGGTCTCGTAGTCCCGGATGGTACGGGGCAGCAGCATCTGGTGGAAGGGGCAGATGCTCTCGGGATTCTGATAGCAGGAATCGGTGAAGGCCACGATGTAGTTGCGCATCATGGGCAGATCCACGATCTCGTCCACCAGGCCAGCCTGGGCACAGAACAGAGGCTTGGACTTCACGTCGTAGTCGTCGATCAGGGCGTTCATCTTGTCGATGGTGGGCTGCAGATCCTTGCCAGCCTTCTGATCCTTGGCCAGACGGCCGGTGTACATGGCGTTGGCAGCGGTCTTGCCGTTCATAACGTTGATCTCGGTGGCAGCAGTGCCCAGAGAGAAGGCGTTGTTGTCGTTGCCCTGCGGGCCGCCCAGCACGTAGTGGGCAGCGGCGGTGCCGCGGCGCAGAGTGATCTCCATCATGGGCAGCTTGCTGTTCTGGATGGAGTAGATGAGGCTCTGGCCCAGGCCCAGCAGCTCGGCGACCTCGGCGTCGTCGCCCACGTCGATGCCGGTGGTATCCTGGATCCAGATCATGGGCAGACGGTCACGGGCACACAGGGTGACGAACTCGTTCATCTTGATCAGGCCCTGGCGGTACAGCTTGCCGCCGGCGCCCATGGACTGGCCATACTTGGCCACCTTATACTCGGGATAGTTGGGGAACACGCCCTGCTGGTTGGCAACCACGCCCACCAGAAGGCCGTCCACCTTGGCGATACCGGTGATCATCTCAGGACCGTAGCCCTTCTTGTACTCCATGAACTGGCTGCCGTCGAAGAGGCGGGCGATGACAGAGTACATATCGTAGGGGCGGTTCTTGTTGTTGAGCACCAAGTCATACAGCTCCATGTCGGAAGCGGCAGGAGACTGAGGAGTATCCACACGGAAGAACTCCAGGTCGTAGGAGGGCAGCATGTCCACATACTTCTTGATGCCCTCGATGACGCCCTCCTGGGTCTGGTAGACCTCACGGAAGAAGCCGGTCTGGCCGTAGTGGATGGAGACAGATCCGGGAGGATCGGCCCGCAGGCCCTTGGTGGCCTCGATCTGGGCCAGAGCGGCCTCCATGTCCACATGGGGCTTGGGGTTCATGCCGCCCACGATGCCGGCGCCGCCCACGGCCATGTTTGCCTTCTCATGGGCGATGAGGATGGTGGGGCTGATGGAGTGATAGCCGCCGCCAGCGGGGTTGGTGCCGTGGATGCCGACAATGACGGGAATACCCATCTGGTTGAGCTCAGAATTGCGATAGAAGGGGGTACCGCCGCCGCGACGGTTGGGGTACACCTTCTCCTGCTCGTCCAGCTCTACGCCGGCACACTCCAGCAGGTAAATCAGGGGGATGCGCAGACGCTTGGCGGTATCGCTGCCGCGCAGCAGGTTGTCAGCCTGGCCAGGCACCCAGGTACCGGCGTGCTTCTTGTTATCGGAAGCAATGATGCAGCACCACTTGCCGTTGACGCGGCCCAGACCCTTGATGATGGAGGTGGAGCCGTTCTTGTTGTGCTGAGGGTTATACAGGCTGTTCAGGGGGCACCAGGTGCCGGGATCCACCAGCAGGGAGACACGCTGCATGGCGGTCAGCTGACCCTTGGCGTTCATCGCCTCATCGGGCTTGCCGGCGGACAGGGCGTCCACAATGTGGGAGTGGATGTCCTCCTCAATCGCCTTCAGCTCGGCCACGTTCTCCGCGTTGGGACGCACGGCCTTGCCCACGGTGGGCATATTCTGGAAATAACGAGGCATGGAATAGTTACCCAATGTCAGTTCCTCCTATACTTTATAAGTTAATACGTATCGTCTCTCTCAGGGAGATTAGTCCTTCGGCACCTTGATGAAGGCCTGGCCGGGGTCAATCTCCTCGCGGATCAGCTTGATGATGTCGGGGCCGGGGCCTTCCATCAGCTCAGCGCGGGACACGTCGATCTCAAAGCCGGTGTTCTCCTGGACCATCTCAGGGCTGGAGAACGGATAGTAGTAGGCCAGATACATCTTCTTGGTCTCGTCATCAAACTTCATGATGCCCAGATCGGTAACCACCATCTGAGGACCGCGGTTGCCGGGCAGGCCGGCGCGCTCACGGCCGCCGGGGCCGTCCATCCAGCCGCAGGAGGTGATGTAGTCGATCTTCTCCATGAAGCGGCGCTTCTGGTGCTGCATCATGATGATGGTGTTGCAGTAGGTGGCGATGCCGTTGGCGCCGCCGGAGCCGGTGAACCGGGTCTGGGGCTTCACATAGTCGCCCTTGCCGTAGATGCAGGTGGAGTTCACGTTGCCGTAGGGGTCGATCTGAGCGCCGCCGATGAAGGCCACCAGACGGTCCTCGTCGTGCAGCCACTCGTTGGCCTCAAAGCCTACGAACCGCACGTTGGGCCACTGCACGGCGCAGTGAGCCATGAAGCGGTTGTCGCCCACGGAACGGGGCACTTCCACGGGGGAGCAGTCCATCAGGCCGCTCTCCACGATGGGGTGGCAGGAGGGGCAGACAGCCCGCTTAGCCAGGGAGGCGCCGATCAGAGGAAGGCCGGTGCCCACGATGACGATCTGATTCTCCTTAATGTTCTTAGCAATGGCATAAGCCTGCATTTCCTGCTTGGTGTACTTTGTATAATCAGACATGACGATATACCTCCCTACTTCTTAGTGTCTGGTGGAATAACCCAGGTGGGGCTCATTCTTCAGCCGCATCAGGCGAGAACCGCCGATCTTATCCAGCAGCTCGTCGTTGTCCTTGACGCTGTAAACCCACTTGTCCAGATAGTCCTTGAAGGTCTCGGGGAACGCCACGCCGTTCTTGGCGTCCTCGGCAGCCTTGCGGGCCTTGGCAGCGGCATCGGCCAGCTTGGCGTCGTCGGGCTTGCCGGCGGCAGCCTTCTCGGCCTTGACAGCGGCCTTCTCCAGCTGGGCCTTGGCATCCTCCTGATCCTGATACTTGGAGGCCTTGTCGTACTCCTTCAGGGCGTGGGAGTCGTTGTCGTAGTAGTTGTAGCACTGAGAGGGCCAAGCGCCGTAGGGGCAGTGGACCACTGCGTTGACGCACTCGCCGAACACCTTGGTCAGGGTGGGATCGCGGCGGATGTACTCGTCGCTCACCAGCTCCTCACAGGTGACAATGACCTTGCGGGCAGCCACGGCGATGTCCACGTCGTGGAACTCGTCGCCCTCGATGATGCAGGTGCCGTCGGGAGAGGCCTTCTGCACGTGGATGACAGCGGTGTCCAGCTTGGGCACGGGGACCGCGATCACCTTCTGGCCGGGCTCAAAGGGGTTGTCGATCTCCACACACTTGAGATCGTCCACCTTCTCCAGCGCCTTGCGCTGCTCCTCGCTGATGCCCCAGTACTTCACCAGACCGGAGCCCTGCATCAGGCGCACAGGCAGGAAGGGCAGGCCCAGAGAGGCGGCATGCAGCTGAAGCATCAGCACGTCCTGGGAGTAGTCCTCGTAAGTCAGCTCGCCCTTCTCGATGGCAGCACGGAAGCGGCGGGAGACGTTGGTGTAGCCGGAGTTAGCAGTATAGCAGTTAATGTAGGCCTTGACACGCTTCTCACCGATCAGCATGTCCCAGTCGCCGCCGGCGGGACCCGCCCAGACGGTGAAGTCCTTCTGACCCTGACGGAGGATCTCGCCCACCACAGCGTAGGGCTTACGGTTGGTCGTAAAGCCGCCGAAGGAGATGCAGTCTCCGCTTTCGACAAATTTTGCGACCGCGTCGTGCAAGGTGTAGACTTTGTTCATAATTAAAACCCCCATTACACAATTTTTTGATGTACGGTTTTCTCTTGTTTCAGCTTGCCTTCACAGGCTTCCCAGGATACTATGCGCCGGTTCATCAGTTGCAAGTCTACCACAAGATGTGCATAAGGTCTTTGGGGAACTTGGCGAAAAGTTTGCATATCTTCGCTTCCCATGCTATAATGCTATCATAACACAACGAACAAAAACGAGCAAGGCTCCGCCCTGCCTTTTTGCTTGAATTGTACAGTTTTTTCTATGGGAGGCCCATTTATGACCCATGTTGACTTTCATCTTCAACTGAATCACAATGAAACCTGGAGCATGAGCCGGCTCCATTTTCATGACTACTATGAACTTTTTCTCCCTCTGACCAGCCCCGGCAATATTTTCGTCAATGATCAGGTCTATCCCCTGCGCCGGGGCACGTTATACCTGATTGGAGAAAACACCCTCCACCGCACCATTGCCACCGGTTTTCACGCCCGCTATGTTCTCCATGTCAGCCGCAAAACCCTATCCGACCTGTCTACTCCGCAGACAGATTTTACCCAGCTGACCCGGGACAGCTTTCTGCGGGCCACCATGACCAGCGAACAGATGATCGAAATTATTGAGCTCTTCCAGGCCCTGGAGCGCAATAAAAATGACGGCAGCTTCGGCAGCGACGTCCACCAGGCCATCTCCCTGTTAAACCTGCTGCTGAAGGTCACCCCCATTCTCACCTCCGCTACTGCCGGCGACGCCGTGCGCAACAAGGATTTTCTCCGGGTCTCCCCCATTCTGGACTACATCCGCAATAATCTCTCTGAGCCTCTTACGCTGGACCAGATTGCCAGTCAGTTCTACATCAGCAAGCATTACCTGTGCCGGATCTTCAAATCCGCTACCGGCTTCTCTGTCATGGAGTACATTATATATAGCCGGGTCCTCAAGGCCCGCCAGCTGCTGAAGGAGGGAGTCAGCGTCCAGCAGGCCGGCGAGATGTCCGGTTTCTCGGACAACTCCCACTTTATCCGCACCTTCGGCCACCTCACCGGCACCTCCCCCGGACGCTACGCCCGGGAGTACCAGACCAGCGATCAGGTGCTTCTCCGGGAAAACAGCAAGGTAGGAAAGAGCTAACAAGTACAAAAACGGAGCGGCATACGCCGCTCCGTTTTCTTGTCTTTTTAATTTCTGGGCCGACGGTAGAAATTGCCCGCCAAGCGCTCTGTGCGCAGGATGTTGATAAAGGCCTTGGGGTCGGCCTGGTGGACCATTTTAGTCACCTTACGCACCTCACCCACGTACACCACCGAGTAAATAAGCACGCAGCGCTCCCCGTTGTAGAGACCCACGCCTTCCACCAGAGTGGCGGTGTGATGCAGGTCCTGGATCTGGGCGCACACGCCACCCGCGCTTTCACGGCCGGTGACAATGAGCAGAGTAACCTGGGTGCTGTCCGGATCCATGATACGCACCACCTGGGTGGAGGCAAACTGGAAAATAATGGAGTACAGGGCAGATTCCCAACCAAACAGTGCTCCCGCGATCAGCAGCATCACCACGTTACCCGCCAAGATGTAGTTCCAGGTACTCACGTTCCACCGCTCCATCAAGGGAATGGCAATAAAGTCGGTGCCGCCGCTGGTAATACGCACATACAGGCAGATGCCGATGGACACGCCGTTAATGAGTCCGCCGAACACTGCCACCAGCAGGGGATCCTCCGTAATAGGGAACGAGGGCACCAGATCGGTAAAGACGCTGGTAAGCAGGATGACAAAGCAGGACCACAGGGTAAACCGCTTCCCCACGTACTTCAGACAGAACAGAGCGGGCAGGGCGTTGATGGCGATGTTGATGGGACCGAAGGGCAGTTCCACCCCGGCAAACTCCCAGGCGCACCGCATAATCAGACGGGTCAGCCCTGTAAAGCCTCCGGGAAACAGGTCGCCCGCCTGGACAAAGCTGTTGAGGTTGACGGCTACGATCAGGGCGGAGATCACTGAAATGATCAGCCGGGCCACAACAGACTCGGCCAAATCCCGCTTTTGATGTTCCTTCACAGAGACACCTCCGTCGGTCTTATTTCACCTGGGACAGCACATCCAGATTTTTCATAAAGTATTCCACGCCGGACCAGATGGTGGTCAGCACGATCACCGCCACACAAATGGCATTCAGTTCCATAAACTGGGGAACCAACAGCATCAGGCAGATGCATACCATAGTGGAAGCGGTCTTCACCTTGCCCGACCATCCGGCCGCAATCACACGGCCCTTGTCCGCGGCCACCATCCGCAGACCGGACACGGCAAACTCCCGCACAATTACAATGAGCAGAGCCCAACCAGGCATCTGGCCGATTTCCACAAACCACAGCATGGCGGCGGTCACCAGACACTTATCTGCCAGGGGATCCATAAACTTGCCGAAATCGGTGGTCTGATTATAATGCCGGGCAATATATCCATCCAGGGTATCCGTGAGGCTGGCCACGATGAAGATGGCCAGCGCCCAGTAGTTGGCCCCGGGCACATGCAGGTAGAGCACCAGCAAAAACAGGGGAATCATGACCACCCGGGCCAGGGTCAGCTTATTTGCGGTATTCATGGGACGTTCAGCTCCTCTTACTCTTCGATCTCACCGGTCAGGTCGCCGTCGGACACGCCGGTGATGCGCACGGGAACAAACTCGCCGGCCGGCACCAGGCCCGCGGCGGTAAAATACACGTGGCCGTCGATCTCCACCGAGTCGGCGTAGGTCCGGCCCACAAAGCACCCCGCCTGGCTGTCAAAGCCCTCGCAGAGCACCTCCATCACGGTGCCCAGACGCTCCTCGTTGTAGGCATCCATAATGCGTGACTGAAGGTCTACCACCAGCTCCACCCGGCGGGCGGCCACCTCCGGGTCCACCTGGTTGTCCATCTTCTCGGCCAGAGTCCCCTCCTCCGGAGAGAACTGAAACACACCGGCCCGCTGGAGCTTCTGCTCCTTGAGGAACTCACACAGCTCCTCAAACTCCTCCTCCCCCTCGCCGGGCAGGCCGCAGATGAGAGAGGTGCGGATCACCACATCGGGGATGGCTTTGCGCAGGCGGGCAAAGAGCTCTTCCAGCTCCTTTCTGGTGTTGCGGCGGCGCATGGCCTTCAGAATGCTGTCGTTGCAGTGCTGGATGGGGATGTCCAGATAGTGGACAATCTTCTTCTCGCTGGCAATGACCTCCACCAGCTCGTCGGTAATAGCCTCGGGGTAGAGGTAGTGCAGACGGATCCAGTGGAAGGGCAGCTTGCACAGCTCTTTCAGCAGCCCTGCCAGGCTGGTGCCGTCCCCCAGGTCCATTCCGTAGCGGGTGATGTCCTGGGCAATGACGATAAGCTCCTTCACCCCGGAGTCCGCCAGAGACTTGGCCTCCTCCAGCAGGTGTTCCATGGTGCGGCTGCGGTAGCGGCCCCGAAGCTTGGGGATGATGCAGAAGGCACAGCCATTGCTGCACCCCTCCGCAATTTTCAGATAAGCGGTGTAGGGCGGAGTGGTAACCATCCGCTCCCCGTCGTCATAGGCCCGGTCGATCCGCTCAAAGTGCTCCGACCGCTCCCCGGCCATCAGCTCCTCCACCGCTGTCACCACGTCGGTGTAGCTGCCGGTCCCCAGCATGCCGTCCACCTCAGGCAGTTCCTTGCGGATGTCGTCGGGGTAGCGCTGGGTGAGGCATCCGGCCACCAGCAGCTTTTTCAGCTTGCCGGCCTGCTTAAGCTGGGCCAGCTCCAGAATATTCTCAATGGCCTCGCTCTTAGCCGACTCAATAAAGCCGCAGGTGTTCAGCACCGCCACGTCGGCCCCTTCCGGCTCCCCGGTGACCGTGTGGCCCGCCTTGCGGCACAGGGCCATCATCTGCTCGGTATTCACCAAATTCTTGGCGCAGCCCAGGGAGACAAAGGCAATCTTATAAGGCATCCATATCGCTCCTAATTGTAATCTTCATTCCAAGTGATTCCGGCTGTATTTGTCCAGCACAGGCCGGATCTCCTGCCACTGGTAGCCCCGGCGCAGCAGAGCATCGGAGACCCGCTTGAGTTCCCGGCGGTCCGGCTCCTTCCCGGCCAGCTTCTTAGCCACAAAGGCCTCGATGGCATTGGTGGGGTCCTGAGCCTCCTCCAGGGCCTGCTCCCACAGCTCCCGGGGTACGCCCCGGCGGTAGAGCTCGTCCTGGAGTTTGCGCAGGCCATAGCCCTTGCCCGAGTAGTGGCGCACCACCGTGCTGGCATAGCGCGCGTCGTCCAGCAGCCCCAGCTCCTCCAGCCGGTCGCAGATCTGGGCGGTCTCCTCCTCGGTAGCCTCCCAGCTCTCCAGCTTGCGCTCCAGCTCCCGGCGGGAGATGGGCTTGGAGGCGGCCAGATTCAGAGCCTTCTCCTTCAAGCCGCTCTTTCGGGCGGCCTGCTGCATGGCCTGGAGTTCCTCGCCGGTCAGCTCCTTCCCTGTATATAGGGAGAAGCTCAGCACCTCATTCTCCCCTACCCGGAGCAGGGTACCGTCCTCCAGCTGGACCAGCCAGCGGCCCTGCACCCGCTGAGAGGGCTTGAGCTGTACGATCTTCACTTATTCTTCCTCGCCGTCCTTGAAGTCATCGGCGGAGATATCCACCGCCCGGCCGGCAGCCCGAGCCGCCGCCTGCCCCTGCTTGGACAGGAGTTTGAAGGAGTTGGCACGGATCTTGGCCTCCAGCTCGTCGGCCAGGTCGGGGTTATCCCGGAGATACTGCTTGGCAGCGTCCCGGCCCTGGCCCAGGCGCAGCTCACCCATGGCAAACCAGGAGCCGCTCTTCTGCACCAGGTCCAGCTTGACACCCAGGTCGATGAGCTCGCCCACCTTGGAGATGCCCTCGCCGTACATGATGTCAAACTCCGCCTCCCGGAAAGGGGGCGCCACCTTATTCTTCACGATCTTGGCCCGGGTGCGGTTGCCGATGATCTCGGAGCCGCTCTTCAGGGCCTCAATGCGCCGCACGTCAATGCGCACAGAGGAGTAGAACTTCAGCGCCCGGCCGCCGGTGGTAACCTCGGGGTTGCCATAGACCACGCCCACCTTTTCCCGGAGCTGGTTAATAAAGATCACAATACAGTTGGTCTTGGCGATGGAGCCGGCCAGCTTGCGCAGAGCCTGGCTCATCAGACGGGCCAGCAGGCCCACGTGGCTGTCGCCCATATCGCCCTCAATCTCTGCCCGGGGGGTCAGAGCAGCCACCGAGTCCACTACCACCACGTCGATGGCGCCGGAGCGCACCAGGGCCTCGCAGATCTCCAGACCCTGCTCGCCGGTGTCGGGCTGAGCGATCAGCATGGAGTCGATATCCACCCCCAGAGCCCGGGCGTAGGTGGGGTCCAGGGCGTGCTCAGCGTCGATGAAGGCCACCTCGCCGCCCCGCTTCTGGGCCTCGGCCACCACGTGAAGGGCCAGGGTGGTCTTACCGGAGGATTCCGGGCCATAGATCTCAATGATACGGCCCCGGGGCAGGCCCCCGATGCCAAGGGCCAGGTCCAGGGACAGGGAGCCGGTGGGGATGGACTCCACCATCACATCCACATTCTCTCCCAGCCGCATAATGGAGCCCTTACCGTAGGCCCGCTCGATCTGGGCCATGGCGGTCTCCAATGCTTTCTTCTTATCCGAGGCGGGAGCAGCGCTCTCCACCACAGGCTTCTTGGTTGCCATATTCCAATACTCCTTTTCTTTCGTCGGCGGCCTGGCCGCCCGTTCCTCCCGCGCCGTGCGCGGGCTTATCCGTTGATGGTTCCCTCCACCACACGCCAGATGCCCTGGGTGTCGGCGGTGGTCTGAATCTGTTCAAATCCGTTCTGGGCCAGGATATTTTCCACATCGGGAGCCTGACCGATACCCACCTCAAAGATGAGGGAACCTCCCAGTCGGATGGCATTTTTCCACTTGGAGGCGATAAAGCGGTAAAAGTCCAGGCCGTCCTCGCCGCCGTCCAGCGCCATGTGGGGCTCGTAGTCCTTTACGCTGTGGTCCAGACCGTCAATGTCGCCGGTGGGGATGTAAGGGGGATTGCACACAATCACGTCAAAATCCCACAGAGAGGAGGCCGGGGGCTCCATGGCATTCACCGACAGGCAGGTGACCCGGGCGTTGAGCTCGTTGCGGCGCACGTTCTGCTTGCACACCCGCAGCGCCCCCTCAGACAGCTCCCCCAGCACCACCCGGCAGTCCGGGGCATTGGCGGCAATGGCCAGACCCACACAGCCGCTTCCAGCGCACAGATCCAGCACCCGTCCCCCTTCTCCTGCCGCTCTGGCCCGCAGGATCCCCCGCTCGGCCAGCACCTCGGTGTCGATGCGGGGGATGAGCACATCGTTGGAGATATCCAGGGGCAGGCCATAAAACTCCCACTCCCCCACGATATAGGCCACCGGCTCACCCTCCAGGCGGCGCTTGACCAACTCCTCCACCCGGCGCTCCAGCTCTCCGGAGACATACAGGGACATATCCCGGTAAAACTGCTCCCGGGTCTTGTCTGCCGCGTAGCAGATGAGTTCCCGGGCCTCCAGCTGTCCCGCCTCGATGCCCGCCTTCCGCAGACGGGCCCGGGTATCCAGATATAAGTTGTTATAGGTGGTAGCCATTTTCTCACCCTCAACCTTTTCTTTTTCTTACCATCCAATGCCAACGCTTTTGGACCGTTTTTTCCTACTTACCAGGCATCTTCCCCTTGATTTTCCGGCAGCACCAGTTCCAACGCCTTGATGCCCACCTCAATCATGGAGTCGTCGGGCTCAAAGGTAGTGAAGTTCTGCAGCCACAGGCCGGGGGCCACCAAAATCCGGGTGATGGGGCCGTCGTGCCGCCCCGCCCAGCGGTTAAACTCATAGCTGATGCCCACAATCAAAGGCAGCATGGCCAGATGGGCCAAAAACCGCCACACCACATGGGTAATGGGCCAGATGGAGAACACCACCGAGGAGACCAAGATGGAAATAAAAATCACCACAAAGAGGAAACTGGTGCCGCAGCGGGGATGGTGCCGGGGCTGCTTGCGCACATTTTCCACCGTCAGGGGCAGACCGGCCTCATAACAGAAGATGGTCTTGTGCTCCGCCCCGTGGTACTGGAACACCCGATGGATGTCCTTCATTCGGGAACACAGGGCCAGATAGCCCACAAAAATCACGATTTTTAACACACTCTCTGCCACGTTCCGGGCCACCATGGAGTCGGTGACCAAAGTCACGCCGGTCCCCAGCAGGGTTGGCAGCAGGAAAAACAGGCCAATAGACATGGCAATGCCCAGCACCACCGCCACCATAATAAAGAAAGAGGCGGCCTTCTCATTGCCCAGCTTCTTCTCCAGCCACATCTCAAACTTGGAGGGCTCCTCCGGCTGTTCCTCTTCCTCAGGATAAAACTCAGCGGAGTACATCAGCGCCTTGACACCCTCCACCATAGAGGCCAGAAAGGTCACCACCCCCCGCACAAGGGGCAGCCCCAGCAGGGGATATTTGTCCTTGATGAGCTTCAGCTCGCTCTCCCGAATGGCTAGCTGGCCGTCGGGTTGACGCACCACAATGGCCTGCTTTTTCGGCCCGCGCATCATGATGCCTTCAATCAGCGCCTGACCGCCGCACATGGTCTTAAAGCCGCCCTTGGGGCAGGCGCAGTTTTTCTGCTCTGTTGACATGAATCTTGTTACTCCTTTGTTCCGGGGGACAGGCATACCCAATGATATTTTATCAAGTTCCCACTGGAAATGCAACCTCGAAATCGAACTTATGTTTCAATCGGCAGCCGTACCGTCACCAGACAGCCGCCGCCCTCGGCGTTGCCAATGTCCAAGGTGCCCTCGTGGCGGGTCACGATCTCCTCACACACAGCCAGGCCAATGCCGGAGCCTCTGGCCTTGGAGCTTCCCTTATAGAACTTATACTTGACGTGGGGCAGTTCCTCCTCCGGGATGCCAGGGCCATAGTCCCGGATACGGATGACCGCCTCCTCCCCTTCCTGGGCAATGGAGACGTCGATGCGTTTGCCGGATCCGCCGTGCTTTCCAGCATTGTCCAGCAGGTTGCAGAACACCTGGCGCAGCCGTTCCGGGTCGCCGCTGATGGGCACCGCCTCCTCCGGGCAGTCCTGGTAGGTAAGCTCGATGCCCTCCCGGCGGAAGAACTCCCGGTAGGTGTACACTGCGTCCTCCAGTTCAGCCTTCAGATCCAAAGGCTCCACCGACAACGTGAAGCGTCCGTCCGACATGCGGGAGAACTCCAGCAGCTCCTCCACCATGTTGGTCAGCCGCCGTGCCTCCGAGACAATGATATCCATACCCTTGCGCACATCCTTGGGGTCCCGCAGTTCACCGCTCTGGATGGTCTCCGCCCAGCCGGTGATGGCAGTGAGGGGGGTGCGCAGCTCATGGGAGACGGAGGAGATAAACTCTGACTGGGTCTTCTCCGACTGCTTGATTTTCAGGGACATATCGTTGATGGTATCGGTCAGTTCCCCGATCTCATCGTCAAATTTCTTCTCGATCTGTACACCGTAGCTGCCGTCGGCAATAAGCCGGGCCGTCTCCGTGATACTGGCCAGAGGCTCCACAATGGAGCGGACAAAGTACAGGTTTGAGAAGTACACCAGGGCCAAAATCACCGCTCCCAGCAGACAGGCCAGGGCCACCGACAGGAAAAACTGCCAGTCAATGCCTACCAGAGAGGTGACATACCGCACCACAGCCACCGTCTGCCCATGGTAAACCACCGGGGCCGAGGCAGCTACGATCCGTTCCCCGGTGTGGGGGTCGGTCCCCTTCCAAACTTTGGATTCCTGGTTGTTCAGAGCGCTCTGGATGTCCAGCGTGTCCGGCATGGTACCGGCAGCCAGATCGTTGCTGGAGTACTGCACCGCTCCGGTGACATCCAGAAACTGCAGCTCCAGCTTGGTTTTGTTGTCAAACTCCTGCACCGCACTCTGGGCATTGCTCCAGAACTGGCTCCGGGTATAGGAGGCAAACCCCCGGGCCCGGTCCTCCGCCTGGCGCTCTAAATCGTTCATGGTAGTGGTGTAGTAGTAGCTCCACATGGCCGCGGTAAAGGTGCCCAGAGCCATAGCCAGTACCAACAGCACCACGCCCACGCTGTTAATCAGCCAGCGGCGGCGGATACCACGGATCTTTACTTTATCTGTTACGACAATCTTTTTTGCCATCTGAGCACCTCCCCTCCCGGGTTATGAAGTGTTACCATAAACTCCGCACTTCGGTCTGTCACGCTGCGGATTGGGCGCACGGCCGGGTCGATAACTCCGCCGTCTCCGCCGCCAAACAGAAGGCCCTGGGCCTTCTTGGTTTGCCGGCATCCGCTCTGTCGTTATCTCCCCTGCGCGCCTATCCTCGCGCTTCGGTCTGTCATGCTTCGCTTTGGGCCCATGGCCGGGTCGCTTTCGCTGCGTCTCGGGTAAAAATCAGTCCCACTACGCGGGCCTTGGATTTTCACCCTCGCTTCGCTTCAAGCTCCCCTACGGGCCTAAGCCCCGCACTTCTCGTTCACGCTGCGGCGGTTGCGCAACGCGCGGCTTCCCTCCGTCTCGGGCTTGGAACAGGGCCGCTTTGCGTCCCTTCGGTTCCTCGCCCTCGCTCCGGTCCATCCGCGCTGCTCCACACGCCTCCGCGCTTCTATCTTAACTCCCCCACTTATAGCCATAGCCCCACACGGTGTTCACATAGGTGGGCTTGGTGGGGTTATCCTCGATCTTGATACGCAGACGGCGAATATTCACATCCACGATCTTCAGCTCGCCGAAGTAGTCCTTGCCCCACACGGCATCCAGGATCTCCTCCCGGGAGAGAGCCTTGCCCGGGTTTTCCATAAACAGCTTGATGATCCCGTACTCCACCTGGGTCAGCTTTACCCGCTGTCCGTTTTTCTCCAAGGTGCGGTTGCGGGTGTTCAGCAGGAAGGGGGGCTGACTGATCTCATCGGGAGAGGCCTCCTCCTCATCCCCGCCGGTGCGGCGGAACAGGGCGTCCACCCGGGCGGTGAGCTCCGCGGGAGAGAAGGGTTTGGTCACATAGTCGTCCGCGCCGGTCATCAGGCCGGTCACCTTGTCCATCTCCTGGGTGCGTGCGGTAAGCATAATGATGCCGATCTTATTGTCCATGGCCCGGATGCGGCGGCAAACCTCAAAGCCGTCGATGCCGGGGAGCATGATATCCAGCAGAGCTACTTTGATCCCGGGGTTCTCCTTCAGGGCCACCAGGGCGTCCTCGCCGGTGGCTGCCTCGATGGTCTGATACCCCGCCCGCTTCAGGTTGATGACCACGAAGCTGCGAATGTTCTCTTCATCTTCCAACACAAGAACTTTTCTCATGGTTTTCCTTCCTTTCGCGGCAATCCTCAGTCTGACCAACCGCTCTGGATCAGCTGGAAGGCCGACACCAGCTCGGTCTGATCCAATCCGCAGTCCCAGGAGGAGTTGTAGAAGGAAGCGGCGTACACCGCGTCCTCCTCCTCCCGCAGAATAAAGCGGTTGGACGTATTGGCCCGGTTGGTCTGACTGGTGAATTTGTAGATCACCAGGAAGGGGCTGGGTTCGCTGTTCCCCTCCAGGTGGTAGAAGATCACCGCCCGCTGGCCGCTGATGGCATCGTAGCGGGAGATGGTAATGGCATTTTTCCAGCTGTCTGGAATGATCAGATACCAGCCGTCGGTTACATTGTGGTAGGTGGTACACACCGCATTGCGCTGGCCGTTCCCGTCGTACTGGTACCAGTCGATGAGCCAATAGTCCAGGGCGGTGCTGTCCTCCTGTCCCGGCAGGGGGCTGGGCTGAGGCAGCTCCAGCACTCCGTCCCCGTTCACATCTGCGGGCTCCAGATCCACATAGCGGCTCAAAACCTCCCGGCTCACGCCGGTGGCGGGATCCAGACTGATATTGGTCAGCTTTCCCCCCTGATAGGCAATCACATCCACCACACGGCTGCCGTCTGACAGCTCAGTGGAGACATACAGGGCCCGGGCAGGCGGATCATCACTAATAAAATTCTGTTCCACACCGCCCCGTCCCACGCTGACCACACCGGCCGACAAAGGCGCACTATCCAGCTTCTGGAAGGTGTTCTCTTTCCAGCCGTATACATCCACGCCGCTGCTGGTCAAGGAGGGGTCAATTCGCACCACAGCCACTTCGGTGCGGGCATCCTGGTCAATATCAGTGAGAATATAGTCCCCATAGGCGGTGGTCATCAGCTCCGTCCCCCGCAGGTCGTCCTTCTGGACCGTTGCGGAGGTGCTGTTTTTTCCTGCGTCCGCCGCCGCATTGGCGCTTTGCAGGCGATTGCGGCTCATGGGGCCCTCCAGGGAGTAGACCCCCAACAAGTAGGCGCCGGTACTCATCTGCCAGCTGACCACCACTTCTTTATAGCCGCTGCCATCCAGATCCACATAGTCTACCTTATAAATGGCAGAGCCGTCCCCCTCCAGCATCCCGCTGACGGTGTAGGTGTCGTCCTCCCCCTTGGTGAAAAAGTAGATCTTTTGGGGCTTTTCTGCCCCCGATACCCGGAAAAAGGTCACCGCAGTCTCCCGCAGTCCATCTCCGTCCATGTCCTGAAGCTGGATCAGAGCCGTGTTGTCTCCGGAGATCACCGAGGTATCGTCCACCTCCGGTACGCCGTACTCCTGGGCCAGACTGTCCTTGACCTCCCGGATCTTCTGGGTCAGGTTCTCATAGTCGGCGGAGCGCTCCGGGCTCTGGTAGAGCTCCTCCGGCGAGCGGAAAAAGCAGCCCGATGGCACCAGCATCAGCGCCATGAGCATGGCAGCCAGCACCACTGCCGAAATCCATCTGTTCTTCATGGCCTGCGCTCCTTTCTTTCTTCCGCCTTCCGGCTCTGGTTCTGCAAAAGTCCTGTTTATCATCATACCATAAAAAGAAAGAAAAGAATATGGATTTTTCGAAAAATTCCAGCTTCTTTTCCGGCATTATCACGAAAAAGCAGGCGCGCAGCAGTCGTTGCATACTGCCGCGCGCCTGAGCGCTGAAAAATGTTTAAGATGCCTGGGGCATAGTGACCAGCGCCTTGAACAAATCGCCGTCCACCACCAGTTCAAAGGTACCGCCCTGCAGTTCCGTCAGGCTGCGTGCAATAGACAGTCCCAACCCGGACCCTTCGGTGGTACGGGAGGTGTCTCCCCGGACAAAGCGTTCCATCAGCCGCTCCGCCGGGATGTTCAGCGGCTCCCGGGACACGTTTTTAACTGCCAAGGTGACGCTGCCCTTGCCCCGGATCAGTTCAATGTAGATCCGTGTCCCCTCCAGGGCGTATTTGGCACAGTTGCCCAGCAGGTTATCAATGACCCGCCACAGATGCCGCCCGTCGGCATAGACGTAACTCTCTCCCTCCGGCTCGGTGCACACCACCGTCAAATGACGCTCCTCCAGCTTTTCTTCGTACTCTCCCAGAGCCTGACTGAGCAGCTGGTTCATGCCGATGCGCTCCCGGTTCACTGACAGGGCGCCGGTGGACGCTTTGGACGCCTCCACCAGATCCTCGGTAAGTTTCTTGAGCCGCTGGGACTTGCGGTCCAGCACCTCGATATACTCCTGGGCCTTGGGATCGGTCTGCTGGGTGGATTTGAGCAGGTTCACATAGTTAATAATGGAGGTCAGAGGCGTTTTCAGATCGTGGGACACATTGGTGATGAGCTCCGCCTTAAAGCGTTCGCTCTTCATCTTCTCATCCACCGCACTGTTCAGCCCACTGGAGATGTTGTTGAGGGATTCCGCCTGGTGCTTCAGATCTCCGGGCAGACGGGCAGTGTCGATCTTGTGGTTCACATTGCCTGCCGCGATGACCTCAGTGCCCTTACGTACCCGCTGGAAGCCAGCCGTCCACCAGCACACGCCTATCAGGACCACCACATTCACCAGCATCCCGGGCAGCGGGCGATAATAGCTCAGCGGTGCCCAGTAGTCCGCAAAAAAAATCACGCCCAGGTATCCCAGAAAGCCCAGGGCCGTTTTCCAGGTCATGGGCAGATGGTTCAAAAAGTAGGTCACGTTTCGCCAGGTCCAGTCTGCCAGCCGCAGCACCAGGGTAGAGCGAACCAGGATGTGGGCCTTACAACGCACCACAATGGTCCGCAGCACCAGGACCCCTACTGCTGTGCATCCTGTAAAGATAGCCGCCCCCGCCAGGGGAACCACCTGCCGGGTGGTCTGGTCGCCATACTCCCACCAGGATTCCAAATAGTTGAGGCATTCCACAATTACGCTGATGCTCATAATGCCTGCTGCTGCCAGCAGCATCAGATAACCTTCCGTGGGGATGTGTTCCTGCCAGGTGGTGGCCACACCCTCCTGCCCCGGCTTGTGGCCAGCCCCCCACAGGGCAAACATCAGCAGGGCCGCTGCCGCAACGGCCACGACAATGGTTAACCCCAGATAGAGGTCCAGGCTGTTCTGGTAGTGGGTAAAGCTGGACAGCAGCCAGTAAAACTCATCCTGGACGGTCATATGTTCCAGAGGGACGACACCATAGAGCAAGATACCCTGAATTGGATTCTCTTCGGAGGGCTCCAGCGTCTCGCTGTACACCCGCTCCACCTGCTGCTCCATGGTGCTGCCCTCGGCTAGATTGCCATAAAGTACCTGGCTTCCGTCCTCCGAGAGGATCTGGTAGCGAAAGTTGGTCTTGCTTGCATCCAGCTGTTCCTCCAACAGCTGGACCTGGGAGCGGTACTCCTGCTCATCCGCAAAGCTGACCCCCTCCTGCAGCTGGGTCTGGTAATCGGCGTAATTCAGCGCCTCCTGCCGGCTCCACTCCATCATTCGGGAGAAATATCCCGTGTCCTCCGGCGCGGAATAGTTCGCACACAGCAGCGCCATGATGGTCTGCTGTCCAAACATGGCGCAGCCCCACACCGCCCCGAAAAACAGCACCCAGGCCGCCAGACGGACCAGCAGGTTTTCCTGCACCTTTTCCACTTAAATACCTCCCTTGTCCATCTTGTAGCCCAGGCCCCAGACCACCTTGAGATACCGGGGTTCCGCGGGGTTGATCTCGATTTTCTCCCGCAGATGGCGGATATGGACGGCCACGGTGTTCTCCGAGCCGTAAGCGGGGTCGTTCCACACCTGCTCATAAATCTGGGCGGAGGAAAAGACCTGTCCCGGGTGGGTCATGAGCAATTTCAGGATGTTATACTCAATGGGCGTGAGGGACACCGGCTCTCCGTCCACCGTCACCAGCTTAGCGCCGTCGTCCAGGGAAATGGGCCCTACGCTCAGCTGCCCGGGCGCCTTTTCCGCGCCGCCCAGGGCGGTATACCGCCGCAGCTGACTCTTTACCCGGGCAATCACCTCCAGGGGATTGAAGGGCTTGGTAATATAGTCGTCCGCCCCGATGTTCAGCCCCAGGATCTTGTCGTTATCCTCGCTTTTGGCTGTAA
This sequence comes from uncultured Oscillospiraceae bacterium, assembly GCA_902497145.1. Lineage (GTDB taxonomy): Bacteria > Bacillota > Clostridia > Oscillospirales > Oscillospiraceae > Lawsonibacter. Next base: position 85,107 of record CABVDR010000005.1, read on the forward strand.
GCAGGATGATGGGCACGTTGCTCCCCTCCCGCAGCTTGGCGGTGGCCCGAATGCCGTCCAGCTCGGGCATCATAATATCCATTAAAATCAGGTCGATGGCATTTTGCTCCACCGCCTGCAAGGCCTCTCTCCCGTTGTAGGCCTTAACCGTTTTATACCCCTCGCTGCTCAGATAAATATCCAGTGCGGAAACAATGTCCTTGTCATCGTCACAGATCAAAATGGTGTGCATGCTTCCATTTCTCCTTTACAAGCATTCTCTCATTGGTAGCATAACACAGACCTTTTAAGATGCAAGGGCAAAAATCTTAAGAACCGCTAAATTTTCCTTTCCAGACCACTCTTTCTCTCTCCTCCCCCATTTTTCTCTTGCAAAACCAAAGCAATTCGTGTATAATACAGAATGCCTTTGCCGGTGTGATGGAATTGGTAGACGTAGTGGACTCAAAATCCACCGCTGGCGACAGCGTACCGGTTCGAGTCCGGTCACCGGCACCACGTCGGAGCAAGCTTTGTATCGCTTGCTCCGACTTTTTTTGCAAAAGTCAGAGCGCGCTCACGCCGCTGCTCCTCCTTTCCAAATCGAACCCGCTGCGCTGGATTACGATTTGGTATCGTAGCTTCGCTGCGCTTTTATTGCGTGCATGAAAATATGGATTTTAGTCGCTCTTTGCCTGCCCGCAATCCTTTTGCTTTTTGCGGATTGCGGGCTTTTTATGTTATTTTATCTTCTTCTTGATATGAATTTTTTGAGTTCTTTTCCGCATCTCAGGACTACTTTTGGAGCGGCATTGGGAGTTTATTCCGGCGGCATCAAAACATCGACAAGCTGGCAAAGGGATTATAGACGAATAAAGGTGGAGAAACGGCGTATAAGACAGAAAAAAAGAGGTATCGCTGGCGGCAGATCACTCTGACCGAAAATTGACGAAAAAAACCGAAATCCCGGTCACCCAAACTGCATATTTTCCCTTATTCTTATATTGAGAAATAAAAAGGAGGGGAATTGTGTGGAACGAACCAATCACCTATCAGACAACTTAAAAGCATACAAGGAGGGAATGGGAAAAAGTCTTTCAGATTTTGCCAGGGAACTCAGCATTCCAAAGTCGACAATTCAGGCGGCGATGGCCGACGGAAATACGACATTGGATACCCTGATCCGCATCGCCAATGCACTAGGAGTTTCGCTGGATGAACTGGTATTCGGAACGGTGTCTATAGAGGCGGCAGGAAAAGCGAGATGCCTTCTGCGCCAGGTCGAGTGGTATCATTTTTTGCCAGCGGACAAGCAAGAGGCTTTTCAATATCATTTTGGGGAGATACTAAAGCTGTTGTAATATGAAAAACATGATTTTTGACACATCCGCGGAGATGACTGATATTTATGACCTGTTGCTCCGCTTGGGAG
>CABVDR010000006.1 GCA_902497145.1 uncultured Oscillospiraceae bacterium
CGGCAGCCGCCGCTCCTTTTGCAGAACCATCTGGGGAGTTAGTCTGCCGAGATGTATTTATCCTGAATGCTCTGGACCGTGCCGTCATCCATGAGTTCATTGAGGGCGGTGTTGATCGCGTGGAGCAATGCGGTATTGCCCTCATCCACAGCGGCACAATACTCCTCCTCCACCCAGGGAGTATCCAGAATGGTCAGGCTGTCGTTGGCCGCTACATACTGGCGGGCAGGCGCGTCGTCAATGATGACGGCGTCGATCTGGCCACCCAGCAGAGCCTGTACGGCGGTGGCACCGTTGTCGTAAGCCCGCACATTTTCCTCACCAAAGCCGTTCTCTTCCGGAGAGGCGGAGGCATAGGTGTAGCCGGTGGTACCGGCCTGAGTGCCGATCAGCTTGCCGTTCAAGTCATCCAGCGTGGTGATGTCGGAGCCCTCCGGAACGATAACTACCTGCACACCGGTGGCGTAGGGATCGGTGAAGTCCATTACCTCATCCCGGTCCTCCCGGTAGGAGAGGGCGCCAAAGATCATGTCAGCGGAATTGTTCTGCACCGCTAGCAGAGCGGAGGTAAACTCCATGTCATCAATCTGCAGCTCCAGACCCAGCTTTTCCGCCACAGCGGCGGCAATTTCTACGTCGATGCCTTCATACCCGGTACCGGCAACGCCGTCATCATCCGCAACCATCGTATAGGGCGGGAAGGCACAGTTGGTAGCCATAATCAGCTTTCCCTCTTCCAGGGTGGTAAACTCGCCGTAGGAGCTAGTATTGGCGGAGCTGCCCGTGGAGACAGAAGAGTTGGATGGATCCTGGGACGTGCTGGAATTGGAACCAGAGCTGCTGCAGGCGGCCAGGCTCAGTAGAAGGGTGCAGGACAGTCCCAGTGCAAGAAGTTTTCCTTTCATGTTCATCGGTTCCCCTTTCTCAAATTGAACAACCGTTTTGCCATTCAATTTTGTTGTGGTTAGTATACACTTTTGGAATGTCACGGTCAATGTATATCTATTCAAAATTTCTTTTAAATATACATTTATTTTGAGATAAATGACAGTTTTAAAAAAAGCCCTTGCGCAGACGAACTATTTGAAATATAATGCATGTATCTGGGCTTCCAGCCAATGAAGGCTGATATTGCACATAAAATAAGTGGGGCACGCTGCTGCGTACCCCACTTATTTTATGCATTTTCTATCTTGGACACCCGGAAAACACTTTTTTTCCCAGGGCATAAAAAAGTTCGCCGCAAGCAAATCATGCTTGCGGCGAACTGGCGCAGAAGGGGGGATTCGAACCCCCGCACGGTTTTACCCGCCTACTCCCTTAGCAGGGGAGCCCCTTATAGCCACTTGGGTACTTCTGCAAGTGCTATAACTCCGGTACGATATTCCTAAAAAGTGGCGGAGAGAGTGGGATTCGAACCCACGGCTCTTGACGAGTCACCGGTTTTCAAGACCGGCTCCTTAAACCACTCGGACATCTCTCCTCATCTTGTTCAATCAGAGGCGAATAAGATAATACCATACCCATCTGCATTTGTCAATCCCTAAAGTGGACTTTCCGAAAAAAGTCCACTTTTTTATAGATGCTTCAAAGACGCAGCCTCAGCTACCCGCTCTTGACTCTCAATAACCTTCTCCGGATCCAGCTCGCACACCTCGGTAAACAACAGATCCAGCACAAACAGCTGGGCCATACGAGCGGTGGCAGACCCCACCTGCAGAGGTCCCTCATTGGAGCCGCACTGAAGTACCAGGTCGGCCAGCTGGCCTCCGGGGGATTTGGGAAAACGAGAGACCAGGATTACCTTTACTCCCATAGGCCGGGATACAGCCAGAACGTCCTGCAGCTCTCGGGTGGAACCGGAGTAGGAGAAAAATAGGATCGCATCCTCCTTCGACATCAGGGCCACACTGTTGAGCTGAAAATGGGAGTCCGCGATAAATGTAAATTTGGAGGAGATGGTGGAAAACAGGGTCCACGCCTCCTCAGCCAGCACCATGGAGCTGCCCTGCCCCATGCAGACCACCCGCCGGGCGGAGTGCAGCATTTCCGCAGCCTTGCGCAGCTGCTCTGCATCAATCAGCTTCATGGTCTGCTCCAGCGCAGAGACATTTTCCCGCAGGCGCTGGCGGCACATGGCATCAAAGGCTGTGTTATCCTCAGCCTGAGCCGGTACAATCTCATGCTCTACCGTGCTCCCGGTTCTAGCCGCCATAGACGCCTTGGCCAATTCCAGTTTAAAGGCGTTGTAGCCTCCCAGACCCAGCCGGCGGCAGAAGCGGGAAATGGTGGCGTCCGCTACCTCGCATTCCTCGGCCAGCTCGGAGATGGACATGTACTGGGCATCAATACGGTGAGATAATACGTAATCAGCCACCTTTTTTTCTGAATTGGTCAGTTGAAAATATTGGCTGCTAATCGTCTCAAAAATATCTTGGCTGGTCATACTCTACGGTACTCCTCTCTATCGTATGCTGAAAAAACGGCTCGACGCTGAGATACTCACGCCTTGCTCCGGCTGAATTCCCATAGTAAGGCTATTCTGAGGATTATCTGGCGCAAAACGGCCGTTGTCCCAAATTTTCCAGCAAAATGGAATTCACTCCTATATTCCGTGAAAAATCCATTCTTTTTTTAAATAATTCACTATTTCTAAAACTTTTTCGCAAAAAACAGGACTGTTGAAAATTATTTTCACAATAATAATTTGTGTAAAATTTTTTTCGATTTTAGATGACAACCACAGATTCTCATGCTAAAATATGCTTATAGAAGAAGAAAAATATGAGCTTTTCCGGAAAAAAACTGTTTTTCCTTTTGCAGCTCATAGATTTGTTTCTTTCCATTATAGCTTTCCACTGGTGAATTCGCAACGAATTTTCAAAATTTTTTTCAGAATCAGGAGGCGTTTGTCATGAATCGGTACAATATCCAGTTTCAGGTAAAAAACAGCCCCAGCTTAGATCCCGAGTTCATGCCCATTCTCAAGTTCAACCGCGCATTTCTGCAAAGTGCAAAGAAGCCCGTCTCCTTTGCGGTGGAGCGCTCCAACGGCCAGGTGGCGGTGTGCAACACCTTTATCCACGGCACCCCTGACATGCGGGAGGCTGACCACTACTATGCCGACCGGCTGGTGAAGTCCATGCTGTGGCTCCAGGGCGGCTTTAAGATCTACGTCAGCGGAGACGAGGACCTGTTCAACTATCTCCACGAGACCTTCTCCCTCACCGGCAAGCGTGCCTTTGACGCCGACTTCATGTCCAACGTGTATGAGCACCCCTTTGAGGTGGTCTTCTGCGACAAGGTGCCTGAGGAGAAGGGTGCTTCCCAGGCCATCGGCCGCCACATGAACGGCTGCCGCATCGGCTTTGACGCCGGCGGAAGTGACCGCAAGGTGTCCGCCGTGGTGGACGGCGAGAGCGTCTACTCCGAAGAGGTAGTCTGGTTCCCCAAGACCAACACCGACCCCGACTACCACTATGAGGGTATCGTGGCCGCCTTCAAGTCCGCCGCCGAGAAGATGCCCCGGGTGGACGCGGTAGGCGTGTCCTCCGCCGGTATCTACATCGACAACCGTACCATGGTGGCCTCCCTGTTCCTGAAGGTCTCCAAGGAACAGTTTGACGCCAAGGTGAAAGACATCTACATCCGGGCTGCCCGGGATGTGTTCGGCCCTGATGTGCCCCTGGTGGTATGCAACGACGGTGACGTGTCTGCTCTGGCCGGTGCCATGGGCCTGGGTGAGAACAACGTGCTGGGTATTGCCATGGGCACCAGCGAGGCCGTGGGCTACGTAGACGAGCACGGCAACATCACCGGCTGGCTCAACGAGCTGGCCTTTATGCCGGTAGACGTGAACCCCGACGCCATGGAGGACGAGTGGTCCGGCGACATCGGTTGCGGCGTGAAGTACTTCTCCCAGGACGGCGTCATCAAGCTGGCTCCCCGGGCCGGCATCCAGCTGGACGAGAGCCTCTCCCCTGCCGAGAAGCTGAAAGTGGTCCAGAAGCTGATGGAGGAGGATCAGGACAGCGCCAAGGAGGTCTATCGCTCCATCGGCACCTACCTGGGCCACGCCCTGGCTTACTACTACGACCTCTATCACTGCAAGCACGTGCTGCTGCTGGGCCGTGTCATGTCCGGCAAGGGCGGCGACCTCATTCTGGAGGAGGCCAAGCGGGTACTGGCGGACGAATATCCTGAGTGCAGCGGCAAGCTGTTCCCCTCCCTGCCCGACGAGAAGACCCGCCGGGTGGGCCAGAGCGCCGCGGCCGCTTCTCTGCCGGAGGTGTAATTATGATCATCGGAAACGCGAATGTATTTGTAGATGGCAAGTTCCAAAAGGGCTCCGTGGCGGTAGAGAACGGCGTGATTACCGCCATCGGCCCCGCTGGCTGGGCCTGTGATGTGGATGCCCAGGGCAAGTACTTGGTACCCGGCTTCATCGACGTACACACCCACGGCGCCATGAACGAGGACTTCTCCGACGGTAAGCCTGAGGGTCTGCCCGCCATGGCCAAGCACTACGCCGCCCACGGCGTCACCTCCTTCCTGGCCACCACCATGACCCTGAAGGAAGAGGTCCTCACCCCCGCCATGGAGACCATCCGGGGCTTTGTCCGCCCCGCTGACGGCGCCAAGTGCGCCGGCATCCATCTGGAAGGCCCCTTCCTGTCCTACGCCAAGCGGGGCGCCCAGGCAGCCGAGAATCTGCACAAGCCTGACGTTGCCATGTTCCACCGCCTGAACGCCGCCAGCGGCGGCCAGGTCCGCCTGGTCACTGTGGCTCCCGAGGAGGAGGGCGCGATTCCCTTTATCGAGGAAGTGTCCAAGGTGTGCACTGTCTCCATTGGCCATACCACCGCCGACTACGAGACCGCTATGGCCGCCTATCAGGCCGGCGCCTCCCACGCCACCCACCTGTATAACGGAATGCCCTCCCTGCTCCACCGCGCTCCCGGCGTCATTGCCGCCGCCCTGGACAGCGGCGCTACTGTGGAGCTGATCTGCGACGGCCTGCACATCCACCCCGCTGTCATCCGGGCGACCCACCGCATGTTCGGTGAGAAGCTGGTCATCATCAGCGACTCTCTGCGCTGCGCCGGAATGCCGGACGGCCAGTACGAGCTGGGCGGACAGCCCATCGAGATGAAAAACGGCCGGGCCACCCTGCTGGGCACCGATACCCTGGCCGGCTCCTCTTCCAACCTGCTGCAGGAGCTGCAGAATGTGGTCTCCTTCGGCGTGCCTCTGGAGGCCGCCATCACCGCTCTTACCTCCGCCCCCGCCAAGGCGGTGCGTCTGGACCACGAGATCGGCTCCATTGCCGTGGGCAAAAAGGCCGATCTGCTGCTGCTCACCGACAAACTGGAATTAGACTCCGTCTACATCGACGGCAACAAAATTATTTAACTGGAGGAATTTGCTATGAGAATCATCAAGGCTAAGGATTATGACGCTATGAGCCGCGCCGCCGCCCACATCATCGCCGCTCAGATTCAGCTCAAGCCCAACTGCGTGCTGGGCCTGGCCACCGGCTCCTCCCCCATCGGCACTTACAAGCAGCTCATCGAGTGGAACAAGGCCGGCGACCTGGACTTTTCCGCTGTCCGCTCTGTCAACCTGGACGAGTATGCCGGCCTGAAGCCCGACCACGACCAGAGCTACGCCTACTTTATGCGCCACAATCTGTTTGACCACGTGAACATTGATTTGGCCAACACCAACGTGCCCAGCGGTGTCAACGGCGACGAAGAGTGCGCACGCTACGACAAGCTGATTGCCGACTTCGGCGGCATCGATCTGCAGCTGCTGGGTCTGGGCGTCAACGGCCACATCGGCTTCAATGAGCCCGACGACCACTTCTCCCTGGGCACCCACAAGGTGACCCTCACCGAGAGCACCCGGGAGGCCAACAAGCGCTTCTTCACCTCCATCGACGAGGTGCCCACCCACGCCTACACCATGGGCGTACGGGACATCATGCAGGCTCAGCGGGTGCTGATGGTGGCTTCCGGCGCCAACAAGGCCCAGGCCATTAAGGACGCCTTCTTCGGCCCTGTCACTCCTCAGGTTCCCGCCTCTATCCTCCAGTACCACAAGGACTTCATCCTGGTGGCCGACGAGGCTGCCCTGTCTCTCATCTGATTTCTTCATTCCTTTCCATAAAGGGGAGCGGCTCTTCGCAGCCGCTCCCCTTTTTTCAGAACCTCCTGCCCTCCTGGCACATAGAGTAGAACAGCAGGAGACTGCGTCCCCTGCCAGTTGTACCTTTGTTGGAGGTTTCCATTATGGCCGATATCACCCAAGATCTTTTGCAGCTGCAGTACAGCCAGAATTTCCCCATCAGCGGGATGCAGGAGGCAGACATCAACCTGGTCCTGCCCCCCGTCCCCCCTGCTTCGGCAACGGTATTTGGTACTGTAACGGACGGCACCACGCCCATTGCCGACGCCACGGTTAAGTTGTTTGATAGTCAGGGCGTCCCCTATCAGCATACCATCACCGACGCCGCCGGCACCTACACCCTGAGCAACATCCCTGCCGGCACCTACACGGTGGCCAGTGTCAAAGACGGCTACCTGCTCAGCACCGGAACCGGTGTGGTGCTCTCCAGCGGCGAATCCACTCAAATTAACCTGGTATGTACCCCCGATGTCTCCCTGTCTCTGGGCGCCATCGCCGGTACGCTCCAGACTCTGGTCAATCTCGTTCAGACTCCTGTATCCGGGGCCAAAATCACCCTGCTCAACGGAAGCGGCGAGGTAGTGGCCACCACCTACTCTGTGGACGACGGTGAGTTTGCCTTCTACGACCTGGCCGACGGAGTCTACACCCTGGTGGCATCCGCCGCTGGCTATTTCACCACCGCCCCCACCACCGTAACCATTCTGAATGGATCCATCGGGAACGTCAATCTGAACATGACGGTGGACTCCCGGACCTATAACGGCACCGTCAGCGGCATCATTCGGGATCAGTACGGCAATGTGGTGGCCGGCTGTTTTGTCGGCCTTTTCCAGATCGTGGATGGTCGGGAAATGCTGATTGCCACTACCAAGACCAACACCGAGGGCAAATACCTGTTCGGCGGTGTCACCAACGGCCAGTACTTGGTCAAGGCCAAGCTGAATCAGTAACCGGAACACTGAATGCGGGAGACCTCTTCTGTCTGCGGGATGATGGAGAGGCGGAGCAGAACCTGTGCTTTGTCCAGCGGTACGCCCTATGCTCTCTGCGGATCCTGTGCGGAACATGCTGTCCCTGGGGCTGGGTGCGTCTGGTGAGCCATGGGGGCTGCCGGGAACACACCCACAGCCTGCTGTGCTCCCAGGAGATTAACCTGGGCTTTCTGTCCCCCGGGGACTACCTGCTCACCCTCTGCCGTCCCCAGGGGCGGCAGGACCTGTGGGTACACCTGTCCCCCGGTTCCAATGTGGAGTGCCGCTTTTCCCAAAACACCATGCAGTGGTGCTGGCGGCGGCTCCCCGGTCACTGCAGCTACAATCTCACCGAAACGTAAACGCCCGGGAAGGCAATGCCTTCCCGGGCGTTCTGCAATCCATTCAGTCGGCAAAGGACTCCAGCGCCTTGGCATCTTCACTGCGGCGCTCTTCAATGGCTTCCTTGAGAAGCATATCCTTCACCTTCATCAGCCGGATGGTGTTGGCGCGTTCGTTCTCATCCAGCTTCATGGTGATATACTTGATGCTCTCCTCCATCTGGGGGATCTTCACATACTCCAGAGCATTGACCCGGCGACGAGTCTTCTCGATCTCCTCCGCCAGCAGCTGGGAGGTTTTCTCGATCTCCGCCAGCTTCAGCATGTCCTGAAACACCTGGGACATGGCGTCTACCGCGTCATCCAGCTCGCCGCTGGTCTGGGCAAAGCCGTAAGGGTAGACCTCGCCCGGGTCCTGACTGCGGGTCTTGAAGTGGTACTCGGGCACGTCCACAGACATAATGTTCTGGAAGGTCATGTCCAGCTCCACGGACTGCTTGGGATATAGGAGGGACTGCTCCAGCATCTCGGGGGACATGAGGGCGGCGGCTACGGTAAAGGAGCCGTGGGCCCGCATGAGCCCCTCCTCTACCCGCTTGCGCAAGGCCCGGTTCTCCCGCACCACGTCCATAAACTGCTTCATCAGCTCGTCGCGCTTATCTTTCAGCAGCTTGTGGCCCCGCTGGGCAGTCTTCAGCCGGCCTTTCAGCCGGGTCAGTTCCATACGGGTGGGATTTATTGTTGTGGAAGGCATTCCAATCCCCCCTTAATCCTTCTTGGGCAGATACTTGTCGATATACTCGGGCTTAATGCGCTTGAGCTCGCTGCGGGGCAGAATGCTCAGCAACTCCCAACCCAGGTCCAGGGTCTCCTCAATGGAGCGGTTCTCATCGGTACCCTGGGACACATAGCGCTTTTCAAACTCGTCGGCAAACTTTGCGTACAGCAGATCGGTGGGGCTCAGGGCGGCCTCACCCAGAATGCTCATCAGCTCCTTGTTTTCCTTGCCGGTGGCGTAGGCGGCAAAGAGCTGGTTCATGGTGCCAGAGTGGTCCTCACGGGTCTTGCCTGCGCCGGTACCCTTATCCTTCAGACGGGACAGAGAGGGCAGCACGTCCACGGGAGGATTGACGCCCCGGCGATAGAGTTCCCGGGACAGGATGATCTGTCCCTCGGTGATATAACCGGTAAGGTCCGGGATGGGGTGGGTCTTGTCGTCCTCGGGCATGGTGAGGATGGGGATCATGGTGATGGACCCCTCCTTGCCCATCTGACGGCCGGCACGCTCGTACATGGTGGCCAGGTCGGTGTACAGATAGCCGGGATAGCCGCGGCGGCCGGGAACTTCCTTTTTGGCCGCGGAAATCTCACGCAGAGCCTCGGCGTAGTTGGTAATGTCGGTGAGAATGACCAGTACGTGCATGCCCTTTTCAAAGGCCAGATACTCCGCAGCGGTGAGGGCCATACGGGGGGTGGCGATACGCTCGACGGCGGGGTCGTTGGCCAGGTTGGTGAACAAGACGGTACGGTCGATAGCACCGGTGCGCTTAAACTCACTGACGAAGAACTCGGACTCCTCGAAGGTGATACCGATGGCGGCAAAGACCACAGCGAAGTTGGACTCGCCGTCCAGAACCTTGGCCTGACGTGCGATCTGGGCAGCCAGAGCGGCGTGGGGCAGACCAGAGCCGGAGAAGATAGGCAGCTTCTGACCACGGACCAGGGTGTTCAGGCCGTCGATGGTGGAGATGCCAGTCTGGATAAACTCGTTGGGGTAGTTCCGGGCGGCGGGGTTCATGGCCAGACCGTTGATATCCCGGTACTCATCGGCCAGAATGGCGGGGCCGCCGTCGATAGGCTCGCCCATACCGTTGAACACACGACCCAGCATATCGCCGGACACGGCCAGCTGCAGGGGGTGGCCCAGGAAACGGATCTTGGACTGGGCCAGGTTGATACCGGCAGAGTTTTCAAACAGCTGCACCACGGCGGAGTCGCCGTTCACCTCCAGCACCTTGCAGCGGCGGACGGTGCCGTCGGCCAGCTCGATCTCAGCCAGCTCGTCGTAGGTGACACCCTGCACGTGGTTGACCACCATCAGCGGGCCAGAGATCTCCTGGATGGTTTTATATTCCCGAATCACAGTGCCATCTCTCCCTTCTCGCCAATGGCGTTGATTTCGTCTTCCATCTCCGCCTGGATCTTGGCGTAGTTGTCCACATACTGGTCAGCGGGTACCGCCTTGGCACGGCCGATCTTCTCACGAACGGGCACATTAAACAGCTCGTTGAGGTCTCCGCCCCGCTCAGCGGCGGCGCGGCACTGCTCGTCGTAGCTGCGGATCATCACCAGCATCCGGGCCTGACGATCGTACTCGGAATAGGAGTCAATGTCCACGAAGGAGTTCTGCTGCAGGAAGTCCTCTCGGATCATCTTGGCGGTCTCCAACGTGATCTGGTCCTTGGCGGACAGGGAGTCCTTACCGACCAGCTGCACGATCTCGTTAAGGTTGGCCTCCTCCTGGAGGACAGCCATGGCCCACTCCCGGTTCTGGAGGAACTCCTTGCCCAGATGCTCGTCGTACCAGGGCTTCAGAGAGTCCAGATAGAGGGAGTAGGAGTTCAGCCAGTTAATGGCGGGGAAGTGGCGGCGGTAGGCCAGGGAGGCGTCCAGCGCCCAGAACACCTTGACGATCCGCATGGTGGCCTGGGAGACGGGCTCGGACAGGTCACCGCCGGGAGGGGAGACCGCGCCTACGGCGGTCAGGCTGCCCCGGCGCTCGTCGGAGCCCAGGCAGGACACGCTGCCCGCCCGCTCGTAGAACTGGGCCAAACGGGAGCTGAGGTAGGCGGGATAGCCCTCCTCACCGGGCATCTCTTCCAGACGGCCGGACATCTCACGCAGAGCCTCGGCCCAGCGGGAGGTGGAGTCGGCGATAACGGCCACAGCGTAGCCCATGTCCCGGAAGTACTCAGCGATGGTGATGCCGGTGTAGATGGAGGCCTCACGGGCGGCCACGGGCATGTCGGAGGTGTTGGCGATCAGCACGGTACGCTTCATCAGGGACTGACCGGTACGGGGGTCCACCAGCTCGGGGAACTCTCGAAGTACGTCGGTCATCTCGTTGCCGCGCTCGCCGCAGCCGATGTAGACCACCAGGTCCACGTCAGACCACTTGGCCAGAGCATGCTGCATCACCGTCTTACCGGAACCGAAGGGACCGGGGATAGCGGCGGTGCCGCCCTTGGCCACGGGGAAGAAGGTGTCCACGATCCGCTGTCCGGACTGGAGAGGGATGGTGGGAGGATACTTATGCTTGTAGGGGCGGCCCACACGGACAGGCCACTTCTGCATGAGGGACAGCTCGGTCTTAGTGCCGTCGGGCTGCTCCAGCACGGCCACCGTCTCGGTGACGGTGTAGGACCCGCCCTGGATAGAGACGATCTTACCCTGCATCTTGGGGGGAATCATGATCTTGTGGAGGATGGAGTCGGTCTCCTGGACGGTGCCGATGACGTCGCCGCCGATGACCTGGGCGCCGGGCTCCACGGTGGGTACAAACTCCCACTTCTTCTCCCGGTCCAGAGCGGGCACTTCCACGCCGCGGGGCAGGTTGTTGCCCTGCACCTTCTCCATAATGACCTCCAGGGGACGCTGGATGCCGTCGTAAATATTTTCAATGAGGCCGGGGCCCAGCTCCACCGACAGAGGGGCGCCGGTGGTGACCACCTCCGCCCCGGGACCCAGGCCGGAGGTCTCCTCGTAGACCTGGATGGAGGCGGAGTCGCCGGTCATGGTGAGGATCTCGCCGATGAGGCGCTGCTCGCCCACACGGACCACGTCGGCCATGTTGGCCTCGGTCATGCCGGTGGCGACCACCAGAGGACCGGAGACCTTAACGATTTTTCCCATAGGCTAACAAACCTTCTTTCTTCGCCAGGGGCTTTGCCCCTGGACCCCATCCGCTTTTTATAAAAAGCGGCGCAAAAATTTCCGAGGCGTGAAATTTCATTTCACGCTAAGTTTTTCATAGTAAAACGAGATGGGCTTCATGTTTATGAAACAACCCTCTCTCAGGCAAGCGCAGAAGCAAAACGAAGTTTTGCACAAAGTTCTTTGCCAAGCTTTCTTTCAAGAAAGCGGTGCCTACTTTTCTTACAAGAAAAGTAGGTTAAAGGATGTCGGCGCCCACGGCACGCTCCACGGCGCTCTTCACGTTGGCCATACCGATGCCCAGGGAACCTTCCTTCCCGGGAATCAGAATGATGGCAGGCGTAACCGCGTCCTGATAGCGGGCGATATCGCTTTTCAGCTGCACCGCCAGCTGCTCGGTGAGGTAAAGGATGGCGTAGTTCTCCTTTGCCATCCGGTGGATGGCCTGCCGCGCCTCGTCCGCGCTGTTCACCGGACACACCTCCAGCCCCAGGGCCTGAAAGCCCAGCACACTGTCCGCGTCACCGATCACCGCAATGCGATACATGTCCATCCACCTCCCTTACACATAGGTTTCCCGCAGCCGCTCCCGGATGCGCTCTCCACTCAGCCCGGCCCGGCGGCCGGCCAGAATGGTGCGCACCGCGGTGAGCTCCGCCTCTTTGGCATACAGGTAGCCAACCACCGCCTGCTCTCCAAAGGGCACCCGGCGGGCGGCCTCCAGATAGGTGGTCAGGGCGTTGTCGCACTCCCGCTCAAAGGCGGTGAGTGCCCCCGCTCCCGGCTGGGCCAGCTTGCTGCCCAGCTCCGCCGCTGCGGCCAGAGGGCCGGTCTGGAACAGACTGGCCAGTTCCTCGCCCCGCTGGGCGGCAATAGACCGGGTAGAAACGCTGCCTCCAGGGAGCAGCACCTGACTTAAAAAGTCGCTGCCCTTATCCATGCGGTGGACCCGCACGGCGGTACGCAGGTTGGCCACGTCCACGCTCAGGGAGACATAGCCCTGCAAAAATTTGCTGCCGGTGGCCTTGGCCAGCTGGGCCATCTCCTCATAGCAGGCCCGGTCCAGCACCAGGTCAGACAGCTGGGGATCTTTTGTGGCGGCCAGGGTCTCCTGGGCCTGCTTCAGGGCGGAGCGGAAGGTGTCGCTGAGTCCTCTCAGTTCCTCCTTGCGCCAGCCCTCCAGCAGTTCCTTGGGGTCATAGCGGCCCCCGGACAGAAGCAGCCGCTCTGCGTCCTTGCCCATAGCCTGGGCTTTGACCAGCACCTTGGCGTTGTGATAGTCGTATTTGATCTGAAACACGTCGGCAATACGGGTGTCCGGCAGGGCAGAGCGGATCTCCCGGAAAGCGGAAGCTCGCTCGGCAGCCAGCACTTGCTCTACATTCTGGGGGTCAATGGTCTCGCCCCCGCCGTAGCCGCACTCCGACAGGACCTTCAGGGCCTCGGCGTCATCCCGGGCCTCAATCATCCGGTCCATCCGCTCCCGGGTCAGCATCCGGTTCTCCATGGCATGGATCCGGGTGGAGATGCCCAGGTAGTCGGTATCTTTGATGTGAGACAAGGTATCCCTCCTCACCCTCAGGCCTCAAACAAAATGTTGGCCACTTCTTTTTCCAGCTTCTCCCGCTGCAGACGTACCAGGGTCTCAAAGGCACAGTTGACCTCGATGGGACCGTCCACCAGGATAAAGCCGCCCCGGATATTCCGGGTCTCCTCCGACAGGGACAGCAGACCCGTGCCGGTAATCTGAGCGGTGGCGCTGTTGACCAGCTTGCCCACGAAGGCTCCCACCTTGGAGTCGGTGATGGAGTCGGGCAGCTCGGGGGCCACATCCTTTACCAGGGCCTCGTTGGCAGCCACCACCACCTGCTTGCCGATGCGGTTGCGGTCCTTGGGGGAAAACACCAGCTGTTCCTTGCCGGTGGATACCGCCTGGAGCACCAGACGGGTGAGCAGCTGGATGTACTGCTCGTCAGGCAGGGCGCACAGCTGCTCCAAAGCCTTGTCAAAGGCCTCGGCCAGTACTTCCTGCTTCGCCGCCAGCATCAGCTTCCGCTTTTCCATATCAGCAGCAGACTTGAGCCGCTCCAGGCGCTCGGCAGCCGCCTTCTCGCCCCGAGAGAGGATCTCCTGCTGCTCCCGGTCCATCTGTTCCTTGGTCTGGGTCTGGATGGCCTGCAGCTGCTGCTGATTCTCCTCTTTCAGGCGATCCAGCTCGGCCTGACCATCGGCCTGGATCCGGGCTGTAATTTTTTCAATTCCGTCCATAGCGCGTTCCTTTCCGGCTTAGGCGCTGATGTTGATGATCATCAGCATGGAAGCCAGCAGGGACAGGATGGCGTAGAACTCAACGGTGATGCACAGCACCATGCCCTTGGACCAGTCATCGGGCTTCTTGGCCAGAATGTTGATGGAACCGGCAGCCACGCGGCCCTGGGCGATGGCGGAGAACAGGCCGCCCAGCGCCATGGGCAGGCAGGCTACAAAGTACTGCATACCCTGGGCCACGGTGAGCTCAGGCAGGGTGCCGGACAGCAGGCCCATGCGGAACACGGCAAAGAACCACACCACCAGGCCGTACAGGCCCTGGGTACCGGGGATAACCTGAAGGATCATGACCTTACCAAACTTGCTGGGGTCCTCGCACAGAAGGCCGGTGCCAGCCTCGCCGGCGATGCCGGTGCCCTTGGCGGAGCCGATGCCGCTGAGCACCGCCGCCAGACCTGCGCCCAGCAGGGCCAGGGCCAGACCGCCGATGCTGCCCAGGAACGTTGTACTCTGCTGCAATTCAATCAGTTGACTCATATCCATTGTGTTGTCCTCCTTTTATTTCACCACATCATAGTAGTTGGTATCCAGCTTCATGGGGCGGAAGGGCTTGCCTCCGTCCTCATAGAACTTATTGAAGTACTCCAGACATTGCAGACGCAAGTCGTGGACATAGCATCCCAGCAGGTTCAGGGCAAAGTTCAGTGTGTTGCCCAGCATGGAGATGATTACAAAGATCACCACATTCCCCGGGATCGCGCCCAAGGTATTGAACACCTGCGCGATGACGCTGCCTGCCAGCATCAGGGCCATCAGACGGGAGTAGGACAGGATGTCGCCAAAATAGCCCGTCACATGGTTATAGAGGGAGCCGAAGATGCCGGTAATTTTGCCAAAGCCCTTTTCTGTCAGAATTGGGCCGGCCACCACCATCACGCCGCCCAGGATAATCACAAGATTGGTCACGCCCAGAATAGCCAGGGCCAGACCGGCAAAGACCACCCACCAGGTGACCTCTTCCCAGATGGCGTCCATCACCTGGCCCCGGCGCAGCTTTTTCACAAAGCTGATGGCCATGCCCACCAGGATCTGAACAAAGCCCAGCGCCATGGCTCCCACCAGGATCATCATCGTGTCCTCCAGGGGGGTAAACAGGGGCGGCCAGAACCAGACGAAGGTGCTCTCCGGGTTAAAGAGTTTGATCAGCTGGGGAATAAAGTCACCGAAGAAGCCTCCGGTGATGGCCCCCATGATGAAGGTACTCACACCACAAAGCCCCAGCAGGGCAAAGAAATTGTGCATTCCCGCCCGAGGCCGTGCTTTTTTCAGCACCACCACCGAGGCGATCATCATCAACAGCCCGTACCCCATGTCCGCCATCATGATCCCGTAAAACAGGATGAAGAAGGGGGCCATCAGGGGGTTGGGATCCAGCCCGTTGTAGGCGGGCAGGGAATACATCTCGGTGACCATGCTCAGGGGCCGGGTAAGCCAGTTGTTCTTCAGCTTCACCGGCACCTTGGGGTACTCCTCCTCCGAGGGGTCCCGCAGCTCCCAGGCACAGGGGTAATTCTTCAGCTGCTCCTCCAGCTGGGGCCAGTTCTCCTCTGGCACCCACCCCTCGAGAAGGAAGGTTTTCTCCGTATCCAGCAGGCGGCTGCGTCCCTCCTCCCGGTTAATGCGGACCGAGGCACGGTCGGCTGCCTGTCGGATGGACTCGGCAAGCTTTGTCAGCTCGGTGAGCTGTTTTTCCGCCGCGGCAGCGTCCTGCTCATTCTGCTCCAGCTCCTGGGCGATGCGCTGGTCGTTTTCCTTGGCGGTCCCTGTCCAGCCGGACAGATTCATCCGGGACCATCCAAAGTCCCGCAAAGCCTGGAGTACCTCCTCCTGGGCGCTGGCGTGACACACCAGCAAGCAGTATCGCACATCCCGGTCCGCGCTGGCCTGGGTGAGCTGGGCCAGCTCGCTGGCCCCCTCCACCGCCCGCTGGACCTGCTCCAACGCCACTGCAGCGGTGACGGTGCCGAACTGCACCACCATCTCCTGGGTGGACGCGGTGTCCAGAGGGATGTTCAGCTCCAGCCAGGGAGCCAGAGAGGCCCGCTGAGTCAGCAGTTTGCTGTGCTGGGCCTCCAGGGCGGCCAGATGGCGGTCGGCCTCCAGGACCTGATCCACCGCCTGCTTGCCCTGTTCCTCTCCGTCCATCAGCTGCGCTGAGGTCAGCTGGGGACGAGGAGTCAGAAAGCCCCGGCCCTTATCCCCGTGGCGCTTGAGCACCGCCAGGGCACGCTGGGCCGCCTGCAGGTCCTCCCGGGCCTGGGAGAGGGCCTGACTATCCGGTTGGCTGAGAGCCGCCCCGTCCGCCTGGGACAAAAGTCCCTGCCAGACCTGGGGATCTTGACTGGCTTCTTCAACCTCCACACAGCCCATCCCCTGCAGCAGCTCCAGCAGCGCCTCCCGGTCGCTGCGCATGGCTAACAGGCGCAGCCCCTTCATTTTGACGATTGCCATCAGCTATTCACAACCTTTTCCACAATGAACGCCGCGGCCTGGTCCAGCCGGCCCCGGGCCTTCTCTTTAAACGCCTCACATTCCTGTGTGGCGCCCTTCAGCGCTTCCAGGGTCCACTGGGCGGCCTCAGCCTCCGCCTTGGCCATCATCTGCCGGGCCTGGACCTCCGCCTGCTGGCGGGACTCCTCCAGCTCACGGCGGGCCAGACGCTGGGCCTCCAGCACGCGCTGCTTGCCCTCGGCTGCGGCGGCCTCCTTGCGCTGTTTCATCTCCTGCTCCAGCTGAGCCACTTTTTTGATTTCTTCCACTGCCATATCAATCACCACCCTGTTGTTTCCATACACGGTTATTTTCTTTTTTTGCTTCTTGGATGTCTAGCTCTGATTTTAGGCGAAATCGCACAGAATTGCAAGTACATTTTCCCTCTCCCTTCACGGCCGTCTCTGGTGTTTTTTCATTTATCTGCCTTTTTTCCAGTCTTTTTCTCTCTTTTCACCATGCTTTTGTTTCTTATTACACGTTTTTTACCAGTTTGCGCATTTTGTATGAATTTTACTCCCCAAGCAGATGCAAAAAACTGCCCATTTCCTATAAAATGGGCAGTTTTTTTATTGCATATGATCAGTTCAGGACAGAACAGCCTGGCTGACGGTATTGCCCTGGCCAAAGGTCTGGCCACACAATACCAGCCGCTGCTCCAGGGATTCTATTCCCGCGGCGGTGAGGGCGGACATCACGTCCTGCTCCTCCCCGGCCACCCAGATACGCTGGGCATACTGGTTGATATTCTGAGGTGTGAGACCGGAGCTGGCATCCTGACCGGTTGCCTGCTCCTGGCTTACCTCCAGAGAGAGCTTGGTTCCATAGGGCTCCAGAGCCTGGACCGCCTTGGCGAGGAAGCTATCCATCACCTGGGCCGCCGCCTGATCCCCATACTGAATGTTACCCAGCGGTCCGTCCGCCTGAGTAGGGTAGCCGCAGTGGTCCAGAACAATTTCGTCAAAGCCCATTTGGGCCAGCTCCGTCATCAGTTGGATCAGGTAATCCTGAACCTGCTGGTTGGAGGGGTCTGTCCAGTGCATCCCCTCGTTGTCCTTCCAGCGGTAGCCGCTGGTAGTCTGCAGGGTATAAGCCATCTGGCCGCCCACTGCCTCATCCAGGAAGCAGGACATACGGGCCACGGTATACACATCCCCCTGGTTCCAGCTCTCCAGCTTCTCGTTGATTTGGGCATCTTGGGCTTCCGTCTGACGGGCAGAGGCCAGCGCCTGCTGGCTGCTCCAGCCCAGCTGTCCCTGGTCGTTCTTCATGTCCACCATAACGCTGTCGGCCCCCTGCTGCTGGGCCAGCTGAGCGGCACTGCCGTCCAAAATGGCAGACAGAGGTACCTGCAAGGCTGCACTGGAGGTCTGCACCTGGGTTTGCTGCTCCTGGGAGGTGTCACCTTGGTCCGAGGAGTCGCTGGTGTCACTGTTTGCATCCCCCTCAATTAAGTTAATCTTGTCTCCATCCTCCTGCTTCGGCTCGCTCTGGAAGAAGGGCAGGTCCACCCGCAGCCCCTTGTCCGTATAGGAGATATACTTCTGGCCCCACAGCAGCACGGCCACGGCCAACACCACAAGGATCGCCAGCACCAAGGCAATCCATTTCAGCCAATCGCTGGCCGACTTGCGTCCGCGATAGGAATGATAATCAAATTGAGAACGGCGCACACTACCGCCCTCCTTTCTCAAATTCCTGAGATTTATTTTTGCTCTGATGGAGTTATTATAGCAACCTTTCCAACCCGTGGCAACCGGTCAAATCACAGGATTTTCTTAAGATTGGCCATTCTTTCCCTCTATTCCGTCAAAAAGGCCTATTTTTGGATTAAATAACCATCCCGCCATCCACTGGGAGCACCTGCCCGGTGATAAAGTCCGCCGCGCTGCTGGCCAGGAAATAAATCCCCTCTGCCACGTCCTCAGGCCGTCCAATCCGTCCCAGCGGAGTCTCGTCTGCCAGCACCTGCATATCCTCCGCAGTGAGGTGGGCGTTCATATCCGTGTCAATCACCCCCGGCGCTACACAGTTGACCCGGATGTGGGAGGGCCCCAACTCCTTGGCCATGGCCCGGGTAAGGCCGATTACTCCCGCCTTGACAGCGGAGTAGGCCGCCTCACAAGAGCCCCCGGTCAGGCCCCACATGGAGGAAACCGTGACAATGCTCCCCTTCTGCCGGCGTACCATCCCCGGGACCGCTGCACGAATGGTGTATACCACCCCGTCCAGATTGGTTCCGGCAGTCCACCGCCACTGCTCATCCGTGAGATCGGTGAGCAAAGCCTGCACGCCAGCCACTCCAGCGTTGCACACCAGGGCGTCCAAGGCACCAAATTCCTGCTCCGCCGCTTCCACCAGCGCTGATGCTTTCTGGGACTGGGACACGTCTCCCTGGAGGGCCACAGCCCGCACTCCCAGCCCTTCCAATTCTTCCGCCAGCTTTAGGGCTTGCTGCCGGGAATGGCAGTAGTTGATCCCCACATTCCAGCCTGCTTGGGCAAACCGCCTGGCACAGGCCGCGCCGATGCCCCGGGATGCTCCAGTAATCAATACCGCTGGTCGTCTCTCCTGCTCCATCGTTCCAGCTCCTTTTTCTTTTCTGCCCACATTTTAATCACTTTACCCCCGCCGTGCAACCCCTTTCTCCGCCTCCTTTTTTCTTTTCAAAGCACAGCTTACATATATATTTCATAAAGATTTTACATATCCTTCTTGCTTTTTTTCATTTCCCCTCTATAATATTCTCGATTGAACTATTGCTTTTTACATCTATTTTCCCCATTTTATCCCAGTAGTTGAGGTATCTTGTGTATGAATCAGCTTCTTTTTCTCTACAACCCCACCTCCGGAAAGGGCGGCGCGGCAGGCCATCTGTCCACCATTCTGGACACGCTCACCAAAGAGGGCTGGCTGGTCACCACCTATCCTACCCAGCAGCCCGGTGACGCGACTCGAGTCGTTCAGGAGTTGGGCCCCCGGTTTGACCGGGTGGTCTGCTGCGGAGGAGATGGTACCCTCAGCGAGACCGCTGCGGGGCTGATGAAGCTGGAGCAGCCTCCTGTTCTGGGCTACATTCCCGCCGGCTCTACCAACGACTGCGCCACCACTTTGCATATCCCCCGGGTGTACAAAAAAGCAGCTGCCCTGGCCGGCAGCGATGCTCAGCCTCTGTCCTGGGACATCGGCACCCTGAACGACCGTCCCTTTGTCTACGTGGCCGCGTTCGGCGCCTTCACAGAGGTGGCCTATGATACCCCCCAGGATCTAAAGAACACCTTCGGCCATCTGGCCTATGTGATGGCTGGCATTGCCTCCATCCCCTCCATCGCCCCCTACCACATTAAAGTGGAGTACGATGGCAACACCCTGGAGGACGACTTCTTCTACGGCATGGTGTGCAACACCTACTCCGTGGGCGGCATGAAGAACCTGCCCACCGACAAGGTAGAATTGGACGACGGCCTCTTTGAGGTCATTCTGGTAAAAAAGCCCGTCAACATCTTTGAGATCGGCGCAGCCCTCCAGTCCCTCCTGGGACAGCCTCCCGCCTCGTCGGCCAACGCCCTCATCTCCTTCCACGCCTCTGACCTGAAGTTCACCTGTGAAAAGCCCATTCCCTGGACAATTGACGGGGAATACGGGGGCAGCCATGAAGTGAACGTGGTACAGAACCACCGGCAGGCGCTGCAGATTATTCAGGGGCCATCCCATGACAAACCGGAAGTGCAGCCAACAGACAATCTGTAAGCTTCTTTCCTGTATAAGCGGCGGGTATTCCCGCCGCTTGTTTTTTGCCAATCCATCCCCGCTGTGGTAGAATAAAGAAACACCCCTACTATTCGGAGGCCGTTATGGCAAATATCATTGAAATTCAAGATCTCACCGCCCCTCAGCTGGCTCCCTATACCCAGCTCACCCACGCTCAGCTGCGCAGTCAGCGGGACCCGTCCCAGGGCGTTTTCATTGCGGAGAGCCTGAAAGTCATCTCCTGCGCGCTGCGGGCAGGCTGCCGCCCCATCTCCTTTTTGACGGAACGCCGGCACATGGCCGCCCTGCTCCAAGCCATTCCGGACCAGTGGAGCACCGTGCCCATTTACACGGCAGAGCGGGAAGTACTAGCCTGTCTTACCGGCTACCAGCTGACCCGAGGCGTGCTGTGCGCCATGTCCCGTCCCACACTCCCCACCCCTCAGGAGATATGCCAGGGAGCCAGGCGGTTGGTGGTGCTGGAAAATATCACCGACTCTACCAATATTGGTGCCATCTTCCGCTCCGCCGCGGCCCTGGGAATGGACGGGATCCTCCTGGACCCCTCCTGCTGCGATCCCTTTTACCGCCGTGCCGTGCGGGTCAGCATGGGTACCGTCTTTCAGATCCCCTGGACCTGGCTGACCGAAGAGGCCTTCCAATGGCCGGAATCTGGCCTGTCTACCCTGAAAACCTTGGGCTTCTCCTCTGTTGCCATGGCCCTTACCGATAACTCCATCTCCATTGAGGACCCCATCCTCGCCCAGACAGACAAACTTGCCATTGTTCTGGGCTCGGAAGGCAACGGTCTGTCCGCCAATACCATTGCCCGCTGCGACTACACCGCCCGGATTCCCATGTTCCATGGCGTGGACTCCCTCAATGTGGCCGCTGCAGGGGCAGTGATCTTTTGGCAGCTTCGAACCAGAGACTCTTCCCTCTCCTGAACCTTCCAATACGCCAACATGCCCGCGGCAGCTGCCGCGGGCATGTTTTATTCCAAAAGATAAGATGTCAGGTCATTCTGTCCAGCCCATCCATTCCAGCGCCTCCTGTTGGGACACCGCAGGGGCAAAGGAGAGGCTGAAGCTGTTTTCCCCGTCATACCAGACCGCCAGGGAGACCAGCTCTCCCTGGCCGCTGAGCGTCCCCGACTGGCCGTCCTGCGTCACTTCGATCTGGAAGGGATACGCCGTGTAGTCTCCGCTGACATTCTGCTGCCCCTGTCCCATACGAAACGAAACCTGACTGTCCCCCTGTGCATAGTCTATCTGAGCCAGTACGCCCCCAATCAAAGCTACTCCTTCCACCTGGTAGCCCTGAGGCACATCGGGATATTGAAGCGCATACGGAAGCAATTCCTCCAGCTCCTGTACCGACGCCAGGGACTGATAGGGATTGCCCACCTGTACTGGGTTCTGGCTGGATGAGCCCAGCGGCGTCTGATCACGGGGCGCCACAGTCCAAATGCCAAGGGCCAGTACCGCGCAGGCGGCAAGTCCCGCCGCTGCGGGACGCCAGCTTCGGCGATACGGCTTTTCTGCCTGCTTGCACACCCGTTCCAGCATGTCAGGAGGTACCTGAAGATTGTCAAACGCCCGTTTATAGGTCTTCATTGGCAGCGCCTCCTTTCAAGCTCTCTCGCAGCTGTGCCCTGGCCCGGGTAAGCAGGGACCGCACT
The DNA here is from genome assembly GCA_902497145.1 of uncultured Oscillospiraceae bacterium. Classification (GTDB taxonomy): domain Bacteria; phylum Bacillota; class Clostridia; order Oscillospirales; family Oscillospiraceae; genus Lawsonibacter. Next base: position 21,684 of record CABVDR010000006.1, read on the forward strand.
GTCCCCTCCCGCTTTCCCAGAATGGCAGCGATCTGGGCGGTGGTAGCGTCCTCATAGTAAAAAAGGTGGATAACCTCCCGGTATTTTACCGGCAGGGCATTCACCGCCTGATACAGCGCCACCGACTCCTCGGGGATTCCCTGACCAGGGTAATCCTCCGGAATCTCAGGCGGATGCCGCCAGGGAGCCCTCAGTCGGTTTTTGCATAAATTGGCCGCAACCCGCAGCAGCCAGGCCCGTTCGTGGGCCTGGCTGTCAAAGGAAGGTGCTTTTCTGATGTACTGCACCAGGGTATCCTGGAGCACGTCCTCCGCCTCTTCCTGGCTGCGGAGATAGGAGTAGGCCAGATGCAGCACCGCTCTGCCGTGCTCCTCCAAAATTCGGGCCGCCTGAGACGGTTCCACCGGCGACACCTCCTCGTTCTCTTTAGTTCATCTGAGTCAGGCTGTCCACCAGTTCCAGCAGGGCCTGCTGGCTGACCGGCTGGGCAAATTGAGCGCTGAAGCACAGGCTCCCGTCAGTCCACCAAGCGCTGGACACCAGCTCCTGTGCCCCGCGGGCCGTTATGGAAAAGCGCTGGCTTGTCAGCTGCCTGGTCTGCTCATACTGGCTATAATCCCCGCTGATGTCCTCCGCCCCCTGAGCGGCCCGGTAACAGGTTCCATCGGCGTAGTTTACCTGGACCATATCCCCGTCTATCACATAAACATGATCCATCTCCACCCCGTTCATGCTGGCAGGCACCAGCACCGGGAATCCAACGGCATACTCTGCCTCAAAGAGGTAGTCATACTCCACCATGGGATTGGGCAGCTGAGCAGAGGACGTAATGGACACAGTTCCACCCTCTGTCTGTACATCACAAAACAGCAGGCTGAACATCTCTGCCGGTACATAGGTACGCCCCTGGATCACCTCCGGTCCCCAGCTGTAGTGCTGAGGAGCGGTCATGCCAATGGCAGTCTTGCTGTATCGGCAGTAGCTGTCTACGCCAAAGACCAGGTCCATGGCCACTTCCTCATTCTCTACCCAGGCTCCCCCTTGATCCGGCTGCCAGGTAACGGTATAGCCCAGGGCCTCTGCGGTAAGCCACAGGGGTACCATCACCGTCCCGTCCTCCTTCTCATACATGGACTGTGGGGCTTGGCTGAGATCCACCATCGATCCATTCACCGTGAGGGAGTCGGCCTGTTCCGCCGGTGCGGCACTCACCGGTATGGCCAGCATAGCCGCGCACAGGCCTCCCGCTGCCAGTTGATTCCACTTCATCTCGATCATCCTTTCCAGAAAGCCGGAAGCGCTCTCTGTTAAGTATACAATACAGCGGGCTGTTTTGCTGCAAAAAAGCAAAAAAATCCCGGGATGGAATATTCCATCCCGGGATTTTAAATAAGAGCGAGAGATTAGACCTCGTACATCTTCTGCATGCGGATCAGCTTCTCGTAGCGAGCCTTGGCGGTCTCCTCGTTGAGAGCGAAGAGCTCCTTGGCGCGGTCGGGGAAGGACCGGGTCAGGCTGGAGTAGCGGGCCTCGTTCATCAGGAACTCCTGATAGCCGCCAGCGGGGGCCTTGGAGTCCAGGGTGAAGGGGTTCTTGCCCTCCTTCTTCAGGTCGGGGTTGAAGCGGAACAGGTTCCAGTAGCCGCACTCAACAGCCTTCTTCATCTCAGCCTGGCAGTTGGCCATGCCGCCCTTGATGGAGTGCATCTCACAGGGAGCGTAGCCGATGATCAGGGAAGGACCGTGATAGGCCTCAGCCTCAGCGATGGCCTTCAGGGTCTGGTTCATGTTCGCGCCCATGGCGATCTGAGCCACATAGACGTAGCCGTAGGTCATGGCAATCTCAGCCAGGCTCTTCTTGGCCACGGTCTTACCGGCAGCGGCGAACTGAGCCACCTGGCCGATGTTGGAGGCCTTGGAAGCCTGTCCGCCGGTGTTGGAGTACACCTCGGTGTCGAAGACGAACACGTTCACGTCCTCGCCGGAAGCCAGCACGTGGTCCACGCCGCCGAAGCCGATGTCGTAGGCCCAGCCGTCGCCGCCGAAGATCCACACGGACTTCTTGTTCAGGTACTCCTTCTCCTGGAGGATGTCGCGGCCCAGAGCGCAGGCCTCGCAGGGGCAATCCTGCTTCACAGCAGCCTGGAGGGCAGCCACATACTTCTTGGTGGCCTCGCCGTTGGCGGCACCGTCCTCCATGGTGTCCAGCCACTCCTTACCGGCAGCCTTGACAGCCTCGTCGGTGTAGTCGATGGCGATCAGAGCCTCGGTCTTGGCAGCCAGACGGTTGCGGATGGCCTTCTGGCCCAGATACATGCCCAGGCCGTGCTCAGCGTTATCCTCGAACAGGGAGTTGGCCCAAGCGGGACCCTTGCCCTCGGCAGTGGTGGTGTAGGGAGAGGTAGCAGCGGGGCCGCCCCAGATGGAGGAACAGCCGGTGGCGTTGGAGATGTACATCCGATCGCCGAACAGCTGGGTGATCAGGCGAGCATAAGAGGTCTCGGCGCAGCCGGCGCAGGAGCCGGAGAACTCGAGCAGAGGCTTCTTGAACTGGCTGCCCTTCACGGTCAGGTCGGTCACATCGGCCTTGGCAGAAACCTTCTCCACCATGTAGTTGAAGACCTCCTGCTGGGCGGCCTCCTGCTCCTGAGGCACCATGGTCAGAGCCTTGGTGGGGCACACGCCGGCACACACGGTGCAGCCCATGCAGTCCAGGGGGCTGATAGCCATGGAGAACTTGTACACGCCCTTGCCCTTGCCGGCCTTCACGTCCACGATCTTGGCAGCGGCGGGGGCAGCAGCGGCCTCCTCCTCAGTCAGAGCGAAGGGACGGATGGTGGCGTGGGGGCAGACGAAGGAGCACTGGTTACACTGGATACACTTGGTGGCATCCCAGGTGGGAACCATCACGGCCACGCCGCGCTTCTCGTAAGCGGCAGCGCCCAGCTCGAAGGTGCCGTCCACGTGATCCACGAAGGCGGACACAGGCAGGCTGTCGCCGTCCATGCGGTCCACGGGATCCAGGATGTCCTGAACCATCTTCACCAGCTTGGCGGGACCGGTCAGGGTCTCGTCCTTCTTCACGTCCTCGGCGGTAGCCCAGGAAGCGGGAACGTCGAACTTCTTGAAGGCAGTGGCGCCGGCGTCGATAGCCTTGTGGTTCATGTCCACGATGTCCTGGCCCTTCTTCAGGTAGGACTTGGTGGCGGCGTCCTTCATGTACTGAATGGACTCGGCCTCGGGCATAACCTTAGCCAGAGCGAAGAAAGCGGACTGCAGAATGGTGTTGGTGCGCTTGCCCATGCCGATCTTGGCAGCCAGGTCGATAGCGTCGATGGTGTAGACCTGGATGTTGTTGGCGGCGATGTAGCGCTTGGCAACGGCGGGCATGTGCTTGTCCAGATCCTCAGCGCTCCACTGGCAGTTGATCAGGAAGGTGCCGCCGGGCTTTACGTCGCGGACCATGGGGAAGCCCTTGACAATGTAAGAGGGGTTGTGGCAGGCCACGAAGTCAGCCTTGTTGATGTAGTAGGGGCTGCGGATGGGCTTGTCGCCGAAACGCAGGTGGCTGATGGTCACGCCGCCGGTCTTCTTGGAGTCGTACTGGAAGTAAGCCTGCACGTACTTGTCGGTGTGGTCGCCGATGATCTTGATGGAGTTCTTGTTGGCGCCCACGGTACCGTCGCCGCCCAGGCCCCAGAACTTGCACTCGATGGTGCCCTCAGCAGCGGTGTTGGGGGCGTCGTGCTCCTCCAGAGAGCTGTTGGTAACGTCGTCCACGATGCCGATGGTGAAGTGGTTCTTGGGAGCGTCCTGAGCCAGGTTCTCATAGACAGCGAACACGCTCTTGGGCGGGGTGTCCTTGGAACCCAGGCCGTAGCGGCCGGCCACCACGGTCTTGTCGGTGATACCGGCAGTGGACAGAGCAGTGATGACGTCCAGATACAGAGGATCGCCCAGAGCACCGGGCTCCTTGGTACGATCCAGGACGGCGATCTTCTTGGCGGTAGCGGGGATGGCAGCGATCAGCTTGTCCGCGCGGAAGGGGCGGTACAGGCGGACCTTGATGAGGCCGACCTTCTGGCCGTTGGCATTCAGGTAGTCGATGACTTCCTCAGCCACGTCGCAGATGGAGCCCATGGCGATGATGACGCGGTCAGCATCCTCAGCGCCGTAGTAGTTGAACAGCTGATAGTTGGTGCCCAGCTTCTCGTTGACCTTGCCCATGTACTCCTCAACGATCTCAGGCAGAGCCTCGTAGTAGGGGTTGCAGGCCTCACGGTGCTGGAAGAAGATATCGCCGTTCTCGTGGGAGCCGCGCATGGTGGGACGCTCGGGATTCAGAGCGCGCTTGCGGAAGGCTTCCACAGCGTCCATGTCCACCATCTCAGCCAGATCCTTGTAGTCCCAAATGGCGACCTTCTGGATCTCGTGGGAGGTGCGGAAACCGTCAAAGAAGTTGATGAAGGGGACGCGGCCCTTGATGGCGGACAGGTGAGCCACAGGAGCCAGGTCCATGACCTCCTGCACGTTGCCCTCAGCCAGCATGGCAAAGCCGGTCTGACGGCAGGCCATAACGTCGGAGTGATCACCGAAGATGTTCAGAGACTGAGCAGCCACAGTACGGGCGGACACATGGAACACCGCGGGCAGCAGCTCGCCGGCGATCTTGTACATGTTGGGGATCATCAGCAGCAGGCCCTGGGAGGCGGTGTAGGTGGTGGTCAGAGCACCGGCGGCCAGAGAGCCGTGCACGGTACCGGCAGCGCCGGCCTCGGACTGCATCTCGATCACCTTAACGGTGGTGCCGAAGATGTTTTTCTGACCCTGGGCAGCCCACTGGTCCACATAGTCGGCCATGGGGCTGGACGGAGTAATGGGGTAGATGCCGGCTACTTCGGTAAAGGCGTAGCTGACATAGGCTGCCGCATTATTGCCGTCCATGGTTTTGAACTTTCTTGCCATAGAGTTCCCTACTTTCTTCCTTATTCAAATAGTTCTCTGAACAGCCCGCGTTCCCAGGCGCCAGACTGCTCTGAGGTTCTCTGCCCTATTTTACTGTCTCCCCGCCGGAATGCCAATGGCTGAATTAGTTATAATAATTATAACTAATCGCTTATAACTTGGCAGAACCGGCCCGCTCCTGGGCAGCCGGGAGCGGTTTGTATGTTTCGACGGGAAATAGTTTATCACTTTTTCGCCCTTTTGTAAATTCATCCACCCGGATTTTTCCTTGTTTTTCTCACAAAGATACCAGTTCGTATTGCAATATTTCTTGCAAAAGCTTACAATAAGGAAAAATAGCACCCTCTTTTTGTGGGATATTTTTCCCCTTTTCCCATACGCTTTTTCTAACTTCTCCTTATTCTGGAGGATTTTGTCATGGTCTATCATGTACATTCTTTGGGCTTGCATGGCATTTCCGGTTATCCGGTGTCGGTGGAGTGCGATCTGTCCAACGGTCTGCCTGCCTTTACCATCGTGGGGCTGCCCGATGCGGCAGTGAATGAGGCCCGGGAGCGGGTGCGTGCCGCCATTAAAAACTGCGGCTTCTCCTTCCCCGTCAGCCGCATCACGGTGAACCTGGCTCCCGCCCATGTGAAAAAAATCGGCACCCTGTACGACCTACCCATTCTTGTGGGGTTGCTGGCGGCGGCGGGACAGCTGAAAATTAAGGCGGACAACTGCGCCTTTCTGGGGGAGCTGTCCCTGTCTGGTAAATTGCGCCCCACGGTTGGCATGTTGCCCATGGCCCTGCGGGCCAAGGCGGAGGGAATCGAGTCTCTCTTTGTCCCCAGCGCCAACACCGCTGAGGCCACCCTGGCTGACGGCCCCACCGTCTACCCGGTGGACCATGTGATGGATTTGGTGCGCCACTTTACCGGTGAGGCCCCCATCTCCCCCGCTCCCCCCTGGTCCGGCGACAGCACCCCAGAGCCTGGTCCTGACTTCTCCGAGGTAAAGGGCCAGGAGGCCACCAAGCGGGCTTTGGAGATCGCGGCGGCGGGAGGACATAATATTTTAATGGTAGGCCCGCCGGGGTCCGGCAAGTCCATGCTGGCCAAGCGCCTGCCCTCCATTCTCCCCGACCTCACCCAGGAGGAGGCCATGGAGGTCACTCAGATTCACTCGGTGCTGGGGCTCACCGACCCCAAGCACCCCCTCATCACCCGCCGTCCCTTCCGCTCCCCCCACCACAGTGTCTCCGCCGCCGCCATGGCCGGCGGGGGCTCCAACCCTAAACCGGGGGAGATCTCCCTGGCCCACCAGGGGGTACTGTTTCTGGATGAGCTGCCGGAATTTCAAAAGGACGTGCTGGAGGTGCTGCGCCAGCCCCTGGAGGACGGGCAGGTACAGATTTCCCGTGCCTCCGGCTCGGTGGTCTATCCCAGCCAATTCATGCTGGTGTGCGCCATGAATCCCTGCAAGTGCGGCTGGTATGGCCACCCCTCCGGCCGCTGTCACTGCTCGGAGGCTGAGGTACAGCGCTACCTTTCCCGGCTCTCCGGCCCCCTGTTGGACCGCATCGACCTGTTTGTAGAGGTGGCCACCCTGGAGTTTGACGAGCTTGCCCGCCGCGCCCCCGCCGAGTCCTCCGCCGCCATCAAGGAGCGGGTGGACGGAGCCAGGGCTATCCAAAACCGCCGCAACACCAGCAACGCCCACCTGGCCCAGCCTCTTCTGGAGGAGTGCTGTGCCCTGGATGACGCCTGCCAAAAAATTATGCGGGGCGCCTTCCAGCGCATGGGCCTCACCGCCCGCAGCTACGACCGCATCCGCCGGGTGGCCCGGACCATCGCCGATCTGGACGGCAGCGAAACCATCCAGCCCCAGCACCTGGCCGAGGCGCTGCAATATCGGCCGCCCGCTTATCTCCGGCGCTAATGCGTCCAAAACGCTGGACAGAAGGTCTTCTTTTTATTATAATGTTTGATTACCTATGACCGGAAAGGAACAAGCAATCATGAAAGAAATCATTTTGCTCAAGCTGGGCGAGCTGGTCCTCAAGGGCCTGAACCGCCGCAGCTTTGAGGATAAACTTCAGGCCAACATCCACCGCCGTCTCCATCCCTACGGACAGTTCCGGGTGTATACCCGCCAGTCCACCACCTATGTGGAGCCCAAGGACGATGCCTGCGACGTGGAGGGGGCCTACGAGGCCCTGACCAAGGTCTTTGGCATTGTGGGCATCTCTCTGGCCCGCCCCTGTGAGAAGGACAAGGACGCCATTCTGGAGTGTGCCAAGGAGTTTCTGGACGACCAGCTGCGTACCGCCCGCACCTTTAAGGTAGAGACCAAGCGGGCCGATAAGACCTTCCCCATGACCTCCATCCAGGTCAGCCAGTATGTGGGCGGCGAGCTCCATGAGGCCTATGATAATCTGGAGGTGGATGTGCACCACCCCGAACTCACCGTCTATGTGGAGATCCGGGACTACGCCGCCTATGTGCACGCCCAGCCTCAGCCCGGCGCCGGCGGCCTGCCTGTGGGCATCAATGGCCGCGCCGTCTCTCTGCTCTCCGGCGGCATCGACTCCCCCGTGGCCAGCTGGATGATCGCCAAGCGGGGCGTGGCTCTGGAGATGGTCCACTTCTTCTCCTACCCCTATACCTCCCCCGAGGCAAAAGAGAAGGTGCTGGAGCTGGCCAAACTCCTCACCCCCTACACCGGACGGCTCACTGTCCATGTGGTCCCCTTCACCGCCATTCAGGAGGAGCTGCGCCGCTCCTGCCCCGAGGAGCTATTCACCGTCATCATGCGCCGCTTTATGATGCGCATTGCCCAGGAGGTAGCCAAGCGGTGCGGGGCCAAGGCCCTGGTCACCGGCGAGTGCTTGGGCCAGGTGGCCAGCCAGACCATGGACGCCATGATGGTCACCGGCTCCGTGGTGGACCTGCCCATCCTGCGCCCCTGCGTGGGCATGGACAAGGAGGAGATCGTCCAAATCGCCCGGAAGATCGGTACCTTCGAGACCTCCATTCTCCCCTATGAGGACTGCTGCACTGTCTTTACTCCCCGCCACCCCCGTCTGCGCCCCATGCCCGGCGAGGTGGCTGAGGCGGAGAAGAACCTGGACATCGATGCTATGGTTCAGGCCGCGGTGGACGGCATCGAGCGGGTCCAGGTGAACCTGTAAGGGAGGCGCAGACTATGTCTCATACGGTGGAAATTTTATCGGTGGGCACCGAGCTGCTGCTGGGCAACATCGCCAACACCGACGCCCAGATGCTCTCTCAGGGCCTAAGCGCTCTGGGGCTCAACGTATACTGGCACACGGTGGTGGGAGACAACCCCCAGCGTGCCCGGGAGGCGGTGGAGCTGGCCCGGAAGCGGGCGGACATCATCATCACCACCGGCGGCCTGGGTCCCACCTGCGATGACCTGACCAAAAACGTCCTGGCCGAGGCCTTTGGCAAGAAGCTGGTCTATGACGAAGAATCTCTGGAACGGATCAAGGCTTACGGCAAGGCCACCGGCCGCGCCCTGACGGAGAATAACTTTCAGCAGGCGCTGGTACCCGAAGGGTGTACCGTTCTGACCAACGACTGGGGCTCCGCCCCCGGTTGTGCCTTTGAGGCCGACGGCGTCCATGTGATTATGCTCCCCGGCCCTCCCAGTGAGTGCACCCCCATGTTCCGCTACCGGGTGGTCCCCTATCTCCAGACTCTGTCCGAGGGAGTTATTGCTTCCCACACCCTGAAGCTGTTCGGCATCGGGGAATCGGCTATGGAGGCCCAGCTGCGGGATCAGATGAACGCCATGGCCAACCCCACTCTGGCCCCCTACGCCAAGGAGGGGGAGTGTGAACTGCGGGTGACCGCCAAGGCCCCCACCATGGAGGAGGCCCAGGCTCTGCTGCTGCCCAAGGTAGAGGAGCTGAAACAGCACTTCGGCCATCTGGTCTACGGAGTGGATGTGCCCTCCCTGGAGTTCGTAGTAGAAAACCTGCTGCGAGAAAAGAAGCTGACCATCGGCACCGCCGAGAGCTGCACCGGCGGCCTCATGGCCAAGCGGCTCACCGACGTGTCCGGCGCCTCTCAGGTATTTAAAGGCGGCATCGTCTCCTATACCAATGAGGTGAAACACAACGTACTGGGCGTTCCTCAGGCGCTGCTGGACCAGTATGGTGCGGTATCCGCTCCGGTGGCCAAGGCTATGGCAGAGGGCGCCCGGCGGGCGCTGGGATGCGACATCGCTTTGTCCTCCACCGGCGTGGCCGGTCCGGATAAGGACGACCGTGGCAACGAGGTGGGCACCATGTTTGTGGCCATCGCTACCCCGGAGGGAACCCACGTGCGGGAACTCCATCTGGGCAACCGCCCGGTCCGGGCGCGGCTGCGCACCCAGACCGCCCACCACGCCTTTGACCTGGCCCGGCGGTATTTAAGCGGCCTTCCCCTGGAAGACTAAAAAATGGGCGGCATACGCCGCCCATTTTTTATCTCAGCTTCCCATAGAGCCAGCCTGCCAGAACCACCTGGAGCACCAGCAGGGCAGGCAGGCCATAGCGGAAGTACCAGTGCTTGGTCTTATGGTGAAATACCCGCATTCCCAGAATGGCTCCCACCGTTCCGCCAAGAAGCGGCGGCAAAAACAGAGTCTTTTCGGAGATGCGCCACTGATCTCGCTTGGCCCTTCTCTTATCCACACCCATCAGCACAAAACCAATCCCATTGATCAGCAGCAGGTACAGGCCCAACAGCTGCATCATTTCTTTCATAATTGGATCTCCTTCCGGAAGTTTGAGCCATTGTACCTGATTTTTTTACAAAAAACAACCCCGCTCCTCAGCGGGAAAACAAGGAGATTTCCCATGCTTCACCTTTACTGCGGAAACGGAAAAGGAAAGACTACCGCCGCCATGGGCCTGGCCCTTCGGGCAGCTGGCCGGGGCAAGCGGGTAGTAATTGCCCAGTTTCTCAAGGGGGCGGACAGCGGCGAGCGCTTGGCCCTCTCCCAGTTGCCCCAGGTCACCCTGCTTCCGGTACCGGATACAGTCAAGTTTTCTTTCCGCATGACCGACGAGGAGCGCCTGGCGGAGGCCCAGCGCTATCAACAGCTGCTTAGCCTGATCTGCAAAGAGGCCCAGGACTGTTTTCTGCTGGTGCTGGACGAGGCCTGCGCGGCGGTCAGCACTGGCCTGCTCCCGCTGGATGATCTGCTCTCCTGTCTGGACCGCTTGAACTGCGAGGTAGTCATCACCGGCCGTGACCCAGATCCCCAGCTTGCAGAACGGGCAGATTATATCACCTCCATGGAAGCGGTACGTCACCCCTTTACCCAGGGTGTAACGGCCCGCGAGGGGATCGAATTCTGACAAGCCTGCTGTAAAACGGCTTCCTTCTCCGGTCTTATCCTGGTCTTTTCTTTTGCATCCCTTTTTCATTTCTCTTACGAGACGTCTAAAGCCGGCGTCTCGTTTTCTTTTGCCCCATTTCTTTCCTTTTTGCGGATTTCCTTCATATTTAAGCATTCTCTTAAACAGAATAGTGAATTATTTCCGTTGTACTGTATAAAAACCGTGAAAAATATCCAATAACCGGTTGCAATATTTCCTTCAAATAGGTATAATATTTCCGCGGTAATTTCGTCGTCTCCGAAACGGCGGCGATACCATTGGTATGAGCGGCGCTGGTGCGCAGGGTGTTCGGCTGTTCCATGTGAGAAGGGGACAGGCCTTTACGTACCCGCACCGTCATCACAGAAAGGAATGAAGTAAATGGCAAAGAAGTATGTGTACCTCTTCTCCGAAGGCAATGGCTCCATGCGGGAGCTGCTGGGCGGCAAGGGCGCAAACCTGGCCGAGATGACCAGCCTGGGTATGCCCGTGCCCCAGGGCTTCACCATCACCACCGAGGCCTGCACCCAGTACTATGAGGACGGCGAGAAGATCAACGACGAGATCCAGGCTCAGATCATGGAGTACATCTCCAAGATGGAAGAGATCACCGGCAAGAAGTTCGGTGACATGGAGAACCCCCTGCTGGTCTCCGTTCGTTCCGGCGCCCGCGCCTCCATGCCTGGCATGATGGACACCATCCTGAACCTGGGCCTGAACGAGGATGTGGTGGACGTCATCGCCAAGAAGTCCAACAATCCCCGCTGGGCTTGGGACTGCTACCGCCGCTTCATCCAGATGTACTCCGACGTGGTCATGGAAGTGGGCAAGAAGTACTTCGAGGAGCTCATTGACCAGATGAAGGCCAAGCGGGGCGTTACTCAGGACGTGGAGCTCACCGCCGAGGACCTGAAGGAGCTGGCTGGCCAGTTCAAGGCCGAGTACAAGGAGAAGATCGGCTCCGACTTCCCCACCGACCCCAAGGAGCAGCTCATGGGCGCCATCAAGGCCGTGTTCCGCTCTTGGAACAACCCCCGCGCCATTGTTTACCGCCGCATGAACGATATCCCCGGCTCTTGGGGCACTGCCGTCAACGTGCAGTCCATGGCCTTCGGCAACATGGGCGACGACTGCGGCACTGGTGTTGCCTTTACCCGTAACCCCGCCACCGGCGAGAAGAAGCTCATGGGTGAGTTCCTGACCAACGCCCAGGGCGAGGACGTGGTGGCTGGTGTTCGTACCCCCATGCCCATCCAGGAGATGGCCGACAAGTTCCCCGAGGCCTTTAAGCAGTTCGTGGATGTCTGCCAGCGTCTGGAGAATCACTATCACGATATGCAGGACATGGAGTTTACCGTGGAGAACGGCAAGCTCTACATGCTCCAGACCCGTAACGGCAAGCGTACCGCTGCCGCCGCTCTGAAGATCGCCTGCGACCTGGTGGACGAGGGGCAGATCACCGAGCAGCAGGCTGTTGCCATGATCGATCCCCGCAACCTGGACACTCTGCTCCATCCCCAGTTCGATCCCGCCGCTCTGAAGGCCGCCACCCCCGTGGGCACCGCTCTGCCCGCCTCTCCCGGCGCCGCCTGCGGCAAGATCGTCTTCTCCGCCGAGGACGCCAAGGAGTGGGCTGCCCGGGGCGAGAAGGTGGTTCTGGTCCGTCTGGAGACCTCTCCCGAGGACATCGAGGGCATGGTCGCCTCCCAGGGCATCCTGACTGTCCGCGGCGGCATGACCTCTCACGCCGCCGTCGTGGCCCGCGGCATGGGCACCTGCTGTGTCTCCGGCTGCGGCGCCATCAAGATGGACGAGGCCAACAAGCAGTTCGAGCTGGCCGGCAAGGTCTATCACGAGGGCGACTGGCTGAGCCTGGACGGCTCCACCGGCAACATCTACGGCGAGGCTATCCCCACCGTGGACGCCTCCATCGGCGGCGAGTTTGGCCGCATCATGGCTTGGGCTGACAAGTACCGCCAGATGAAGGTCCGCACCAACGCCGATAACCCCCGCGACGCCAAGCAGGCCATGAAGTTCGGCGCCGAGGGCATCGGCCTGTGCCGCACCGAGCACATGTTCTTCGAGGAAGATCGTATCCCCGCTATCCGCGAGATGATCTGCTCCGACACTGTGGAGCAGCGCGAGAAGGCTCTGGCCAAGCTGGAGCCCATGCAGCAGGGCGACTTCGAGGCCATGTACGAGGCCATGGAGGGTAACCCCATCACCATCCGCTTCCTGGATCCCCCCCTGCACGAGTTCGTTCCCACCGAGGAGGCCGACATCGAGAAGCTGGCCGCCGATATGGGCAAGAGCGTCGAGGACATCAAGGCTATCATCGCCGGCCTGCACGAGTTCAACCCCATGATGGGTCACCGTGGCTGCCGTCTGGCCGTCACCTATCCTGAGATCGCTGTGATGCAGACCACCGCTGTCATCAAGGCCGCTCTGAACGTCCAGGCCAAGCACCCCGACTGGAAGATGGTCCCCGAGATCATGATCCCCCTGGTGGGCGAGGTCAAGGAGCTCAAGTACGTCAAGGACGTGGTAGTCAAGACCGCTGACGAGATCATCAAGGCCGCTGGCTCTGACATGACCTACAAGGTGGGCACCATGATCGAGATTCCTCGTGCTGCTCTCACCGCCGACCAGATCGCCAAGGAGGCCGAGTTCTTCTCCTTCGGCACCAATGACCTGACTCAGATGACCTTCGGCTTCTCTCGTGACGATGCCGGCAAGTTCCTGGAGGCTTACTACGATAAGAAGATCTATGAGTCCGATCCCTTCGCCCGTCTGGACCAGGTTGGCGTGGGCCGTCTGATCCAGATGGCTGCCAAGCTGGGCCGTGAGACCCGCCCCGACCTGAAGCTGGGCATCTGCGGCGAGCACGGCGGCGATCCCTCCTCCGTGGAGTTCTGCCACAACACCGGGCTGGACTACGTGTCCTGCTCCCCCTTCCGTGTGCCTATCGCTCGTCTGGCCGCTGCTCAGGCTGCCATTAAGAACCCCCGCAAGTAAGAGTTCTGTCATTCACCATTGGGCTTGACGAAGCGCAAACCTTCTATAAGTCCCATGGATACGGCATCAAACCGTCAAAATGGCATGATTTGACCGTGGAGGTTTATACTAACGCCAAAACCCCCGCACATTCCCATTTGGGCAATGTGCGGGGGTTTTTATTGCTATTTTGTGCTGTTTATACAAAAAAGTCTCGCAGCCGAGAAAAATACTGCAGTCTCTCAAAAGAGAATAATACTACTTGGAGAAATTCACAGGAAAGAGTCTTCCAAGGTGTCCTACAAATCAAATTTTAATCTGCACAACGCCAAAGGATGTGAGAATTTATCTTAAACCCATACTTTTCATACAAATGTATTGCATTATTTCCATCAACCACCTTCACTTCGATGCGTGTGATGTTGCTTTTACGAAAAGCGTCCATTGCCCACTCCATAAGCTGTCTACCAAAACCTTGTTGGCGATACTCCTGTAAGACAACCAAATAATCCAGCTTTCCATTTTTCCCATTCATATCCACTTTGCAAAAACCTATAACTTTTTCTCCGCTTTCAATAACTGCAATCCGCGACTGTCCCTTTTCCAAACTTTCTGAGAAAACATTTAGTGTTTCGTTATACGGTCTGCTGGGATAACTCCCCTTAAAATTAACCGATATTGTGTTGTGATACTCTGAAAGTTGCATGATACAATCCAGTAATTTATTAATTTCATTTACTTCTATTTCTCGAATTTTCATATCTTGCCCCGCAAATTCTTATTTGTTACACAGTATGCACTTAAGGTTACATCATACAAAAAATTATTCGTTGCTCAATATTCATAGGAGATACATATTTAGGTTACCTTCTTTGATAAATCCAATAAGGCCAATATCGAACCGCACTAAATGCATCACCGGCCGAAGTATTTCAAAGCACCATTACTAGCCTATCATAAAAAGCTTTATGACCACGTTATAGATAGGTACAGGAACTTTTCAGCCTGCTGTTTTATGAATAAAATTATTATATTGTATTTTAAAGGTTTCAGCAAGTTATAGGCAGACGAAAGAGTCCGTACATGGAGTTTTGTCGTCCAGCAGGCTCAAAATGTATGGGGTAGAAAAATGAGGTGCCGTTGCGGTTCTCCCATGCTTCGACATCGTTGAAAAACTAATACCGCAGGAAAACCCATTTATGGATATGAAGCAACACCACGATATGCTTCGCATCCGCCTTCAGAATGGACAAGGCACAGATTGCTTCGAAGGACTGCAATCCGGAACACCTGAATATGAAAGCGATTGAGGTGGCGCTGTGCGAAGCAGTTGAAATGCATGACGATCTTGTAAACGAGGATTTCATCGATTCCTTTGTTTCACAGGTTACACCGCTGTCTGATGCCCGATTTTCCTGGTGCTTGGATTTCTCTCCGCAGGCCACGGTTGCCTTTCTGAATTTGGCAGGTCAACGGAAGTACACGACCTACTCTATGGACAGTAAATTACACTTTGATCTTTTGCCGATGAGCAGGGGCACACGGTTCCTTTTCCGGGCAGCCTGCGGCCATGAGTTACCCGGACAGCTCTAATTCAAAATGTACATCGTTATATACACAAGGTATGTACGGCGCAGGCTGGGATCAAGAATCCTCCCAAGCAAAATTTTCTGTAATATATAAAAATTTGCTTCCCTTTCACCCGCTATTGTTTTTTTTTCAAAAAAGCGTTACTATAAAATAACTACTTTATAAAACAAAAAAGGATACCTAGCTATGCGTACAACGCCTGCAAATAATATGGATGTGAAGCGGCTCAACCGCAGTAATACACTGCGTTGCTTGCTCCGCTGCGATAAAATCTCCCAGCCGGAACTGGCACAAAAGTTAAAATTAAGCTGGCCCACTGTGCTGCAGAATGTCAAGGAGCTAACCGCGCTGGGGCTTGTTCAGGAGGTCGGAGCTTATGAATCCACCGGTGGCCGCAAAGCAAAGGCCTATGCACCGGTACAGGATGCCAAGCTGGCGGTGGGCCTGGATATCACACAAAACCATGTGGGCCTTGTACTGGTCGACTTGTCTGGAGAGGTCCTCCGGTACACGCGGAAAAAGCGGGTATTCTCTCTTCAGGAAGATTATCTGGCATCGCTGGGAAGTTTATTGAGCGATTTTCTGAAAGATGGAGAAGGGGAAAAGCTGCTGGGGATCGGAGTTTCTCTGCCCGGTATTCTGGATGAGGCGGGAGAACGGCTGCTTTATTCCCATGCACTGGATATCTATGACGTAGAAACAAAGCGCTTCAGCCAGCACCTCCCCTACCCCTGTATTTTTTTAAATGACGCCAATGCTGCAGGCATGGCCGAGCTCTGGAACAACCCGGAAGCTGAGAACCTGATTTATCTGTCCCTGAGCAATACGGTGGGCGGCGCCATCATCAACGGCGGCAGACTCTATACAGGGAACAATCTCAGGGCCGGCGAATTTGGTCATATGACTCTGGTGCCCAACGGACGACCTTGCTACTGTGGAAAAGTAGGGTGTCTGGATGCCTATCTCTCGGCCAAGGTACTCTCCTCTCATGCCGATGGGAACCTGGCACAGTTTTTTGAGCGGCTGCGGGATCACGACGAAACAGCTGCCAAGGTATGGACGGAGTATCTGCAATATCTGGCCGTAGCCATTAACAACCTGTGCATGAGCTTTGACTGCGATGTGATTGCCGGCGGCTATGTAGGGGCTTTTCTGGAGGAGTTTGGAGGGCCTTTACGGGAGATGCTGGCACAGCGGAACACCTTTGAGCACAGCGGCAGCTACCTAAAAGAGTGCTCTTTTAAACTGGAGGCTTCCGCCGTGGGAGCGGCCCTGTTGCAGGTAGAGCGATTTTTACAAAAACTATGATCGGATCAGGCAATTCCTTCTCATGGGAATTGCCTGATTTTTTGCACAAATTCAGGCCATATAATTTAGGTTTTCCTCCAATCTTGTCCCCCTCCTATTGACTTCAGCTTGTTCCGGTGTTTAAATATAGACACTTAATAAAATACTTTATAAAAGTAATAAGAAGGAGGAAGAGCTATGAATGGAGAAATGATTGTGGCCGTTATGGAGGGCATTGGAAAAATGGGTTATACCAAGCGCCCTATCCCCACCCCCAAGGCAAATGAGGTGTTGGTCAAGCTGGAGTATGTAGGCATCTGCGGCAGCGATATGCACTACTATGAGTCCGGCGCCATTGGAGACTATGTGGTAAAGCCTCCCTTTGTGCTGGGACATGAACCCGGCGGCGTGGTGGTAGAGGTCGGCGCGGATGTAAAGCACCTGAAGGTGGGAGACCGGGTGGCGCTTGAGCCTGGAAAAACCTGTGGGCACTGCGAATTCTGCAAAACCGGGCGTTATAATCTCTGCCCCGATGTGGTTTTCTTTGCCACTCCCCCGGTAGACGGTGTTTTCCAGGAGTATGTGGCCCACGAAGCCGCGCTGTGTTTCAAGCTTCCTGACAACGTCTCCACCTTGGAGGGGGCTTTGATTGAGCCTCTGGCGGTGGGATTCCATGCGGCCAATCAGGGCGGTGCTCACGCCGGACAGACCGCGGTTGTGATGGGCGCGGGCTGCATCGGCCTGGTGACCATGATGGCGCTGAAAGCAGAGGGTGTCAGCAAAGTCTATGTGGTCGACATCATGCAGAAGCGGCTGGACAAAGCGTTGGAGCTGGGGGCCGACGGTGTCATCAACGGCAAAGAGCAGGACGCCGTGAAGGCTCTGCTGGAAAAGACAGGCGGCCAGGGGTGCGACTTGGCGATTGAGACCGCCGGAACCGAATTTACCACTCGCCAGTGTATTCAGATGACCAAAAAGGGAGCCACCATTGTGTTGGTAGGCTACTCCAAGAGTGGTGAATTGACCCTGCCCATCAGCCTGGCTCTGGATAAGGAGCTGACCTTCAAGACGGTGTTCCGTTACCGCCATATCTATCCTATGGCTATTGAGGCTGTGGCAGCCGGGAAGGTCAATCTCAAGGGCATCGTGACCAATATCTTTGATTTTGATGATATTCAAAATGCCATGGATCAAAGCATTGCGGACAAGGCCAACATTGTAAAGGCCGTGGTCCGGATCGGGAAGGAGTGCTGACATGGAAACCAGTCAGGAAACCAATATCAAAGTTCCCTTTATCAGCAAGCTGGCGTATGGCTTTGGCGATGTGGGCTGCAATTTCAGCTGGATGTTTGTTGGCAATTTCCTGATGATCTTCTATACAGACGTCTGCGGCATCTCTATGGCCACCGTCTCCACCCTGATGCTGGTCTCCCGGTTTTGGGATGCCATCAATGACCCGCTGATCGGCTCTCTAAGTGACCGAACCAAGAGCCGCTGGGGCCGCTACCGTCCCTGGCTTCTCATCGGTGCGCCTTTGACCGCTCTTGTGCTGGTCCTGACCTTTTGGGCTCATCCCACCTGGTCCGACTCTTCCAAAACCATATACATGTACATTACTTACTGCATTTTGGTCTTAGGATACACCTGTGTGAATATCCCTTACGGAACTCTGTGCGGCGCACTGACCCAGAATATTGAGCAGCGGGCGCAGATCAATACCTCCCGCTCCGTATGCGCCATGATCGCCATCAACATCATCAACATGATCACCCTGCCCCTGATTGCCCTGTTCGGCAAGGGAGATCAGGCCCGAGGATATCTTCTGCTCACCATTCTTTACGGCAGTATTTTTACCGCTTGCCACTGGTTCTGTTTTGCCAAAACAAAAGAGGTCGTCTATCCCCCCACAAAGGAAAAGATCCCTCTGGCCACACAGTTGAAAGCTGCCCTTCAGAACCGGCCCTATTTGATTGCTTTGGTCGGTCAGTTTCTGTTTGGCATCACCCTATATGGAAGAAATGCAGACCTGCTGTACTACTTTAAGTACGTGGAGGGGGTCGAAGGCCTGTTCACCGTATACTCCATGCTTCTGATGATCCCTTCCATTCTGGGCGCAGGCGTCTTCCCCTTTGTGTTCCGCTGGCTGGGCAACAAGGGCCGTACTGCTTCGGTGTTTGCCGCAGGCACCGGCGCAGCCATGTTTTCCATGTACTTCTTCAGCGCAACCACAAGCCCCATCCCCTTCTACGCTCTGGCTGCCCTGTCCCAATTCTTTTTCTGTGGTTTCAATACCGCTATTTACGCCATTGTCCCCGACTGTGTGGAATACGGTGAATGGAAAACCGGCATTCGCAATGACGGCTTCCAATATGCCTTTGTCTCTTTGGGAAACAAAGTGGGCATGGCCATCGGCACCTCTGTGCTGGCCGGAGTACTTGGAAATTTGGGCTTTGTCGCCAATCAAGCACAGAATATCGCTGTGCAGTCCGCCATACACCACGCCTTCTCCACCATTCCCGGCGTGCTGTGGATTGTGACAGCAGTCGTCCTGTTCTTCTATCAAATCAATAAAAGCTCCTATAATCGGATCATTGCGGAATTAGGCGCAAAGAAGGGGGTGGAAACATGTTCGACCTTGTAAGTCTTGGAGAGATTCTCATTGATTTCACCCCCAGCGGAGTCACCCGGCAGGGGATTCCTCTCTTTGCCCAAAATCCCGGCGGCGCGCCTGCCAACGTACTGGCGATGAACAGCAAGCTGGGAGGCACCTCTGCCTTTTTGGGAAAGGTAGGCGCGGACCGCTTTGGGGCCTATCTGGAACATACATTAAAGCTCCACGGCATCGACACTTCCGGTCTGGCTGTAGATGAGGAGATCCCCACCACGCTGGCCTTTGTGCATCTGGATGAAACGGGTGACCGCTCGTTTACCTTCTACCGCAAACCCGGCGCCGATCTTCAGCTGACCTGGACCGAGGTCAAAAAAGAGCGGATCGATACGTGCAAAATATTTCACTTCGGCTCTGTGTCCCTGACCGACGATCCCTGCCGCACGGCCGCATTGGAAGCAGCTTCTTATGCCAAAGCCCATGGGAAAGTGGTCAGTTTTGACCCCAACTACCGTCCAGTACTCTGGAACCATCCGCTCTCTGCTCGCCAATGGATCGCTCAGGGTATCTCCCTGGCCGATATTTTAAAGGTCTCTGAGGAAGAGATGCTGCTGATGACAAATCAATCCGATCCAGCGCTGGGCTCCCAGCTCCTGCTGGAGCAGGGACCGAAAGCAGTTTTTGTAACATTGGGTGAGCAGGGCTCTTACTATCGCAGCCGAAGCTGCCACGGTCTGTGTCCGGCTGCCCGGGTAAACACCATCGATACCACTGGAGCCGGGGACGCTTTTATGGGCGCTTTACTGTGGCAGATGAGGAATTTCACTCTGGAGGAAATCTCCTCTATGGATCTGCGGGAACTCGTCTCCTTTGCAAATGCTGCCGGCACTCTGACCACCACACGCAGCGGCGCGATCCCCGCCCTCCCCTCCTTGGAGGAAATTCAGCGTTTTCGAAAGAATCAGGAGATGTCCCTATGAAAGCAATTTCTATTCAGCTGACGCAGGTCAGTCAGGTCCGTGATTTTGTCAATCTTACCGTCAAATATCCCTTTGATATCGACTTGGTTTCCGGACGATATACGGTAGACGCCAAATCTCTGCTTGGAATCTACAGCTTGGATTTAAGCAACCCATTAAAGGTCGTCATTTACAGCAATGATACCGCGCAATTGGAAGCAGAACTTGCTCCATTCACGGTATAACGGAGAAAGCCCCCGGATCTGCTTCCAGAGTCGGGGGCTTTCTCTGCATCTTATCAACTTTCTTTTTTGCCTGGCAGAGCATCCCATCCCACCAGACTTAAATCTCCTGATACGTCTCCCAGCGACAAGGCGTAGATACTGTCTCCGTCAGCTGTGGTATGCACGGGGTGGATCCCCGGGCAAAACCGTTGTGGGTCAGGCCGGGAATTTTTGATCAGCTGCATCTTATGAAACACGGCGTTGGTAACCAACACCCAGGGCAGTATTTCCGGTAAAAGTTTTCCAGCCCTGGAGCAATCCCTGAAGTTTCACCAATAAACAAGGGGCTGTATACCCTTCACATTAAGCTTTCCACGGAATACTGGACTTTTCCGCCAAAAAGAGGTATACTGCAATGAATGTTGTTTCAAACAATTTGGTTTTTCCGGGAGGTCTTTCATGTATCTTCTCCTCTGGACCTTTTTTGCCTACGCCTTTCTGGGCTGGTGCACCGAGGTCAGCTTCGCTGCTCTCACCTCAGGCCGTTTTGTGAACCGTGGCTTTTTAAATGGCCCGGTTTGTCCTATTTATGGTGTGGGTGTGGTCATTGTTCTGTTCTTCCTGGACCCCCTCCGCAAGAACACGTTCCTGCTCTTTGTGGGTTCGGTGCTGCTCACCTCTCTGTTGGAGTGGCTTACCGGCTTTGTTCTTGAGAAGATCTTCCACCAGCGCTGGTGGGACTACTCCAACGAGCCCTTTAACTTGGGCGGCTATATCTGCCTGCGCTTTTCCATCGCGTGGGGTCTGGCCTGTCTGATCGTGGTGGACATCATTCACCCCTCCATTCTCTGGCTCATTCGCCTGATTCCCCACACCTTGGGGATCGTCCTTCTCGCGGTATTCTCTGCTGCAATGCTGGTGGACCTGGCCGCCACAGTGCGCACCATCACCCGTATGAACCGTCAGCTCACCCAGCTGGACGAGCTTGCCGGCCGGATTAAGGCTATGTCCAATGAGCTGGGCGAAAACCTGGCCGAGCGGGTCATCGATGCGGCGGAGCGGGGCAATGATCTGAGAGAAGATCTCCAGGAGAATCTGGAGGACGTGAAGGATGTCCTGGCCCAACGCCGGGAGGATCTCCAAGAAAATCTGGATGACGTAAAGGATGCCCTGGCTCAGCGGCGCATGCAGTACCAGATGGACCAGGCTGAATGGCAGGAGCAGCGTCAGCAGGATCTGGCCGAGCTGCGTGCCAAGCTGGAAGAGGCCATGAACCGGCCCATCTTTGGCCAGCGCCGTCTGATGCGGGCCTTCCCCAAAATGCGTTCCACCACCCACACCCAGGCATTGGATCGACTGCGTCAGTGGATGGAAAAGCATTGACTGTGGCTCCTCGAGCAATCTCATTTTGTATATTATATTTGTGTTTTTGTTCCTTTTGTGATAGCATAATGGTAATTATACAAAAGGAGGCCTTTTCATGGAAGAATTGCTGGATTTAAAGCAGCGCCTGGAGGGCCAGCGCCCCGCTTCCTGGCATGAACTGCCTGACATTGCTCTTTATATGGATCAGATCATCTCCTATATGCCCCGGCAGCTGATCCATTTTGACGAAGGGGAAGCCCTCACTTCCGCAATGGTCAACAACTATATCAAGGAGGGCCTGGTCCCCCGGGCGGACGGCAAACGTTATGGCCCCATTCACTTGGGCTATCTCACCGCTGTTTGTGCCCTGAAGAAGGTGCTCTCCGTGCGGGACACCGGCATCTTGCTGGCCGCTGGACAGGCCCGCAACAAGACGCCTGAAGAGCTCTACACCTACTTCTGCCGGGCACTGGACCGGGCTTTAACGGACACCGCAGCCGCCATTGATGAAAACGCGACTCAGGACGATTTAGCCCGCATCGCGCTGGATCTCGCCCTGCGCAGCTACGCCAATCAGCTGGCCTGCGCCCGGATTCTTGACATTCTGCAGCCCCCTGCATCCGATACTCCTAAGAAAGGGAAAAAATAATTCCGCTCTTCTTTATCATATCAAGGAGGTTTCAACATGTCTGAGTTTATTCTGGTAACCGACTCTTCCGCTGACCTCACTGAAGAGATGGTCAAAGCCATTCAAGTTCCTGTTCTTCCCCTGCGCTTTACCATTCAGGGTCAGACTTATCGCAACTACCCCGATAACCGGGAGATGGACCCGGCTTTGTTTTACGATATGCTCCGGGCCGGCGAGCTGGCTACCACGGCCGCCCTTAACCCCAATGACTTTGTGGAAGAGCTGGAGCCCTACCTGAAGGACGGTAAGGATATTCTGATCCTGGCCTTCTCCTCCGGTCTGTCCACCACCTACAATTCTTCCCGTCTTGCGGTGGATGAACTGCAGGAGAAATACCCTGAGCGCAAGATCTACACGGTTGATACCCTGTGTGCCTCCATGGGACAAGGCCTGCTGGTGTGGCTGGCCGCTCAGAAACGGGATGCCGGTGCCTCCATTGAGGAGGTGCGGGACTGGGTAGAGGAAAATAAGCTCCATCTATGCCACCAGTTCACCGTGGATGATCTCCATTTCCTCAAGCGGGGCGGCCGGATCTCCGCTACCACCGCTGTGGTGGGCTCTATGCTGCAGATCAAGCCGGTGCTTCATGTGGACGATGAGGGCCACCTCATCAACATCGGCAAAGCCCGGGGCCGCCACGCCTCTCTGAAGGCCCTGGTGGACAAGATGGAGAAAACCGTCACGGAAGAAGGCAAGAAGACGGTGTTTATCAGCCACGGTGACTGTCTCAAGGACGCTCAGCTGGTAGCCGACATGGTGCGGGAGCGCTTTGGCACGGAGGATATCCACATCAACTACGTGGGGCCCGTCATCGGCGCCCACTCCGGCCCCGGCACCCTGGCCCTCTTTTATCTGGGTACCGTCCGCTGAGCCGCTTTCTTGAAAGAAAGCTTGGCAAAGAACTTTCTGCAAAGCTTCGCTTTGCCTCTGCGCTTGCCTGTAAGAGAATGGGAATGTAAAAGTTTGACCCCCATCTCATTCCAATACAAAACTTAGCGTGAAATGGAATTTCACGCATAAAAATTTTGCCCCGCTTTTTATAAAAAGCGGGCGGGGTCCAGGGGCAGAGCCCCTGGGCGGAAAGGAAAACACATGGCAGACACAAAATGGCTGGAGATCGCCATCAACACCACCCCTGACCGGCTGGACGACGTGACCGCCAAGCTCACCGCCGCCGGAATGGCCGGGCTGGTCATTGAGGACGAGGCGGAGTTCCAGCAGTTTTTGGAGCAGAACCGGCAGTACTGGGACTATGTGGACCAGGAGCTGCTGGACCGCATGAAGGGCGTCACCCGGGTGAAGTTCTATGTCACCGACGACGCTGACGGCCGCGCCCAGCTGGCCCAGTACACCCATGGACTGGACTGCGAGTACACGGTCACCTCTCTCAGCGATAATGACTGGGCTTACAGCTGGCAGAAGTACTACAAGCCCCTCTCCATTGGGGAGCGGCTCTACGTGGTACCCCAGTGGGAAAAAGACAAGCCTGTCCCCGACGGCCGGGTTCCCTTCTACCTCAATCCCGGCCTCACCTTCGGCACTGGCTCCCACGCCTCCACCCAGCTGTGTCTGGAGGGCGTGGAGGCCCACACCAAGCAGGGCGACACGGTGCTGGATCTGGGCTGCGGCAGCGGCATCTTATCCATTGCCGCTCTGGTACTGGGGGCGAGCCACGCCCTGGCGGTAGACATTGACCCCAAGGCGGTGGATGTGGCCTACGAAAACGCCGCCCTCAACGGCATCGGCAAGGACCGCTACACCGTCCGGGCGGGAGACATTCTCACCGACACCGCTCTGGCCGCCGAGATCGCCCAGCAGCGCTATCCCCTGGTGCTGGCCAACATCGTGGCCGATGTCATTATTCCCCTCTCCGCTCAGGTACCTAACCTGCTCACCCAGGACGGCATTTTCCTGTGTTCCGGTATCATTGACACCCGGGCTCACGAGGTAGAGGACGCCCTGGCTCGCAACGGGCTGAAGGTTATCAAGAAGCGGGAAAAGAACGGCTGGGTAGCTCTGGAGGCCGTTTTGGCATAACCATCTGTAACTTTTTTAATTTTTATTGCAATTTGTAATTCTGTTTAGGGGGGACATCCGTGACTCAACATGCTGTCGTAATTCATCCGGAGTTTGCCCCTGGACGGCGTATTTTGGCCGTCAGCGACATCCACGGCAACCTGTCTTTTTTCCAGCATCTGCTGGAGAAGGTGGCCTTCTCCCCGGACGACATTCTGATCTTAGTGGGAGACATGCTGGAAAAAGGTCCGGACAGTCTGGAACTGCTGCGCTATATTGTCAAGCTGAGTCAGACTCACACGGTCTATCCCCTGTGTGGAAATTGCGACGGCCTGGTACTCAATTTCTTTGAGACCGACACCCTGGACGAGAGCTTTTTCTCCCGCTATCTCCCCCAGCACCCGGAAAGCTGCATCTTCCAGATGGCCCACGAGGCAGGCTACGACGGTGACCCCACCGACCTGCCCCGGCTGCGTGAAACGCTGCGTAAAGCTTTCCCCCAGGTGCGGGCATGGCTGGCCAGTCTGCCCACCATTCTGGAAACAGAGCACTTGGTTTTTGTCCACGGCGGTGTACCTTCCCTGGAGCACATGGAGCAGCTCAACCGCTGGCGGTGCATGAAAAACGACGATTTCCGCGGCCAGGGCCATTCCTTTGACAAGTATGTCATTGTGGGCCATTGGCCGGTCACCCTGTATCATGAACACATCCCCAGCGCCGCCCCTATCTTTGACTGGGATCGGAAGATCATCTCCATTGACGGCGGCTGCGTACTGAAGTTGGATGGACAGCTCAACGCTCTGATTCTGCCCAGCGAGGACTCCCAAGACTTCACTTGGCAAGCCTGGGACGGCCTGCCGGTATACACGGCCCTGGATCCCCAGCAGCCCTCTAAGGACTCCATCAATATCCGCTGGGGGCGGGCCGACCTGGAACTTCTGGAGCCGGGAGAAGAGCTCTCCCGCTGCCGACACCTGGAAAGCGGCCGGGAGCTGGACATTCTCACCTCCTACCTGCGCCGCACCGGGGACCGGCTGTGGTGTGAGGACTCCACCGACTACCATCTCCCTGTCACCCCTGGCGACCAACTTGCCCTAGTGGCTAAGACCAGCCGGAGTTGTTTAATGAAAAAAGACGGCGTCACCGGCTGGTATTTCGGCCGTCTGGCGGATAAACTAGGAAAAACACATTGAGGATTTGAATTTATGCTGGATTTTCACCCCCTGGAACTGGAAGACCTGCCCAAACTGCGCGATTTCTTTGCTTACAGCGGCAGCCGCATCTGCGACACCACCCCCGGCACCGTATTTATGTGGCGGGATATGTACCACACCGAGTGGGCCATCTATGACGGGTCGCTCTACTTTAAAGTAGATTATCCCGGCCTGGGCCCCACCTTTACCCTCCCCCTGGGAGGTGGGCGTCCGGAGCACTACCGTCAGATTGCCGGTTACTGCTGCCGCCGTAATATGCCCATCTCCTTCTATCCCGTCCCCAAGGACGAGCTGGACCGCCTGCAGACTGCATTTCCCAACTCGGCGGCCATCCCCACCCGGGACGCATACGACTATCTGTACCGGGCAGAGGACTTACAGTTCTTCCGTGGCAAAAAGCTCAGCGGACAGCGCAATCACGTCAACAAGTTCCTGAAGACCTACGGCAACTGGTCCTTCCGGGTTATTACCCCCGAGGATCTGCCCGCTGTGGGGGCCTTCTTAGACCGCTACGCCGCCGGGGTAGACAAACCCTCCCCTTCCTTCCACGAGGATCTGGCCAAGACCCGGGAGGTACTGGCCAACTATACCATCTACGACATGCTGGGCGGGATGCTGCTGGTGGAGGGACAGATTGTAGGCTTCTCCCTGGGCGAGATCGTGGGTGACACGCTGTTTACCCACATTGAGAAGGCAGACCGTGACTACCAGGGCTGTTATCAGATGCTGGTGGCTCAGTTTGCCCAGCAATTTGCTCAGGAGGGTGTCCACTTCATCAACCGAGAGGATGACGCCGGCGATCCCGGCCTGCGCAAGAGCAAGCTTTCCTACCACCCGGTGACCCTGCTGGAGAAGTATGTGGTCACGGTGGATGAACCCTGCAAGTTCTGCGACTGCGAAAACCCATAACACATAAAACAGAGGCGGCCCAATCGGGCCGCCTCTGTTTTTATGCATCAGGGCTGAATCTCAAAGGGCTGTCCGTTGTAATCGGTGGACAGCAGTTCGCCATAGTCCCGGACTGCAATGACCACATCGGGCTGATATCGCTCAATGTAGTCGGCCAGCGTCATTTCCTTGTAATGGCGCAGGTCGATGGAGCGCATCTCGTCAAATCCGTAGTACATCAGGCACTCCAGGGCGTTGGTGAAGCTGTCGCCGTAGACCAGCACGCTGGGCAGGTCCTCCCGCCCCGTATCGATCACCGTCTCGCCTACGTCGCCTCCCATGTAGGCCGTATAGGCGACGTCCTCTGTGGTGGTAGCGGGCAGAGTGTACACGGTGGACGGCACTTCCTGCCCGTTGTCATAGCGGGTATAGGGAATGGGATCCACGGGCTCCGCAATCTTCAGCTTCTCGTCCGCCTGCCACAATCCAAAAATCTTTCTGGCCCGGGACCCCAGATAGGGGTTGTCCAGAGTGGTGTAGTTCAGATCCTGATCCTGAAGCACGGTGAGGTTCCACCCCAAGTCCTCGTTGAGCTTGTCCATAATGGTGCGGTAGGTAAACACCGCCCCGTCAAAGGTATAGTGGTGGTCTACCTCAGAATAGAAGTTGTCCGGGTGTCCCGCCTGATCCATGGCGATGCCCCCATCGATCAGATTGACCCCCCGTTCTTCCAGAGCGGCGGTAAACTCCTGCAGCGACAAGCTGGACGACTCCTCACCGTTATTGAGATAGGAGGGGTAATCGTCCATAAAATAGTGGCGCTGGCCGGGCAGAGCTACATAGTAGTAGCTGCCGCCATAGCTCTCTACCACGTCCCGCAGCTGGGCCTGGATGTCGCCAATCTCCTGGGCCCGGTCATGGATATACTGGGGGTCTACCGTCTCATAGGACAAATAGCCCAGCAACTTATCCTGGGCCGGAATGATCTCGTTGACCACCGGACGGTGAAACAGCTCCATGTCCATCCATGCCGACAGCTTCAGCAGGGTGTTGCGGCCGGCGGCGTGGTCCTGCAGGGCCGGCTCCACGCTGTCGGCGAAGGTACCGTTCCACAGCGTCTGAGGCGTGAGCTCCTCCATCTGGGCCAAGGAGCGGTTTTCATAGTAGGACCAGCCCCCCTGAGGCTTCCGGGCCGTCAAGACCAAGGCGGTGATCAAAAAGCCGGCAAAGCCGAGAACGATGAGAATGTTGGCAATTTTCTTCTGTCTCATGCTGCCGCCTCCTTAGAATTGGAAATAGATGAACGGGTTGAAGGAACTGGTGACCAGCTTGAGATAGGCCAGCCCTAACAGCCCCATAGCCAGAACTTTTGGGGCCCAGATCAGGATGGTCTCTCCCAGTGCTCCGCCCTGCTTCAGCTTCTCCTGAAGCCACCCCTTCACAGGCAGGCTGGCCACAATGGCCAGCACCCACTCAGGCCAGTACTGCAGAAGGTAATAGGTGACCTGTCCATCTTGAGCAAGGCCGGTGGTATGGCCAAACATGGCTCCCAGATAGGCCCAGGCCTGGGACAGATCCACACTGCGGAACAGTACCCAGCTGATGACCACCGCCAGCATGGTGTAAGCATGGCGCACTAGGGCAGGTGTCCGGTCCAATGCTTTTCCCCACAGGAACTTCTCACCCAGCAACAGCAGGCAGAACCACACGCCCCACAGCACAAAGGTCCAGGCTGCACCGTGCCACAGGCCGGTGAGCAGCCACACTACCGCAATGTTGCGCACATGCTTCCATTTGGCGCAGCGGTTGCCCCCCAAGGGGATGTACACATAGTCCCGAAACCAGGTGGACAGGGAGATATGCCAGCGCCGCCAGAACTCAGTGACACTCTTGGAGATGTAGGGGTAGTTAAAGTTCTCCAAAAAGTGGAACCCAAACATCAATCCTAAGCCGATGGCCATGTCCGAATAGGCGGAGAAGTCGAAATAGATCTGGAAGGTGTAGGCCAAAGCCCCCACCCAGGCAAGGCCGGGGTCCAGGTTGGCCGCGGTCTGATTAAACACCCCGTCGGCAATTAGGCCCATGGTGTTGGCAATAACCATCTTCTTGGCCAGGCCGAAGCAGAACCGGGTAACACCGGCGGCAAACTCGTCCAGCGTCTCCTTGCGGCCGGTGATGTCCTCCATGACCGTGGTGTAGCGGACGATGGGACCCGCCACCAGCTGGGGAAACAGGGACACGTACAGGGCCACATTCAGAGGATTCTTCTGGGGGGGCGCGTCCCCCCGGTAGACGTCGATCACGTAGCTGAGACCCTGGAAGGTAAAGAAGGAGATTCCAATGGGCAAAGTGATCTGAGGCACCGGGATCGCCACGCCCAGATCACAGATGGTCTGGGCCAGAAAACCGGCATATTTAAACCACCCCAGCAGCCCAAGGCCTAAAACCACCGCGAACCACACGCCGAATTTGGCCAGGGCCGGCCGGTCTCTTCGTCCGGCCATCAGGCCGCCCAAATAGTTGACCAGGATGGAGGCTACCATCAGCAAAACCAGCTTGTCCGCACCCCACTGATAGAAGTACAGGCTGAAAGCCAGCAGCACCAAATTGCGCAGCCACCGCACCTTGGCCGGAATGATAAAATAAATGACCAATAAACACGGTAAAAATCCCAGCAGAAATTCCAAACTGCTGAAAACCATGACATTTCCCTCCTCATATCCCGCGCTTTTGTACATCTCAGCGCCGGACTCGGCAATCAGGTACTAGTGTACCTTATTTCTCTCTATTCGTCAAACCCTTCCGCCCCTTTTTCCCTCTTTTTACAAAGTTTTTTGCCTCAAATGCCTTGACAAGCCCATTTTACACTGATATACTTTTATAGCCGCTTTGAGTAGGTCTTCAAATGGGTCTGACCCATGCCTAGGAGAGCGAGCCCGTAATAAAGGAGTTGAATTTCATGCAGGCTATTATTGTAACCGGCGGCAAGCAGTATAAGGTGGCTCAGGGCGACACCCTGTTCATCGAGAAGCTGGAGGCCGAGGCCGGCGCCGAGATCACCTTCGATCAGGTTCTGGCTATCCTGGACGACGAGAAGGCTACCTTCGGCGCTCCCACCGTGGAGGGCGCTTCCGTGGCTGCCACCGTGGTGAAGAACGGCAAGGGTAAGAAGATTCGCGTCTTCAAGTATAACCCCAAGAAGGGTTACCGGAAGCGTCAGGGTCATCGTCAGCCCTACACCAAGGTGCAGATCAGCGCCATCAACGCCTGATTTATGACCACCGTCACATTCCATACCGCGGGCGAGCGCATCACTGGATTTACCGTCCAGGGACACAGCGGCTTTGCCCCGGAGGGAGAGGACATCGTCTGTGCCGCTGTCACCAGCGCGGTTCGCCTGGTGGAGTGCGCCGTCAACGACGTGCTGGGGCTGGAAGCCTCCGTCAAAGTGCGGCAGAAAGACACGTCTATTCAATTAAAGCTTCCCGGCGGCCTGAGTGAGGCCAATGAGAGTACCTGTCAGACTCTTCTGACCGCTCTCATGGTTCACTTCGTGGCCTTGGCCGAGGAATATCCCGACCATATTACCGTCTTGGAGGTGTAACTTATGCTGAATATCGGTTTGCAGTTCTTCGCCCATAAGAAGGGCGTTGGCTCCACCCGCAACGGCCGTGATTCCCAGTCCAAGCGTCTGGGCGTGAAGCGGGGCGACGGTCAGTTCGTTCTGGCCGGCAACATTCTGGTCCGTCAGCGCGGCACCCACATCCACCCCGGTGTGAACGTGGGCAAGGGCAGCGACGACACCCTGTTTGCTCTGAAGTCTGGCAAGGTGAAGTTCGAGCGCCTGGGCAAGGACCGTAAGCAGGTCTCTATCGTGGAGATCGCTCAGTAATTTTGCTGAACAAAGCCGCAAACGAGTCTCGTTTGCGGCTTCTTTTTTCGAAAGGAGGACTTTTTATGGAGTATCGGAAATTTGATCAGGGCTATGTGCTGCGGCTGGATCCCGGCGAGGAGGTGGTCGCCTCCCTCACCAAGCTGGTAGAGCAGGAGCAGGTGCAGCTGGGCTGTGTGTCCGCTCTGGGCGCCGCCAACGATGTGACCATCGGCGTTTTTGATACGGTGAAAAAACAGTATTTCTCCCGCCGCTGCCAGGGCCAGTTTGAGATCTCCGCCCTGGTGGGGAATGTGACCCGGAAGGACGGGGAACCCTATCTCCACCTGCATATCACCTTCGGAAACCCGGTCACCGGGGAGGTGTATGCCGGCCACCTGTCCTCCTGCACCATCAGCGCCACGCTGGAGCTCTTTCTCCAGGTCTGGGACGGCCAGGTGGGCCGTGCCTTCAGTGACACCGTGGGGCTCAACCTATTCCAATTCTAAAGGAGGACCGCTATGGCAGCACCTTTTGTAGATACCGCCCGTATTACTGTCCGTTCCGGCAACGGCGGCAACGGCGTAGTCTCCTTCCACCGGGAGAAGTATGTGGCCGCCGGCGGCCCGGACGGCGGCGACGGCGGTCAGGGCGGCAACGTGGTGGTGGTCATCGACGACAACATGTCCACCCTGATGGACTTTCGCTACAAGCGCAAGTATGTGGCCGCCAACGGCATGGACGGCGGCGGCAAGCGCTGCACCGGCCGCAACGGCGCAGACCTTACCCTCCGTGTGCCCCGGGGCACCATCATCCGGGACGCAGAGACCAAGGAGATCATCTGCGACATGTCCCAGACCCAGTCCTTTGTCCTGTGCAAGGGCGGCCGGGGCGGCTGGGGCAATCAGCACTTCGCCACCCCCACCCGGCAGGTCCCCCGCTTTGCCAAGGCTGGCCTGCCCGGTCAGACCCGGGACGTGATTCTGGAGCTGAAGCTGCTGGCTGACGTGGGTCTGGTAGGATTCCCCAACGTGGGCAAGTCCACCCTCCTGAGCGTGGTCAGCCGTGCCCAGCCCAAGATCGCCAACTACCACTTTACCACCCTCTTCCCCAACCTGGGCGTGGTCTATGTAGAGGACGGCGTCTCCTTCGTCATGGCCGACATCCCCGGCATCATCGAGGGCGCCGCTCAGGGCGCCGGTCTGGGCCACGACTTCCTGCGCCACATCGACCGCTGCCGCCTGCTCATCCACGTGGTGGATGTCTCCGGCAGCGAGGGCCGGGACCCGGTGGAGGACTTTGAGGCCATCAACACCGAGCTGGCCGAGTACTCCCCCACTTTGGCCTCCCGGAAGATGATCGTGGCCGCCAACAAGGTGGACATCATGCAGGACCCCACCCTGCTGGAGCGGCTGCGGGAGCACGTCCAGGCCAAGGGTCTGGAGCTGTTTGAGATCTCCGCCGCCGCCCACATGGGCACCCGGGAGCTGGTGAAGAAGGCGGCTGAGGAGCTGCAGCACCTGCCCCCTGTGGCGGTGTACGAGCCCACCTACGTGGAGCGTCCCCCCGAGGTGGACACCACCGGCCAGGTCTCCATCGAGAAGTTCGACGACACCTGGGTGGTGGAGGCCCCCTGGCTGCAGCGGCTCATCGCCAACGTCAACTTCTCCGACTACGAGTCCCGCAACTGGTTCGACAAGAACCTGCGTCAGTCCGGCCTGTTTGACAAGCTGGAGGAGATGGGCATCCAGGACGGGGACATTGTGTCCATGTACGACCTGGAGTTTGAATATCAGCGGTAACAAGCTTCAACGCGGTGCATACCTTAGTATGCACCGCGTTTTTGCTTACAGGTGAAAATCGTGGCAGCCGATAGTCATATGGAAGGGCCGGTTCTGGTTAATCCAGTTTACCGGAGAGAGCTTAGGTGCATAGAAGTAAAGGGCCGGGCCGATGACATCCGCCCCCTCCAGGCTCATTTTGGCCGCCAGCACCGCCGATTCCGTGGGTTCCTGGTAGACAGTCCCGTTTTCCACCGGCTCAAACTGGATGGCATACTTGTCATCAAAGATGACCTCCTTCACCGTATTGGGGAACTCCTGATCCGCCACGCGATTGAGTACCACGTTGCCCACGGCAATCTGCCCCAGCAGGGGCTCTCCCCGGCTCTCTGCCGAGATGATCCGGGACATCCAGTATAAATCCTCCTGGTCGTAGTTTGCTTGGGCAGGGACCGTCCCACGGGTATCCAGGTGGGCGGTTCCGGTGGCGGCATCCCAGGTCAGCTTCCCGCCCGTCACTTGGGCGAGCAGCCGCAGGGAGAATACGGTACGTCCATTGACCGCCTTCACGCCGTCCGGTACGTACAGGGCACGGTCGTTAGAGAGAATATAGATCGCCCCCGGGGCGGCGGTCAGGCTCAAGTTCTCGCCCTCCAGGATGGCCTGCTTTCCATCCCAGCTCAGGGTACGGCCGGTCTCCCGGCTGAAGGCAGCCAGGGTCATATAGCTGATACCGTCCTCGATCCAGGCCTCCTGAGCATCCAGATTCTTACCGTCCAGCTTTACATTCCACCCGGCTGCCTGGGCGCCGGGCATCAGAGCAAGGGCGGCCAGTATACCGGCCACGCCCTGCTTCCATTTCAATTTCATGATAGTTTTCTCCTTTTTCAGGGGTTTTACTCCAAAATTGTACCGGATTTCTGATTTTGTATCAAGTTGTAAATGCTGGTTGGACTCTGGCAGGAACGAAGATATTTCCTCCCAAATACAAAAAGAAGGCCGCGACGCGGCCTTCTTTTTTCTTTATTCAACCCAAGATGCTTTTCACGTTCTCCGTATTACCGGACACCACCATCAGCACGGTGTTGTCTGCCTGCTGCAGGAAGGCATCCTCCAACTTGGGGATCTCAGCGGGACGATAGTTTTTATTATCCTCGATCTGCCCCTGGAGATAGGTCTCCAGGGCGGTTTTAGCCGTCTTGGCTGCGTCCGCGTCCTGGAAAATCAGCAGTGCCAGTTCCTCACAGGTGCCGCCGGAAGAGCGGTGGACCACCCCATCGGTAAGCTGATCCCGGCTCAGGCCGGCCCCCGCCAGCTGGTAGAGAGACCAAGCGGTATCCAAATCCAGGTCCTCCAGCTGTTCGCTGAAGACCCCTCCATCCATAATCTTCTGAGCCTGCTCTTTGGTATATGCGGTGGAATTTTCCTTGCTGCCGCAGGATATGAGAGAGATCAGGCACACCAGTGCCATCACCACGCCCAATACCTTTTTCATTGTGCTGTTCCTCCTTCTGGGTACAGCGTCTCATAGGAGACGGTATGTGTCTTTAAGTACTCCAGCCAGGCCTTATAATAGCTGCCGCTCAAATGGACACCATCGGTACTGGCATCGGCAGGCAGCTGCCCGTCCGGCCCTACAAACGCCGAGTACAGGTCCAGGTAAACCACCTGCTTTTCCAGGGCCACCTTCTGGGTTAATTCATTATAAACCCGAAGATGCTCATTGGTCAAATAGGGCGAACCGCCCTGGGCGGCAATGGTGTCCTCGTTGAGGGGAATCAGGTTCTGGATGTAGATGACGGCGTTGGGCTGACTGGCCCGGATGTCATCAATGACCTTGCAGTAGGAGTCATAAAAGCCCTGATCGTTGAAATAGCCCAACTCATTGACGCCCAGGCAGATGTAGACCTTGTTGTACTGCTTCTGAGCCAGAGCCTCTACCAGGGTGTAGTCTACCCCGTCGATGGTAACCGCTTTTTTGCTCTCCAGCTTAAAGATGGAGATACCGATGGACGTGTACTTATCCACATCTCCGATGCCGCTGTACAGCATCAGGCCCTCGGTACGGGAGTCGCCGATAAAGGCGGCGTCGGCAAAGTAGCTGTTGTCCACTGCTGCGCTCTCCGGACAGGGCTTGGAAAAGTCATAACCGGCCGCCGGCTCCTGCTGGCTCTGGTCCTCCGGCAGAGATGCAGAACCATTGGCGGGCACGCCGGACTCGTCGGGTTGTTCAGCTTGGCTGCCGCTGCCAGTACTCTGGGAGGAGGAAACATCCTCCGATGACTGATCGGCACTCTTAGAATCATTTTTGGGCGCACAACCAGACAACAATAAGGTACTAAGGAGAACACCGGCCAGCAGCCGGCGATGATCATAGAAAAAGCTCATGGTAATTCCTCTTTTAATGTTTCTTTTTTTCTCTGCTCAGCCGCGGCAGCAGAGTGCGCAGAACAGTGGAAGCCAGCATAGCTCCCACCGCCAGAGAGGCCGCCATCCCGAAGGTATGCAGCATAGTAGAAATAAATAAGTTGGTCTCTCCCGCCACGCAGAAGCGCATAGCATTGTAGATGCCAGCTCCAGGCACCAGGGGCAGCAGGGCCACCTGGAGATATCCCGTCACCGGACAGCGGCGGATCCGGGCCATCAGCTCTGAGTAGATGGCAATGCCTACCGCAGCCAGAAAGGCCGGTAGAATGTCCCCTCCTAACAGCCGCTGGGCCACCAGATAGATAAACCAGCCCAGCGCGCCGCCCAGGCCGCAGATCAAAATTCCCACGCCCTGGATATTAAACACCAGCCCAAAGCCAATGCAGGCAATCATCCCCCACAAGCAGGGCAAAAACAGTTCCTGTATCAGTTCCATCGGTCCCCTCACATTCCAATGGCCAGAGAGATCACGACCCCCAGAGAGATGGCCGCAGCAGTGAGGATAGACTCTGCTGTGCGGTTCACTCCGGAAATAATGTCCCCCGCCATGATCTCCCGCATGGCGTTGGTCAGCGCCATGCCGGGCACCAGCACCATGAGGGTGCCGATGGTAATGGCGTCCACATTTTGGCCCACGCCGATCTTGGTAAGCATCAAGGCCAGCAGGGACGCAATGGCCGCACCGATGAGGGTCTGGAAGAAGCCATTAAAGCCCAGCTTCCCCCCCAGGTACAACATCCAAAAGCCCACGCCTAAGCCACATACACCGGCGCTGATGCCATCCAGCAGGCTGCCATTAAAGAAGGCCGCAAAGAAGGCGGCGGCCACCACGTAGCCCAGCAGCAGAACCCGGGTGGAGTACTGGCGCTTGTTTTTGCTCAGGCCGTCCACCAGCTCCTTGGCCTGCTCCACCGGCGGAACCTCCCGGCACAGGCGGCGGCACAGGTCGTTGCACCGCTCCAGCAGCTCAATGTCGGTACCGTGGGTGGGGATCCGGCGCATTCGGGTAATGGGATGCCCCTGAGGGGTATTTAAACTGACGATCAGGCAGTTTGGAATGGCGAACACCTGGGGCTGCAGTCCGTAAGCGGTGAGCAGCCGGAACACCGACTCCTCCACGCGGTAAATTTCCGCACCGCTGAACATCAGCTGGTACCCCAGTTCGGTTCCCATATTCAGCAGGTCATCATACTCCATTCCATCCGCCTCCCTGAAACAGAATACCATGTTTCAGGAAAATAACAAGTCACAATTTTATTACAAAAATTTTCTCCTTTCCCTTGCTTTCCAGGGATTTCGCTCTCACATTATAAAAAGACGCGGCGAGAGGAGAAAAGGTTTCCTCTCGCCGCAAAATATTTTCTTGTTTTTTACTGCTGATCGGGGTGGAACTGCTTACAGGTGCACTTCTTCAAGGCGCGGGCGTTTTCTGCGGAAACCGCGGCGCTGCGCGCCCAGCCGCGCCTTCCGGGGGGGCACCAGTTCCCCCCGGAGTCCCCCCTCCGCTCTCCGAGGGGGACGAGGGGATTTTTAATTCTGATCCGGATGGAACTGCTTACAAGTACACTTCTTCCATTTCAGGCCGGAGCCGCAGGGGCAGGGGTCGTTGCGGCCGATCTTGATGGCCTTGCGCTGAGGCTGTTTGCGCACGGTGCCGTCGCTGGCGCCGGACTCGCCGGTGATCTTGGCCACGCGCTCCCGCTTGACCTCCTCGTTCTTGCGCAGGCGCACCAGGAACAGACGGCGCAGGGTCTCCTCCTGAATGGCGGCCACCATCTGCTCGAACATCTCGTAGCCTTCCTTCTTGTAGGCTACCACGGGGTCGGTCTGAGCGTAGGCCCGCAGTCCGATGCCCTGCTTGAGGTCGTTCATGGCGTCGATCTGGTCCATCCAGTACTCGTCTACCACCCGCAGCATGAGCACCCGCTCCAGCTCCCGCATGAGGGGAGAGCCGATCTCCTGCTCCTTGGCGGCATAGACCTCCTTGGCCCGGTTCTCCACCAGCTCCACCAGCTGCTGCTCGTTGTACTTCTGTAGCTCCTCGTCGGTGAGGGCAAGCTCGCCAGGCTGGAGGAACATGGTGTGGAACAGCGCGGTGGCCTCCCGGAAGGACTCGGCATCCATGTGCTTCTGCTCGCCCATGTGGCCCTGGATGGCGTTCTCCACCATGGTGTGGATCATATTCTGGATGGAGCTCTGCAGATCCTCCCCGTCCAGAACCTGGCGGCGCTGCTTGTAGATGACCTCACGCTGGGTGTTCATCACGTCGTCATACTGCAGCACGTTTTTACGGGTCTGGAAGTTGCGGGACTCCACCTGCTTCTGAGCGTTTTCAATGGCGTTGGTAAGCATCTTCTGCTCGATGGGGGTGTCCTCGTCCACGCCCAGCTTCTCCATCATGCCCATGACCCGCTCAGAGCCGAACAGGCGCATGATGTCATCCTCCAGGGACAGGTAGAAGCGGCTCTCGCCGGGGTCGCCCTGACGGCCGGCACGGCCGCGCAGCTGGTTGTCGATGCGGCGGGACTCGTGGCGCTCGGTGCCCAGGATGAACAGGCCGCCTACAGTGCGGACCTTGTCCGCCTCCGCCCGGATCTCGTCTTTATACTTGGCCTCCGCCTCGGTGAACATCTTCCGGGCGTTGAGGATATCCTCGTTGTCCGTTTCCGCGAATCCGGTGGCCTCCGCGATAAGCTCGTCGGTCATGCCCGCTTTGCGCAGGTCAGCCTTAGCGAGGAACTCGGCGTTGCCGCCCAGCATGATGTCGGTGCCGCGGCCGGCCATGTTGGTGGCCACGGTGACGGCGCCGAACTTGCCCGCCTGGGCCACGATCTCCGCTTCCTTCTCATGGTTCTTGGCGTTCAGCAGGTTGTGCTGGATGCCCTCCCGGGCCAGCAGGCCGCTGAGCAGCTCGTTCTTCTCAATGGACACGGTACCCACCAGCACGGGCTGGCCCTTGGCGTGGCAGTCCTTGATCTGCTGGATGACCGCCCGGTACTTGCCTGCCTCGGTCTTGTACACCACGTCGTGGTGGTCGTGGCGCTGGTTGGGCCGGTTGGTGGGGATCTCCACAATGTCCAGCTCGTAGATGGTGCCGAACTCCTCCTGCTCCGTCATGGCGGTGCCGGTCATGCCGGACAGCTTGTCGTACAGGCGGAAGTAGTTCTGGAAGGTGATGGTGGCCAAGGTCTTGTTCTCGCTGGCCACGGTGACGTGCTCCTTAGCCTCGATGGCCTGGTGCAGGCCGTTGGAGTAGCGCCGGCCGAACATCAGACGGCCGGTGAACTCGTCCACGATGATAACCTCGCCGTCCTTCACCACATAGTCGATGTCCCGCTTCATCACGCCGTGGGCCTTGATGGCCTGGTTGATGTGGTGGGACAGGGTGGTGTTCTCCGCATCGGCCAGGTTCTCGATGTTGAAGGCCTGCTCTGCCTTCTTGATGCCCCGGGCAGTGAGGGTGGCGGTGCGGGCCTTCTCGTCCACGATATAGTCCGCATCAATGTTGACGTCCTCTTCCTCCTTGTCATCCACCTTGGCAATGCGCTGGCAGGTGAGCTTGGAGACGAACTGATCCACCACGGTATAAAGCTGAGTGGACTTCTCGCCCTGACCGGAGATAATCAGAGGGGTACGGGCCTCGTCGATCAGGATGGAGTCCACCTCGTCCACGATGGCAAAGTAGTGGCCCCGCTGTACCAGCTCCTGGGCGTAGATGGCCATGTTGTCACGCAGGTAGTCAAAGCCGAACTCGTTGTTGGTGCCGTAGGTGATATCGGCGGCATAGGCGTCCTTCTTGGCCTGGCCCATCACCCCATGGATCACCAGGCCGACCGTGAGGCCCATGAAGCGGTAAACCTTACCCATCCACTCGGAGTCACGCTTGGCCAGGTAGTCGTTGACGGTGACGATGTGCACGCCCTTGCCGGCCAGGGCGTTCAGGTAGGCGGGCAGGGTGGCCACCAGGGTCTTACCTTCGCCGGTCTTCATCTCGGCGATGCGGCCCTGATGCAGGATGATGCCGCCGATCAGCTGCACCCGGTAGGGGCGCATACCCAGCACACGCCAAGCGGCCTCCCGGCAGGCGGCAAAGGCCTCAGGCAGGATGTCGTCCAGGGTCTCCCCGTCCTTCAGGCGCTGCTGGAACTCCGGGGTCTTGGCCTGGAGCTGCTGGTCCGAGAGAGCTTTGTACTCGTCCTCCAGAGCCTCGATCTTCTCCACCAGCGGCATAATCGCCTTGACCTCTCGCTCAGAACTGGTGCCGAAAATTTTCTTCAGGAAACTCATATTTAATCACACCTCGTTGTTGTTACTCGCAGGTCTTTTGCCCGGGAAAAATATCCGGGCACACTATCGTCTCAGTATACCATAAGGTTTCGGCGGAAAAAAGAGCAAATTGTAAACTTTCTCTCGCAAAATCACCAATTTCTTCCCATTCCCCTCCTCCCATTCCGCCACATGTGTATAAATGTACGCCGGGGGTTGACAGTTGACTGTGGCTGTGGTATGGTATCTCTCACAAGTGAACAGGACAAACGAAGCGCCCAGGAAAATGGCCGACGGCCTGCCGAAGGAGTAACACTCTCAGGTGTCCCCGAAAGGGACGAGGACTGTGCGTGGATGTGACTCTGGAGAAGCTCGACCACGAGTGCCGAAGGTGCAAAGCGGGATTTCCCGCCAATCTCTCAGGCAAAAGGACAGAGACGAACGAACCGCCCCGCCGTTCTTATTACGGCCGAGGGCCCGTTTTTGCCCCATTATGGACCGTGGAAGCTGCCACGGTCTTTTTTTGTCCAATTTGTTAGGGGGAGAAAACAATGTCAGAAGCACTGCAATCCTTGGAGGCCGCACTGTATCCCATTGTGGTCAACATCAACACCTATCTGTCCAGCTATATCCTGGTCTTTCTGCTCATCGGTGTGGGTCTGTTCTACTCCATCCGCACCCGCTTCGTCCAGGTGCGCTGCTTTGGGGAAGGCATGAAAAAGGTTTTCGGCAACCTGTCCCTGCGGGGCGGACGGCAAGAGCGGGGCATGAGCTCCTTCCAGGCCCTGGCCACCGCCATTGCCGCCCAGGTGGGTACCGGCAACATTGTCGGCGGCTCCGGCGCCATCCTGGCCGGCGGCCCCGGCGCCATCTTCTGGATGTGGATCATCGCCTTCTTTGGTATGGCCACCATTTACGCTGAGGCCACCCTTGCTATCAAGACCCGCATCACCGATGAAAAGGGCGACTACCACGGCGGCCCCGTCTACTACATCACCACCGCCTTCAAGGGCGCCTTCGGCAAGTTCCTGGCCGCCTTCTTCGCCATCGCCATCATCCTGGCCCTGGGCTTTATGGGCTGTATGGTTCAGTCCAACTCCATCGGTTCCACCTTCCAGACCGCCTTTGGCGTCCCCTCCTGGATCGTGGGCGTGGTGCTGGTCATCATCTGCGGCTTCATTTTTGTGGGCGGGGTCCAGCGTCTGGCCGCCGTTACGGAGAAGATCGTTCCCGTCATGGCCGCGATCTTCCTGCTGGGTGCGCTGGCCGTGCTGGTTATCCGCATTCAGTACGTCCCCGCCACCTTTGCCATGATCTTCCGCTATGCCTTTGAGCCCCAGGCCATCATCGGCGGCGGCTTCGGCTACGCCCTGAAGGAGGCTATCAGCCAGGGTGCCAAGCGTGGCCTCTTTTCCAACGAAGCCGGCATGGGCTCCACCCCCCATGCACACGCTCAGGCCAACGTGAAGGATCCCCACGACCAGGGTGTGGTGGCCATGGTCAGCGTATTTATCGACACCTTTATCGTTCTGACCCTCAACGCGCTGGTAGTTATTTCTACCCTGTACACCCCCGGCGGCCCTCTGGCCAATGGCTATGTGGGCGAGGCTGCCGAGACGCTGAATAAGACCAACCTGGCTCAGACCGCCTTTGGCACTGTGTTCGGCACCCAGGCCGGCGCCATGTTTGTGGCCATCTGTCTGTTCTTCTTCGCTTTCTCCACGGTGCTGAGCTGGAACATGTTCGGCAAGATCAACATTATCTACCTCTTCGGCAAGAAGGCCGCCCCTGTCTACTCTGTCATCGCCCTGGTGTTCATCTTCCTGGGCACCCTGATGTCCAACGACCTGGTGTGGGAGCTCACCGATATGTTCAACAACCTGATGGTCATTCCCAACGCCATCGCTCTGTTTGCCCTGTCCGGCACGGTGGTCAATATCTGCCACATGAGCAAAAAGACTGCCAAGTGATTTTTGTGCATCTTTGATAAAACTCCGAAAACAGCCGCCGTCCCCTCTTGACAGGGACGGCGGCTGTTTGCTATCCTGAGGACGGATCATATGACTGACGGAAGTGGAGAAACCACGGGGAGTATGATTGTCGATATGCCGACCGTCTGGGCGCTGAAAGGTGGCCCGGAAGGGCGGCTTTTTTGCGCCCTTTTTTGCCCTTTTCGGGCAGGAAGGGAGTGTTTCCATGACTGGTTTTATTCATTCGCTGGAGAGCATGGGGCTGGTGGACGGCCCGGGCGTGCGGGCTGTGGTCTTTCTCCAGGGCTGCCCTCTGCGCTGTGTCTACTGCCACAATCCGGACACCCAAAACTTCTCCGGCGGGCAGGAGACCACACCGGAGGCTCTGGTCAAGCGGCTGCTCCGCTTCCGGCCCTACTTTGATCCTTCCGGCGGAGGAGTCACCTTCTCCGGCGGCGAGCCTCTTGGGCAGCCCGACTTTCTGCTGGAGTGCCTCAAACTTCTCAAGGCGGAAGGGGTCCACACCTGCATCGACACCTCCGGCGTAGGCCGGGGGGATTACGAGGACATCCTCAAACACACCGACCTGGTGCTCTATGACGTAAAGCACCACCAGGCGGAGGGTTATCGGAAGATCACCGGACAGCCCATCCACCGCACTCTGGAGTTTGTGGATGCGGTCCGAAAGGCAAACGTCCCCATGTGGGTGCGCCACGTAGTGGTCCCCGGCCTTACCGACAGCCCGGAGCACCTGGCCTCCCTGGAGGCGTACATCACCACCCTGCCCCGGGTGGAGAAGGTGGAGCTTCTCCCCTACCACACCTTGGGCGTTCACAAGTACCAAACCCTGGGCATCCCCTACCCTCTGGAGGGGGTTCCCCCCATGGATCAAACCGCATTAGAAGATTGGAACCGGCGGCTCAATGAGGCCCTCCGGAAGACTGACGACTAAGAAAGGAATGGAAGCTATGAGCATCGATGTCAACTGCACCGCATGGAAAGGATTCCGCACCGGCGAGTGGCGCCATCTGGTCAACGTGCGCAACTTCATTCAGAAAAACTACACCCCCTACCAGGGAGATGACAGCTTCCTGGCTCCCATCTCTCCCAAAACCGCCAAGGTGTGGGAGAAGGCGGAGGCCCTGATTTTGGAGGAAATCAAGAAGGGCATCATCGACGTGGAGACCGACGTGGTCTCCGGCATCGACAACTTCGCCCCCGGCTACATTGACCAGGACAACGAGGTCATTGTGGGTCTCCAGACCGACGCCCCCCTCAAGCGCATCGTCAACCTGTACGGCGGCATGCGCATGGCCACCTCCGCCCTGGAGCAGTACGGCTATCACCTGAACCCGGAGATTGAAAAGCACTTCCACCTCTACCGCAAGACCCACAACGAGGGTGTCTTTGATGCCTACCCCAAGCGCACCCGGGATGCCCGCCACGCCGGTCTGCTCACCGGTCTGCCCGACGCCTACGGTCGGGGCCGCATTGTAGGCGACTACCGCCGGGTGCCCCTGTACGGCACCGACTTCCTTATTGAGGAGAAGCAGAAGGATCTGGACATGCTGGACGGCCCCATGACC
The DNA here is from genome assembly GCA_902497145.1 of uncultured Oscillospiraceae bacterium. Taxonomy (GTDB): domain Bacteria; phylum Bacillota; class Clostridia; order Oscillospirales; family Oscillospiraceae; genus Lawsonibacter. Next base: position 63,756 of record CABVDR010000006.1, read on the forward strand.
GACGAGCGCATTCGCCTGCGGGAGGAGGTCCAGATGCAGATCCGCGCGCTGAAAGAGATGGCCTCCATGGCCAGCAAATATGGTTGCGACATCACCCACCCTGCCGAAAACGCCCAAGAGGCGGTGCAGAACCTGTACATGGCCTACCTGGCAGGCATCAAGGAGAACAACGGTGCCGCCACCTCCCTGGGCCGCGTTTCCACCTTCCTGGACATCTACATCCAGCGGGATCTGGAAAGCGGCCTGCTGGACGAGCAGGGCGCTCAGGAGCTCATCGACCAGTTTGTCATCAAGCTGCGTCTGGTTCGCCACCTGCGCACTCCCGAGTACAACGAGCTCTTCGGCGGCGACCCCACCTGGGTCACCGAATCCATCGGCGGCATGGGCATCGACGGCCGCACCCTGGTCACCAAGAACTCCTTCCGTATGCTCCACACCCTCACCAACCTGGGCACTGCCCCCGAGCCCAACCTCACCGTTCTCTGGAGCAAGGACCTGCCCAAGGGCTTTAAGGACTACTGCTCCAAGATGAGCATTGCCACCGACTCCATTCAATATGAGAGTGACGAGCTGATGCGGCCCATGTACGGCGACGACTACTGCATCGCCTGCTGCGTGTCTGCCATGGCAGTGGGCAAGCAGATGCAGTTCTTCGGCGCCCGGGCCAACCTGGCCAAGAGCCTGCTGTACGCCATCAACGGCGGCGTAGACGAGAAGAAGGGCGGCGTCATTGTCCCCGGCATTGAGCATGACATGGATGAGGTGCTGGACTATCCCAAGGTGCTGGGTAATTATAAGAAGGTATTGGCCTATGTGGCGGAGCTCTACGTGGACACCATCAACATCATCCACTACATGCACGACAAGTACGCCTACGAGAGCAGCCAGATGGCCCTCCACGACACTCTGGTGGAACGCCTGGCCGCCTTCGGCGTGGCCGGCCTGTCCATCGCCGCCGACTCCCTGTCCGCTATCAAGTTTGCCAAGGTGCGTCCCATCCGCAACGAGCAGGGCATCGCCGTGGACTTTGCCATTGAGGGCGACTTCCCCAAGTACGGCAATGATGACGACCGGGTGGACGACATCGCCGTGGAGATTGTCTCCTACTTCTCCGCCGAGCTGAAAAAGCACCCCCTCTACCGCAATGGCATCCACACCCTCTCCGCCCTCACCATTACCTCCAATGTAATGTACGGCAAGAAGACCGGCGCTACCCCCGACGGCCGCAAGGCGGGCGAGCCCTTCGCTCCCGGCGCCAACCCCATGCACGGCCGGGATGTAAACGGCGCCCTGGCCTCCCTTAACTCGGTGGCCAAGATCCCCTACCGGGCGGTGTGCCAGGACGGGGTGTCCAACACCTTCTCCATCGTCCCCGAGGCTCTGGGCAAGGATGAGGGGCAGCGGGAGGCCAACCTGGTGGCTATTCTGGACGGCTATTTCTCCCAGGGGGCCCACCACCTGAACGTGAACGTCCTGCACCGGGAGACCCTGGTGGACGCCATGGATCACCCGGAAAAGTATCCCAGTCTTACCATCCGGGTCTCCGGCTACGCGGTAAACTTCAATCGTCTCAGCCGCGAGCAGCAGCTGGAAGTGATCCAGCGCACTTTCCACAGCGCCATGTGATTTTTTCCACACATTTTCCCCCGTCGGTGGAAAACCGACGGGGGATTCTGTCTTTACGGGCGGAACAAGTCATGGTATGATACATATAACAATTCCTTAACACGAGCGAGGTATCTCATGGCCGACTGGAAGAAAAATTCTCTGCACCATCTGCACATTGACAGCTATACCGCCCAGGGCTTTGGCGTGGCCCGGCTGGACGGCCGAGTGGTCTTTATTCCCGGCACCATTCGGGGCGAGGATTGGAAAGTACAGCTGTTAAAGGTACAAAAGAATATTGCCTGGGGCCGGGGCGTGGAACTGCTCACCCCCTCCCCCGCTCGTGTGGAACCGGACTGTCCTATCAGCGGCAAGTGCGGCGGCTGCCAGTACCGCCACATGACCTATGAGGAAGAACTGAGGGCCAAGTGGGACCGGGTCAACGACGCCCTGCGGCGGCTGGGTGGCTTGGAGCTGGAACTGCCCCCGGTGCTGGGGGCGGAGGATCCCCTGCGCTATCGCAACAAGGTACAGCTGCCTGTGGCCCAGGGAAAACACGGCCTTTCCATCGGCTATTTCCGTCCCCGCAGCCACGACGTGCTGGACGTGGAGGACTGTCCCCTTCAGCCCATGGCGGTGACCCGGCTACGCAGCGCATTTAAGGCGTGGATGGAGCAGTGGTCGGTACCGGCCTACGAGGAAGGGACCGGACAGGGGCTTATCCGCCACCTCTATGTACGCACCAACCAGGCGGGACAGGCCCTGTGCTGCGTGGTGGCAAACGGAAAAACGCTGCCCCGGGTACCGGAGCTGGTGGAGGCTCTGTGCAAGGCCGAGCCGGGGCTCGTGGGTCTGGTTTTGAACATCAACCAAAAGGACACTAACGTGATTCTGGGCCCGGAGTACCGTACGCTTTGGGGCCAGGATTTTCTGGAGGAGACCCTGTGCGGCATGACCTTCCGCCTCTCCGTCCCCTCCTTCTTTCAGATCAACTGGGCCCAGACCCAGCGTCTCTATGCCCAGGCGGTGGACTTTGCCGCTCTCACCGGGCAGGAAACGGTGCTGGACCTGTACTGCGGCATCGGCACCATCTCCCTGGCCTTGGCTCAGAAGGCGGGGCAGGTGATTGGGGCGGAGATCGTCCCCCAGGCCATTGAGGACGCCAAGGCCAATGCGGCACGCAACCACGTACAAAACACCCGCTTCTTCTGCGGCGATGCAGGAACAGTGGCTGCTCAGCTGTCCCGGGAGGGCGTGCGCCCCCAGGTCATCTGCGTGGACCCGCCCCGAAAGGGGTTGGCTCCGGAGGTTCCGGCTATTTTGGCCTCCATGGCCCCGGAGCGCATCGTCTATGTCTCCTGTGATCCAGCCACTCTGGCCCGGGATGCCAAACGTCTGGGTGAGCTGGGCTATCAGGCCGCGAAGGTCCAGGCGGTGGACCTCTTCCCCCGCACCGCCCATGTGGAAACCGTGCTTCTTCTGATTCGTTCCGGCTCTTAGCAGGTATAGATATATCAACACAAAGGAGGGAGACAGATGGTACCTCGGGAAGAGCAGATCCCTAATCCCCAAGATGCCAAGGCACTGACCAGCTATATCGTGCACAAGTATTATTGTGAAAATGACGTGGAAGCTGTTATCGCGCAGTTTGACGACAACATGCTCTGGTTTGGCACCGGAGACCAGGAATATGCCGCTGGAACAGAGACCGTATCGGGAATTTTCCGACAGTTTGCCGGCATGGTACCAAAGTGCATTATTTCGGATGAACACTACGATGTGCTTTCCGTCACGCCGGATGTGCTTCTATGTACCGGACGCATGTGGATTTTCACCGACCCCTCCACCCAGATCAGTCTGCGGGTACACCAGCGGATTACCACCGTTTTCCGCCTTGTCAATGGCCGTCTCCGCTGCTGCCACATCCACATCTCAAACCCCTATGATGACATGGTGGAGGGGGATGTGGGGTTCCCCACCAAATTGGCCAACCAGACCTACCAGTATCTTCAGGAACAGATCGAGTCCCAGAAAAAGCAGCTGGCTGCCCAGACGTTGATGCTTCAGCGCCTGAGCTTTGAAGACGCCCTGACTGGCCTTTTTAATCGCAACAAATTTGTCCAGATATTCAACGTTCCCCTGGATCCCCAAATCACACAGCTGGGGGTTGCCTGCTTTGACCTGAACGGTCTAAAAGAGATGAACGACCAGTTTGGCCACAGTGCAGGAGATGCTCTGATCTGCCGGGCGGCCGACCAGATCCAACATGTCTTTGGTGATAAAGTCTACCGCACCGGGGGCGATGAATTTGTCGTCATCGATGAAACCCGGGATCAGGCATCGTTTACTGCCGCAGTTCATACCGTTCAGGCCGCCATGAAGGAGTGCGGCGTCAGCTGCTCCACCGGGATGTCCTGGCGCTGTGAACAGTGCAGCCTCAAAGAACAGTTTGACGAGGCTGATCTGTTGATGTATCAGGAAAAACGCCGCTTCTACTCCCTGCAGGAGAATAACCGACGCGGCCGAAGAATCGAATAAAAAACTCTCCCGGATGGATTTAAGATCTGTCCGGGAGAGTTTTTTCATTTATTCGTGGCTGTGGCAGTGGTGCCCACAGCTCTCACACTGGGGGAACTGATTGGGGTCAAAGTCGATGCCATTGCGCTGGTAGTAGTCCTTCAGGGCCAGCTTGATGGCCTCCTCCGCCAGCACGGAGCAGTGGATCTTATGGGTGGGCAGGCCGTCCAGAGCCTCCACCACCGCCTGGTTGGTCAGCTTCATGGCCTGAGAGACCGGCTTGCCCCGGATGAGTTCCGTGGCCATGGAGCTGGAGGCGATGGCGCTGCCGCAGCCAAAGGTCTCAAACTTGGCGTCTACAATGGTGTCGTCCTTGATCTTCAGGTAGATCTTCATAATGTCGCCGCACTTGGCGTTGCCCACCTCACCCACGCCGTCGGCGTCCTCGATAACGCCCACGTTCCGGGGGTGGCGGAAATGGTCCATCACTTTTTCACTATATAAGGCCATAACAAGTTCCTCACTGAATTACAAAGTTCTGTTTTCCTTCCAAAAGGTCCCGCCATACCGGGGAGATACTCCGCAGGTAGGCTACGGTGTCCGACACCGCCTCAATCATGTAGTCCACTTCCTCCTGGGTGGTCTCCTCCGAGAGGGACAGGCGCAGGGAACCGTGGGCAATCTCGTGGGGGCGGCCGATGGCCAGCAGCACATGGCTGGGATCCAGGGAGCCGGAGGTACAGGCCGACCCGGAGGAGGCATACACTCCCTTGTCGTCCAGCAGCATGAGGAGTGCCTCCCCCTCGATGCCTTCAAAGCAGAAGTTCACATTGCCTGGCAGGCGATTTTGCGCGTCTCCATTTAAAATGGAATGTGGGATCTGGGAGAGCCCCTGAATGAGCCGGTCCCGCAGGGAGATGAGCTTGGCGTTGACCTCGTCCATCTTGCCGCAGGCCTGATCCAGGGCGGCCGCCATGCCCATGATGGCGGGGATGTTTTCGGTCCCGCCCCGCTTGCCCCGCTCCTGAGCGCCCCCCTCAATGAGATTGACCAGAGGCACGTCCCGGCGGGCATACAGCACACCAATGCCCTTGGGACCGTGGAACTTGTGGGCGGAGAGGGCCAGCAAATCGATGTTCTGCTTCACCACGTCGATGGGCAGGTGGCCCGCCGCCTGCACCGCGTCGGTGTGGAACAGCACACCCCGGCGGCGGCAGATCTCGCCGATGGCCTCCACTGGCTGGATGGTTCCAATCTCGTTATTGGCGTACATGATGCTTACCAGGCAGGTGTCCTCCCGGATGGCATCTTCCACCTGTTGGGGTGTCACCAGACCGTTCTCGTGCACATCCAGCAGAGTGACGGAGAAGCCCTCCTTCTCCAGCCTTTTCAGGGTGTGGAGCACGGCGTGGTGCTCAAAGGCGGTGGAGATGATGTGCTTCTTGCCCTTCCGTTTCCCGAGACGGGCGGCGGAGAGGATCGCCTGGTTGTCCGCCTCACTGCCGCCGGAGGTGAAGAGAATCTCCTGGGGCTGGCAGCCCAGCTGCCGGGCAATCCGTGCCCGTGCCTCCTGGAGGGCCTGGTTGGCACGCTGCCCCACGGAGTGGAGGCTGGATGGGTTGCCGTACTCCTGGTCGAAGTAGGGCAGCATGGCGGCAATGGCCTCCTTGCTCATTTTGGTTGTCGCGGCGTTGTCCGCGTATATCTGCATCATAATGGATTCCTTTCTGATCCGGTCAGCCCTCCAGGGCGTCAAAGCCACGCTGGAGGTCGGCCAGCAGATCATCAATGTGCTCGGTACCCACGGAGAGACGGATGGTATTGGGATGGATGCCCTGCTCCAGCAGTTCCTCCGGGGTAAGCTGACTATGGGTGGTGGTAGCCGGGTGGATCACCAGACTCTTTACATCGGCTACATTGGCCAGCAGGGAGAAAATCTCCAGGCTGTCAATAAACCGGTGGGCCTGCTCCACCCCGCCCTTGATTTCAAAGGTGAAGATGGACCCGCCGCCCCGGGGGAAGTAGCGCTGGTACAGGGCGTGGTCCGGGTGATTCGGCAGAGAGGGGTGGCTCACATGCTCCACCTGGGGGTGATCGTTCAAAAACTCCACCACCCGCCGGGTGTTCTCCCCGTGGCGCTCCAGGCGCAGGGACAGGGTCTCGATGCCCTGGAGCAGGAGGAAGGCGGCGAAGGGAGAGATACAGGCCCCGGTGTCCCGCAGGAGGATGGCCCGCACATAGGTCACAAATGCGGCGGGACCGGCGGCCTGGACAAAGGACACCCCGTGGTAGCTGGGATTGGGCTGGGCAATGGCGGGATAGTTCCCGCTGGCCGCCCAGTCAAAGCGGCCTCCATCTACAATCACACCGCCCAGAGTGGTGCCGTGGCCCCCCAGGAACTTGGTGGCCGAGTGGACCACCAGGTCGGCCCCGTGCTCGACGGGCCGCACCAGATAAGGGGTGGCAAAGGTATTGTCCACCACCAGGGGCAGGCCGTGGCGGTGGGCCAGCTCAGCTAAGGCGTCCAGGTCGGGGATGTCGCTGTTGGGATTGCCCAGAGTCTCGGCATAGATGGCCCGAGTGTTGGGCTGGATGGCCGCCTCCACCTGGGTAAGATCATGGATATCCACAAAGGTAGCTGTGATACCGAAATTGGGCAGGGTATGGGCCAGCAGATTGTAGCTGCCACCGTAGATGCTCTTTTGGGCGACGATGTGTCCCCCATTCTGCCCCAGGGCCTGAATGGTGTAGGTGATGGCCGCCGCCCCCGAGGCCAGGGCCAGAGCAGCCACGCCGCCCTCCAAAGCAGCGATCCGCTTCTCCAGCACCTCCTGGGTGGAGTTGGTCAGGCGGCTGTAAATGTTGCCTCCCTCGCTCAGGTCAAACCTGGCCGCCGCGTGGGCGCAGTCGGGAAAAACGTAGGCGGCAGTGGCATAGATGGGAACGGCACGAGCCCCGGTGGCGGGATCGGCCTGCTCCTGGCCGGCATGGAGCTGGATGGTCTCAAAATGGTAAGGCTTCATGGATAACTTCCTTTCTGACTGTCTGAATAAATGTTTGGTGTCTGTTGTTCTCTTTCAGCCGCACATTCGTCCAAACCGGAAGTTGGCGCGCAGCAAAGTCTGAAATTGCCGTTGCATATTGCCACCGTCTTTCTACCCACTTTTTTGATAGGCAATATACTAGCCTATAAAACCCACTTTGTCAATGGGTAATTTCTTCAGCTTTCCTTTCCCGTGAAATTCACAAAATTTTGATGACATTTCATTCTTCCCAGGGTATGATAGGTATAACATCGGTCCGGCTCCGGGCCAGATATTTTGCAACAATAAAAGGAGTGTTGCCCCATGTATGAACTTTGGGAGGGCCTGAAGAAGGCCAAGGAGTACAAATGGGTGGAGCTGTCCCACCCCCTGGACAACAACAGCCCCTTCTGGGCCGGGATCCCCGAAGGCTCGGTGGAGCTGTGCAAGACGGTGTACGACTGGGGCAACCCCATGCTGGACTGCCTGATCCAGACCTTCCGCTTCCCCGGCCAGTTCGGTACCCATATCGATTTCCCCAGCCACTTTGCAAAGGACGGTGTCTCCTCCGAGGCCTACGGTGTGGAGCAGCTGGTCTTCCCCCTGTGTGTCATCGACATGACTCAGCAGGTGGCCAACGATGTACACTATGCAGTAACGGTGGACGACATCAAAGCCTATGAGGAACAATACGGTCCCATCCCCGACGGCGCCTTTGTGGCTCTGCGCTCCGACTGGTCCAAGCGCTGGCCCAGCATGGACGCCCTGTCCAACTTTGATGCCGAGGGCGGCGAACACACCCCCGGCTGGTCCATGGAGGCCCTGAAATATATCTACGAGACCCGCTCCGCTGCCGCCAATGGCCACGAGACCATTGACACCGACGCCTCCTCCCTGGCTGCGCAGGCCGGGGATCTGGCCTGTGAGCGGTATGTGCTCAGCCATGGCAAGATTCAGGTGGAGCTGCTGTGCAACCTGGATCAGGTGGCCCCTGCCGGGGCTGTGGTCACGGTTTCTTTCCCCCGAATTACCGGCGCCACCGGTCTGCCTGCCCGGGTTTGGGCCATCACCCCCTGACCATTTTTATTTACCATCCGATAAAGAGGGACGCGATGCGTCCCTCTTTATGTTTTCTTAACGGTACGGAGCATCATCTTATCTGGGTTCACTTTTTAACTTATGTTAAAATGGAATTGAATTTCTGAGTTTTTAGGAGGTTGATCATGGATCATGTTCTCTTGCTGGTAGGCGCTGTCATCTTCATCTGCATTCTGATGAACCGCTGGGTGGAAAAGCTGCCCATCCCCTCACTGCTGGTGTTTATCGCCCTGGGTATGTGCTTTGGGGAAAACGGCCTGCTCCACATCCAGTTTAACGACTACGCAGCGGTCAACACCATCTGTTCGGTCAGCCTCATCTTCATCATGTTTTACGGCGGCTTCGGCACCAATCTTTCGGCCGCCCGCCCGGTGGCAGCCCAGTCGGTGGTGCTGTCCACCCTGGGCGTGGCCTGCACCGCCGGAAGCGTGGCCGTCTTTGTCCACCTGGTATTCCAGCTCTCCTGGGCAGAGAGCCTGCTCATCGGCTCGGTGATCTCTTCTACCGACGCGGCCTCGGTGTTCAACATCCTACGCACCAAAAAGCTGGCACTGAAGGAACACACCGACTCCCTGCTGGAGGTGGAGTCCGGCTCCAACGACCCCATCTCCTACATGCTCACCTCGGTGGCCGTAGGGGTGCTGACGGGGCAAGAGATCCTTGTCCCCCTTCTGCTCCTTCAGCAGATCGCCCTAGGCGTGGCGGGCGGCCTGCTGCTGGGCTGGCTGTCGGCCTGGATTCTGGGCCGGGGCACCTTCCAGTCCGACCAGAACCAAACCATTTTTGTCTTCGCTATGGCCATCATCTCCTATGCCCTCCCCTCGGTCCTGGGGGGTAACGGCTATCTCAGCGTCTACCTGTGCGGCATCTGGCTGGGCCGGGGCAACCTGCCCCAGAAGCACGATCTGGTCCCCTTCTTTGATATCATCACCCACATCGCCCAGATGCTCATCTTCTTCCTGCTGGGCCTGCTGGTCACCCCGGTAGAGCTGCCCTCCGTGCTGCTGCCCGCCCTGGCCATCACCGTCTTTCTCACCTTCATCGCCCGGCCCGTGGTGGTGGGCGTGCTGCTGCTCCCCTTCCGTCCCTCCCTGGGACAAGTGGGGGTCGTCTCCTGGGCGGGTCTGCGCGGCGTGGCCTCCATCGTGTTTGCCATTATGGCGGTGCTGGAGGGGGCCTCCACCCACTACCACCTCTTTAACCTGGTGTTCTGTATTGTCCTGCTGTCCATCTCTATCCAGGGCACCCTGCTGCCCTGGGTATCCGCCCGCCTGTCCATGATCGATCACGCCGGCGACGTGGGCAAGACTTTCAATGATTACCAGGAGGAGAGCAGCATCGACTTCATCAAAATCCACCTGGACCCGTCCCACCCCTGGATCGGCCAGTCTCTGAAGGACCTTCTCCTTCCCAACGATCTGCTGGTGGTGATGATCGCCCGGGATGGACAAAACATCGTTCCCCAGGGGGACACTCTGCTTCTGCCGGGGGACCTGCTGGTGGCAGCGGCCCGGGAATTTGAGGACCGGGAACAGCTCTCCTTGCAGGAGGTAGTCGTCAACCGAAACCACCGCTGGCGGGGTAAGCCGCTGCGGGATCTGAACCTGCCCAGCCACACCCTGATCATTCTCATCAAGCGCAGCGGAGACACCATCATCCCCGGCGGCGATACCGTGATTCTGGGTGGAGACCTGCTGGTCATTGCCCAGTCCAAGACTGCCGTCCCAGAGCGTTGAGCTTTGGCATACATACACAAAAGGCAAGCGCGGAGAGGCCATGATTTCCTCTCCGCGCTGCTTCATTTTCCTATTGAATACCCGTTCAGTTTGTTGTATCATAATCCTTTGCCCGGTCGGAAAGAATCGCACCCTGCGCGGTCTCTTCTCCGACCTGCTATTTTTGTGAATTTTCCCTTCACAGTCCCAGGTTCAGCGTGCTATAATGTAGCCGAACCAACAAAAAGTGATTACTGGCAACGTGAGGGCAGGAAGAAAGGACGGGTACATCATGTTAGGCAAGCCACGTCATCAGATGGACATGTGCCACGGCTCGTTGGCGGATAAAATCCTGAAATTTGCCATTCCTCTTATGGCATCCAGTATCCTTCAGCTGCTGTTCAACGCGGCGGACGTGATCGTGGTGGGCCGGTTCGCGGGCAAGCAATCTCTGGCCGCTGTGGGCTCCACCACCTCCCTTATCAACCTGCTCATCGCCCTGTTTGTGGGCCTGTCCGTAGGCTCCAACGTGGTGGTGGCCCGAAACCTAGGCGGCAAGCGCCACGACATGGTGAGCAAGGCGGTCCACACCTCCATTCTCATGGCCCTGGTCAGCGGTGCTATTTTGGCGGTGTTTGGCTTTATCATGTCCCACCAGCTGCTGGTTTGGATGTCCTCCCCAGAGGACGTGATCAACCTGTCCACCATCTACCTGCGCATCTACTTTTTGGGTATGCCCGCCACCATGGCCTATAACTTCGGCGCGGCCATTCTCCGGGCCCAGGGCGATACCAAGCGCCCCCTGTACTTCCTGATTGTAGCTGGTATCGTCAATGTGATTTTGAACTTGGTGTCGGTTATCATCTTCAAGATGGATGTGGCCGGCGTGGCCATGGCCACCACCATCTCCCAGTATATCTCCGCCGGGCTGGTCATTTTGTCCCTGACTAAAGAAGAGGGTGCACTGCGGCTGAACTTGAAAGAGCTGCGCATTGATCGGCATATTCTGGGCCAGATTATGGAGATCGGCCTGCCGGCCGGTTTCCAGGGCATCGTGTTTTCCCTGTCCAACGTGCTCATCCAGTCCTCCATCAACTCCTTTGGCTCCACGGTGGTGGCCGGCTCCGCCGCCTCCTCCAACATCGAGAACTTTGTCTACCAGGCCATGAACGCCTTCTATCAGACCAACCTTACCTTCACTGGTCAGAACTACGGCGCCGGCGAGTGCAAACGTGTGGATAAATCCCTCATCTACTGCCAGACCTTTGTCATCATCACTGGCGTGGTGCTGGGCAATTTGGCCTACCTGTTCGGACATCCCTTGGTGAGCATCTATGCCCCCGGTGAGGAGGACGTCATCCAGCAGGGCATCATCCGTCTGGGCTACATCGCCCGGACCTACGCCCTGTGCGGCATCATGGACACCATGGTGGGCAGTCTGCGCGGCCTTGGTTACTCGGTAGGTCCCATGATCGTCTCCCTGATCGGCGCCTGCGGCCTGCGGATCGTGTGGATCTTCACCATCTTCCAGGTAGACCGCACCCCGGAGAACCTGTACATCTCCTACCCCATCTCCTGGATCGTCACCGGAGCGGTGCATATCATCGTCTTCCTCATCGTGCGGAAGAAAGCCTTTGCCCTGGTACAGGCTAACTCCCACCTTGCGGTGGAGGGGGCCCATCCAGAGGTCTCCCAAGCAAAATAAGCATAAAAAACCCGTACTTCCTGGTCCATTGGAAGTACGGGTTTTTTTCTTATTCCACGGTTGTCTCGTCCCACAGCACCGGCTCTCCCCGCTCCAGGGAAGAATGAACCTCCAGGATTCTCTGGTTGGAGGAGCCCCGGAAGCGCAGGCTGAGATTCTTCTGGGCAATCACAAAAGGCCCATCCACCAGCACGTCCAGCTGCTCCAGCAGGGCGCGGCCGTAATCCCCCACCTTCCCAGCCGCCAGGTCCTCAAAGAGGTAGCCGGTATAGCACCAGATATCCTTCTCCGGATACCGCGCCCGGACCTGTTTCACCAGCTCCAGAACTGTCTCCTGGTTTTTGGGGTGGAAGGGCTCACCCCCCAGCAAAGAGAGCCCCCGCACATAGGACTTGCCCAAAGCAGCAAGGATCTGCTCCACCTGCTCTGGTCCAAAGGGATTTCCGTACTGGAAATCCCAAGCCTCGGGATTAAAGCACTCCGGGCAGGCGTGGGTGCAGCCGGAGACAAACAGGGAGACCCGGATGCCCGGGCCGTTGGCCACGTCGATGGGCCGGATGTCAGCGTAGTTCATATGATTCACAGCCTCCCAGAGTTTCCGCCCAGGCGGAAACGTGTCTATGGTTTCTTTTCATCAAAAACACCGTGCCCCCCAGCCGTGCAACGGCCGGAGGGCACGGAGAGGCAAAGCGCAGCTTTGCAGAAAGTTCTTTGCCAAGCTTTCTTTCAAGAAAGCGGATCACAGGTGCAGGACGCGGGACTTGATCTCCTTCGTCTTGCCCACATTCCAGTAGTTCTCCCCCAGATAACCGCAGGTGCGGCGGGTGACGTTCATCTTGCTCTGGTCGGTATTGTGACAGACAGGGCACTCCCACTGGAAATCATCGTTAATGGTGATCTCCCCGTCGTAGCCGCAGCACTGGCAGTAGTCGCTCTTGGTGTTGAACTCGGCGTACTGGATGTTGTCGTAGATGAACTTGACAACCTCCTTCAGAGCCTCCAGGTTGTGGCGCATGTTGGGAATCTCCACATAGGAGATACAGCCGCCGGTGGAGATCTTCTGGAACTGACTCTCAAAGGTAAACTTATCAAAGGCGTCGATGTGCTCCCGCACGTCCACGTGGTAGCTGTTGGTGTAGTAGCCCTTGTCGGTCACATCGGGAATGGAGCCAAAGCGCTCCTTGTCGATGCGGGCAAAGCGGTAGCACAGGCTCTCGGCGGGGGTACCGTAGAGGGCGAAGCCGATGTTGGTCTCCTTCTTCCAGTCGTCGCAGGCCTTGCGCAGCCGGGCCATTACCTTCTGAGCAAACTCCTGGCCGCCGGGCTGGGTGTGGCTGACCCCCTTCATGAGTTTGGTCACCTCATAGAGGCCAATGTAGCCCAGAGAGATGGAGGAGTAGCCGCCGTAGAGCAGGGGCTCGATGGGCGCGCCCTTGGGCAGGCGGGCAATGGCGCCATACTGCCAGTGGATGGGGCTGGAGTCGGAATGGACGTTCTTCAGGGCGTTGTGGCGGCACATGAGCGCCTCAAAGCACAGCTGCAAACGCTCCTCCAAGAGAGCCCAGAACTTCTCCTCGTCCCCGTGGGCCAGAATGCCGATCTGGGGCAGGTTCAGGGAGACCACGCCCTGGTTGAAGCGGCCCTCAAACTTATAGTTGCCATTCTCGTCCTTCCAGGGAGACAGGAAGGAGCGGCAGCCCATGGGAGAGAACACGTTGCCCTCGTAGTTTTCCCGCATCTTCTTGGCGGAGATGTAGTCGGGGTACATCCGTTTGGCGGAGCACTTGACGGCAAGCTCGGTGATGTAGTCGTACTTGCCGCCCTTGAGGCAGTTGTGCTCGTCCAGGACATAGACCAGCTTGGGGAAGGCGGGGGTGATGTACACGCCCTTCTCATTCTTAATGCCCTCCAGACGCTGGCGGAGCACCTCCTCCACGATCAGAGCGTTCTCCTCCAGATAGGGGTCATCCTCCCGCAGGTTGAGGAAGAGGGTGACAAAGGGGGACTGGCCGTTGGTGGTCATGAGGGTGTTGATCTGGTACTGGATGGTCTGCACACCGCTCTTCAGTTCGTCCCGCACCCGGTCATCCACCAGGCGCTCCACAGTGGCATCGTCCACCAAGCCGGCACACTCGTAGGCAATGTGTTTGCGGAATTTCTCCCGGCTGCGGCGCAGATACTTGCCCAGGTGGCTCATGTCCACGCTCTGGCCGCCGTACTGGTTGGAGGCCACGCAGGCGATGATCTGGGTGGTAACGGTGCAGGCCACCTGGAAGCTCTTGGGAGACTCAATGAGCTTGCCGTTCATGACGGTGCCGTTGTCCAGCATATCCCCGATGTTGATGAGGCAGCAGTTGAAGATGGGCTGGATGAAATAGTCGGCGTCGTGGAAGTGGATGGCACCCTCATCGTGGGCCTTGGAGATGTACTCGGGCAGCAGGATGCGGCGGGTCAGGTCCCGGCTCACCTCGCCGGCGATGTAGTCCCGCTGGGTGGCCGCGATCATGGTGTTCTTGTTGGAGTTCTCCTCGGCCAGCTCCTTATTCTCGTTGCGCAGCAGGGAGAGGATGGACTCGTCGGTGGTATTCTGCTTGCGCACCAGCGCCCGGGTGTAGCGATAGATAATATAAGTCTTGGCCAGATAGAACTTGTTCTCATTCACCAGGCCCTGCTCCACCAGATCCTGGATCTCCTCCACAGGCAGCTTGTCCCGGCCCAGGTCCTCGATGCGCTGGACAATGGCCTCAATGCGGTCCTGGCCCAGTCGCTCCTCCTCGGAGACCTCGGCGTTGGCCTTCTGGATGGCGGTCATGATCTTGCTGCGGTCATACCCTACAACGGAGCCGTCCCGCTTGACGACTTTCATATTGGCACTCATAGGCGCTCTCCTTCTCTTGTCATTGAATCTATCAAAATAAAACGGTCTAAGATCGTGGTCAAAATGTGACACCGGGTGTTGATTATAGCATAGCCCTCCAGGGCTGTCCACTAGATATAGTGGTTTTCGTCAGTTTTTTATTGAAGATATACCAGATGTATTTTTTCTGGAAATTATCCGTATACGACTCCCCCATCCGGGCAGCTTTAGGCCGAATTTGTCGATTTTGGGCCGCTGTTTCTCCGTTTTTCCCCGGTTTCCGCCCCTTTGTGCAGTTTGTCCCACTGACACATTTTATACATCTTTTCCTCCAGGTTTTTCCGCTGGAAGGGGTTTTCCGTTGCGTCTTGGGACAAATTATGGTATACTTCCCCTTGATTTTACGATCTGTATTCCGACTTTTTAAGGAGGGAACCCCTTGAACCCCATTGCGGTCGCCATGAGCGGCGGTGTGGATAGTTCCACCGCCGTATGGCTCTTACAGCAGGCCGGCTATGATCCGGTCGGCTTTACCATGTCTCTATTCGCCCCCGACGCCCTGCCCCCCGCCCAGCGGGAACAGTGCCACACCGCTCAGGATGTGGCCGACGCCCAGGCAGTGGCCCGGCGGCTGTCCATCCCCCACCACGTTTTAGACCTGTCCGATCCCTTCCGGCGGGAGGTCATGGACGCCTTTGTCCAGGCCTATGAACAGGGGCAGACCCCCAATCCCTGTGTGCTGTGCAACCGGGCCATTAAATTTGGCGCTCTGCTCCAGGCTGCTCAGGAGACCGGCTGTCCCCTGCTGGCCACCGGCCACTACGCCCAGGTGGAACAGGATCGCGGTTCTGGCCGCTATCTGTTAAAAAAGGCCCTCCACCCGGACAAAGACCAGAGCTATGTGCTGTGGACCCTCACCCAGGAGCAGCTTTCCGCCGTCCGCTTTCCCCTCGGAAAGCTGTCCAAGGAGGAGATTCGGGCCATTGCACTGGAGCAGGGGCTGGTCAGCGCCCACAAGAGCGACAGCCAGGATATCTGCTTTGTGCCCGATGGGGACTATGCCTCCTTTATCTGCCACCACACTGGGAAAGACTATCCTCAGGGGGACTTCCTGGATCCCCAGGGCAAGGTCCTCGGCCGTCATCAAGGCATCATCCACTACACCCTGGGACAGCGGCGGGGACTGGGAGTGTCCTCCAACCAGGGCCGCCTGTATGTGACCGGGCTCAGCCCGGAGCACAACACCGTCACCCTGGGCGCCAACCAGGATTTGTTTCACCGTTCGCTGACCGCCGGGCAGCTCAATCTCATCGCTGTAGACCGGCTGGACCAGCCCATCCAGGTCATGGCCAAGGTGCGCTACCGCATGGCGGAGCAGCCAGCCACGCTAGAGCAGACCGGGCCGGACACCGCCCGCCTCACCTTTCAACAACCCCAGCGCGCCATCACCCCAGGCCAGTCGGTGGTCTTCTACCAGGACGACGTGGTACTGGGCGGCGGCGTGATTTTATCAGGAGAAGATTGATTATGAGTAAAACAAAGCACAAAAAGCGCCATCCTCAGGGAAAGCACAGCTACACTCCCACCTCTGTACCGGAGTCGGAATTTGCCAGCGACGGCGCCCGCAAGCGGATGAATCCCACGGCCCGCAACTTGATGCTGGTGGCTCTGGTCTGCCTTGCCATCTCGGAGATTCTGGTGCGGATGCAGCTTGTGCCGGAGGTGGTCTCTCTGGTCATCAGCATTGTGGCTCTGGCCGCGCTGGTGGTGGCTGTGTATCTCCAGTTTCACAATCCGGACGGCGGCTCCCAGGGACGGCCCCGGCTGTGATTTCCCCATTTGTGTTCTCAACGCCTTGTATTTTCCAATGGGGTAAGATATAATTGGATAGTTATCCCTGGACAGACCCCTCTGTCCTCTCTTTAGGAGGCCAATCATGAGAAAAGACTTTGCCCTGCCTGCGCTGGCCCTGGTGGGCGGCGCGGCGGGCTTTCTGGTGCGGCTGTGGCAGCGCGCCTCGGCGCTGGACCCCGCTACCGACCTGTTTACCCCCGGCGCTCCCGCCACCTGGGCTCTGCTGGCCCTGACCGCGGTGGTTGCTGTGCTGGCCCTGGTCCTGTGCCCCGGCGGCCGGGCCATCTCGGAAGAGGAGGCCGCTCAGGCTTTCCAGTGTCCCTCCGCCGGCTATATGACCCTGATGGTGGTATCCGGCATGGGCTTTCTGGTTTCGGCTGTGGCCGGCGCACCCCAGTTCATGACGGATCTGCAGGCCTGGCAGCTGGACCCGGAATACAACCTGATGCCGGTGGCTCTGGGGCTTTGCATTCTGGGCTGTCTGGCCGGCGCCATTGGCTCCCTGGTGCTGGGCAAAGCCAACTACCGCGCCCTGTTCGGCGAGCAGGTCCGTCTGGCGGCCACACTCCCGGCCTATGCCGCTCTGCCCTGGCTCATCCGCCTGTACCAGCACTACTCCAGCGACCCGGTGCTGCTCAACTCCTTTGTTCCCCTGCTGGCCGCCATTTTTCTGCTGCTGGCCCTTCACGGCCAGGCGGCCTTCTTCTACCGCCGCCCCCGCTGCCGCAGCTTTACGGTCTTTGCGGTGATGGGCATCTACTTTGGCCTTACCACCTTAGCCGACCGTCTGTCTCTGTTTGATTCCCTGCTGGCAGTCTCCTTTGTTGTGTGCTCCTTCGGCGCCTTGACGGCCCTGTCCGCCCGGCGTTTTTCCCCCACTCCTCTGGGTCCGCGAATGCCCCAAGAGGATCTGGATGATTGAATAAATTGAGAGCGAGAGGAAGTATTACTATGGAACGCAAACGCTTTTATATCACCACCCCCATCTATTATCCCAGCGATAAGCTGCACATCGGCCACACCTACTGCACCGTGGCCACCGACGCCATGGCCCGGTATAAGCGCCTGTGCGGCTATGACGTGCTGTTTTTGACCGGCACCGATGAGCACGGCCAGAAGATCGAGGACAAGGCCAAGGAGGCTGGCGTTACCCCCAAGGAGTTCGTGGACAAGATCGTCACCGGCGAGCGGGGAGTTCTGGATCTGTGGAAGCTGATGAACATCTCCAACGACCGCTTCATCCGC
Organism: uncultured Oscillospiraceae bacterium; assembly: GCA_902497145.1. GTDB lineage: Bacteria > Bacillota > Clostridia > Oscillospirales > Oscillospiraceae > Lawsonibacter. The sequence continues at coordinate 81,375 of CABVDR010000006.1, forward strand.
ACCACCGACGACTACCACGTCTCCGCCATTCAGAAGATTTTTAAGAAGATGTATGAGAAGGGCGACATCTACAAGGGCGAGTATGTAGGCAAGTACTGCAAGCCCTGTGAGTCCTTCTGGACGGAGAGCCAGCTGGTGGATGGCAAGTGCCCCGACTGCGGCCGTGAGGTACAGGACGCCAAGGAAGAGGCCTACTTCTTCCGTCTGAGCAAGTACGCCGACCGCATCCAGCACCTGCTGGAGGACACCGACTTCCTGGAGCCCCGCTCCCGGGTCAACGAGATGGTGAACAACTTCATCAAGCCCGGTCTGGAGGACCTGTGTGTCTCCCGTACCAGCTTCACCTGGGGCGTGCCCGTGGACTTTGACCCGGGCCACGTGGTCTATGTGTGGGTGGACGCCCTCTTTAACTACACCACCGCCCTGGGCTTCATGAATGACAAGTACGACGACTACGAGAAATTCTGGCCTGCCGACGTCCACTTTGTGGGCAAGGAGATCGTCCGCTTCCACTCCATCATCTGGCCCGCCATGCTCATGAGCATGGATATGCCTCTGCCCAAGAAGGTGTTCGGCCACGGCTGGCTGCTGCTGGATGGCGGCAAGATGTCCAAGTCCAAGGGCAACGTGGTGGACCCCTATATCCTGGCCGAGCGCTTTGGCGTGGACGCCCTGCGCTTCTTCCTGCTGCGCACCTTCCCCTTCGGCTCCGACGGCAACTTCTCCAACGAGGCCCTCATCAACACCATCAATGTGGATCTGGCCAACGACCTGGGTAACCTCCTGAGCCGCACCGTGTCCATGGTGGGCAAGTACTTCGGCGGCACCCTGCCCACGGAGCGTCAGGCCGACGCCCTGGACGAGGAGCTCACCGCCATGGTGTCCGACCTGCGGAACCGCTATGAGGAGCAGATGGAGCACTACGCCTTCCAGAATGCTCTGGGCGAGATTTTCAAGGTCATTTCCCGGGCCAACAAATATATCGACGAGAACGCCCCCTGGGTCCTGGCCAAGGATATGGATGCCAACGGCGTGCGTCTGGCCACCGTCATGTATAACCTCCTGGAGACTCTGCGGGTGTGCGCCATCCTGCTGACCCCCTTCATCCCCACCTCCGCCGCTGAGATCCTGCGTCAGATCGGCGCCTGCGACGCCTGCTCCACCTGGGAGAGCGCTGCCGTCTTTGGAAGCCTGCGCGCCGATGTGACCGTCACCCGGGGCGACAATCTGTTCCCCCGCATCGACGCTGCCAAGGAGCTGGAGGAGCTGGAGAAGGCCGCGGAGGCGGCAAAGAAGGCCGCTCTGCCCGACCTGGAGCTGGAGCCCCAGCTGGAGGAGAAGGTGGACTTTGACACCTTCTGCAAGAGCGACTTCCGGGCCGTGAAGGTGAAGGCCTGCGAGAACGTAAAGAAGTCCAACAAGCTGCTGAAGTTCACCCTGGACGACGGCACCGGCGTGGACCGTCAGATTCTCTCCGGCATCGCGATGTACTATAAGCCCGAGGAACTGGTGGGCAAGACCCTGATGGCCATTGTGAACCTGCCTCCCCGCAAGATGATGGGCCAGGAGAGCTGCGGCATGCTGATCTCCGCCGTCCACACTGAGAAGGGCGAGGAGCGCCTCAATCTGGTCATGCTGGATGACAAGATCCCCGCTGGCGCAAAAATGTGCTGATTTACCCATAAAAACAGCCCTGGTGCAGTGCACCAGGGCTGTTTTTTCTTATTCGGGAGGACGCTGGGTAAGCAGCTTGGAATAGCTGCGGTCGATGGCCAAAGCTCCCAGAGGGGCGGTAACCAAGATGGCGATGACCGCCACGGTGAGAACGATCTGTCCGCAGCCCAGGCCCATGGCCAAAGGCACACCGCCGATGGCCGCCTGGACGGTTGCCTTTGGGAGATAGCCCAGCACACAGAACAGCTTCTCTTTGGGGCTGAAGTGGGTGCCGCTGACACACACCAAAACGCCCACCGCCCGGAAGCATAGGGCTCCCAGTACCGCCAGAATCGCCATCACACCGGCGCTCAGGGCATAGCGCAGATCCACCGCCGCGCCCACCAGCACAAACAGGGCCACCTCGGCGGCCACCCACAGCTTGGAGAACTTCAAGCTCAGCCGCTGGGCCACCACGGTGCGCCACTTCTGAAGGCCTACCCCGGCCCCCATCACCGCCAGCAGTCCGGAGAAGGGGAAAATCCCCTCCAGAGCATCCTCCGCCGCCACCAGCAAAAAGGCCAGGGACAGGAGGATCACCACCTTCACCGAGTCCCGCATGTGGACGCGGCGGAACCACTGAGCCAGCAGCCAACCCAGGGCCAGCCCTGCCACGATACCGGTGAGGATGGAGGCGGGCACGCCCAACACTGCTCCCGCCGTCAGGCCGGTGCCGCCGGAGGCCAACCCGGTGAAGGCGGTAAACATGACGATGACAAACACGTCGTCCACCGAGGCTCCCGCCAGGATCAGCTGCGGGATGCCCCGGTCCACGCCCCAGCCCTCTTCGCTCAGCCGGATCATCCGGGGCACGATCACTGCCGGGGACACCGCCCCCACCACGGCTCCCATGATGGCCGCGTCCAGGGTGGACACCCCCAGCAGCCGGGGGGCCAGCAAGGTCATGCCCAAAATTTCAAAGCAGGCAGGCACAAAGCACATGAGCACCGCCGGACGGCCCACCCGCTTCAGGGCCTCCACATCCAGGGACAGCCCCGCCCGGGTGAGGATAATAATAAGGGCCAGCTGCCGCAGGTCCGCTGAAATATTCAGCAAGCTGTCCGACAGCAGATTTAGGGCATATGGGCCTAAAATCATACCCGCAATCAACATACCTACCAGAGAGGGCAGCCCCAGTCGTTTCGCCAGCGCTCCCAGAGCCATACCCAGCAGCAGCACCAGTCCTAAGCTTGTTAACATACCATTTTCTTCCTTTCCGGGGCAGCAAAAAAGCTGATGCCCCTGCAAAAATCGCAGAAGCCATCAGCCTTTTGGGCGGTTTAGTCCCGAAGGACAAGGGAGACCTCATTCCCTTTCTTGCGTGGGACAGGATACCACACCCCGTCTGCTTTTGTCAAGCTTTGATGATACAACATTCCTTCAGAACCTAAAAACGCTCCCACTACTTTTTTATTCTCTATCCTTGTGCAATGATCAAGCCTGTCCTCTCACGCTTCCTTCAGGAAAAAAAGAAAGGGCCTGTCCCCCGCCCCCTTCCTTTTTCTCCAAAGATGTGGTACACTTTAAATGTTATGAATTTCGCCAAGAGAGGGAACAGACTGTGTATAATATCACCTTGATCGGAATGCCTGGCTCAGGCAAGAGCACCGTAGGCGTTTTGTTGGCCAAGGCCCTGGGCTTTGGCTTTTTGGATACCGACCTGGTCATTCAGCAGCAGGAAGGTGCGCTGCTCCAGGATATTTTGGACCGCCGGGGCGTACCCTATTTTCTGGACGCCGAGGAGCGGGCGGTACGCTCGGTCCAGTGCGACCACCACGTCATTGCCCCGGGGGGCAGTGTAGTGTGCCGGGAAGGCGCTATGGCCCATCTGAAGGCCATGGGCCCGGTCATCTATCTCCGGGTCCCCCTGGAGGAGCTCAAGCACCGCATCCACAACCTGGACTCCCGAGGCATCGCCCTGGAGCCAGGACAGACGCTGGATGACATTCTCACCATTCGCTCCCCTCTCTATGAGACCTATGCCGACTACATTGTAGACGCTCTCCCCGGACAGGAACTGGCTGAGAGCGTGGCCCAGGTACTGAAGCTGGTCTCGGCGCAGTGACACCCCAGCCCGCAGGGAACCGCGGGCCGGAGGCCGGACGGGTATCTCCCCACCGCCTCCGAATGAAAAGAAGGAACGAACAACATGACATTTGAAGATCTGGGGCTGTGTCCCCAAATCCTGGCTGCTCTGAAGGAGGAGGGCTACAAGCATCCCTCCCCCATTCAGGAGCAGGCCATTCCTCCTGCCCTGGCGGGGCGGGACGTGCTGGGCTGTGCCCAGACCGGCACCGGCAAGACCTGTGCCTTCGCCGCCCCCATTCTCCAGCGGCTGAGCAAGGATCCCTCCCGCAGCCACCCCATCCGTGCTCTGATCCTCACACCCACCCGGGAGCTTGCCATTCAGATTGGCGAGAGCTTTGAACACTATGGCCGTCACCTGCCCCTGCGCTGCACCGTCATCTTCGGCGGCGTGGGACAGGCCCCCCAGGTGGAAAAGTTGGGAAAGGGTGTGGACATTCTGGTAGCCACCCCCGGTCGCTTGGGCGACCTGTACCAGCAGGGCTTTATCGACCTGAAGGCCCTGGAGATTTTTGTGCTGGACGAGGCCGACCGGATGCTGGACATGGGCTTTATCCACGATGTGAAGAAAATTTTGAAGTGGCTGCCGGAGAAGAAGCAGACCCTGTTTTTCTCGGCCACCATGCCCAAGGAAATCACCGACCTGGTGAACTCCCTGCTCCACAACCCCGCCCGGGTGGCGGTGGATCCGGTGTCCTCTCCCGTGGAGGCCATCCATCAATCCGTGTACTTTGTGGACCGAGGCAACAAAACCAAGCTGCTGGCCATGCTGGTGGATCAGCTGGACGTAAAGAACGCCTTGGTTTTTACCGCACCAAGCACGGGGCCAACAAGGTGGCC